>DAIDLH010000090.1 GCA_027449605.1 Candidatus Muproteobacteria bacterium | reverse complement strand
GCGCCGCCTGCCACAAGTCGGAGGACACCGCGGCCCTGATGAAACCGTACCAGAAGACGAAGTAATGGGGCTAACCGAACAACCAATACCAAATAGTGTGTGTGGGGGAGCCATGATGAACCATCAAAGGAAGAAACCGCCACTCTCGTTGCGCGCCCGGCTGTTGGGGGCCGTACTGGCCGCTGTCGCACCTGCGGCGGCGCTCGCCGGACCGACCATCCCTTTTGGCCAGCAGGGATACATTACCTTCAGCTACGCCACTCAGTTGTGGACACAGTATCGCGGTTACACTTCGGCAACCAATGACGCCAGTTACTACGACACATTCTTCCGCCGAAATCGATTCCTGTTCGCCGGCCAGTACAACGACTACGTGGGGTTCTACGCCCAGTTCGAAGCCGGCAACGACAACAAGCTCGGCAACGCCGACCGCTCCGTCTACTATCGCGATGCGTATATCACGCTCGACTACACTGACGGGCTGCGCTTCCTCGCCGGGCGCTTCAAGAACACGTTCTCGCGCGAGAACCTCGAGGCCTGCTACGAGCCGCTCACCATCGACCGCGCCGAGGTCATCGCCTACACGCCCTTCGGCGCCGACGGCGGCGGCACGCGCGACACCGGCTACGCGGTCTGGGGCAACCTCGCCAACGCCAAGTTCCAGTACCGCTTCATGGTCGCCGACGGCCGCCAGGGCGACAACGTGGCGAAGTCCACCCCGCGGCTGACCGCCCGCGTGCACTGGTCGCTGCTCGACCCCGAGACCGACTACGGCTACCTCGGCACCTACCTCGGCACGCGCAAGGTGCTCACCCTCGGGCTCGCCTACGACTACCAGGCCGACGTCGCCTTCGCCAACTTCGCCGCGCGCACCGATCCGGTGAACTACAAGGCCTGGACCGCGGACGTGTTCTACGAGTACCCCACGAAGAGCGGCACCTACACCTTCTCCAGTGCCTACTTCAACTACGACACGCAAGACGCCGTCAACGCCAATCCCGACCCCAACTTCCCGGTGTCCGCCCAGCTGAAGGCTTACTACGTCAAAGGCGGTTATCTCTTGCCGAGAAAGGTCGGCATCGGCCGGCTGCAGCCCTATTTCCGTTTTGAGAAGTCGGATTATGGGGTCAATACCGGTCTGTTCGACCAGACCTGGAAGGGGCTGGGGGCCAACTACTATTTCGACGGCCAGAACCTCAAGCTCACCTTTGAATACGCCAAGATCGAGTTCGGCAAGCCCGACCTGACGAACGCCGCGCTGCGGGACTACAACCAGGCGACGGTGGCGTTTCAGTTCATTTTTTAGCAATACGGTGAACACCGATGTTGCCGCCGGCGGGCGGATTTCGCCCCCGCCGGGGCCGGGTGTATGATCAATGGCCGGTCGTCATACGTTTAAGCCTTCATGCGCCTGACCTTTCTCAGCAATCCGAGCAGGGACGCGATAGCCATCAAAGCAGAAGCGCTGACCGGCGGGGCTTGGCCGATACCCCCTGCGGGTCGATCTTCGGCCATGCGGTGGATATGGGTGCTCGCCGGCCTGCTGTTGCTGGTGGCGGCGGGGAGCATCTATCACGTCCTTACACGAGACGCGGCCGTGCCGCTCCGGGTCGGCATCCTGCTCGCAAGCTTGCTCCTGGCCGCGCTCGCCGCCCTGGTCTACCTGCACCTCGCGTATCGCAAAGTGCTGCGCGCCATGCACCATGGCATTCTGGGCGCCCAGGAAGGCATGCTTCACCCGGTCACCGTTCCGCGTTTCCCTGATCGCTTTCTGCGCCGCATCGTATCGGACCACAACCTGCTGATGTCGAGTCTCGGCTCCACCTTCGCCGAGATGGAGCAATGCCAGAACCAGGTCATCGGGGAACGTAACCGCAACGAGGCGATCCTGCGCAGTCTTCCCGGAGCGCTGGTTTGCGTGGATGGAGACCTGCGGATAAATCTGTCCAACCATGAGGCCGAAGAACTCTTCGGCCTCTCGCACGACGTCCTGCTCGGATACAACCTGTTCGACCTGTTCGCGCTCGATGAATCGAGTCGGGAAGTCCTGCGCGACGCCTTTCTTTACGAGCGGCCGATCGTCAACAAGGAAATCCTGCTGCATGTCGGCAGCGAAGCGCGCTACTTCGCGCTGAATCTGTCGTTTTTTCGCTCGGACAACCTCAACGAAACCGGCGCCGTCGTCAGCCTGCTGGACATTTCGGAATACAAGTACCTGCAGGAACACATCTACACGATGGAGAAGCTCGCGGCGATGGGACAGCTCGCGGCGGGTGTGGCGCACGAACTCAACACCCCGCTCGGCAACATCATCGGTTATGCCCAGCTGATAGACGACGCGCGTACCGGCACGGACCAGGTCGAGCGGTACACGCAGATCATCGCGCACGAGGCGCGGCGCTGCGCGCGCATCGTCGAGGATCTGCTGAGCTACGCGCGCCGCGACCACTGCCAGATGGAGATCTGCGAGCTGAACACCGTCGTCAAGGACGTGGTCGACTCCATCATCTTTTGCCAGGGCAAGCGCTACGAAGTCGATGTGTCGTTCGACCCGGGGCCGACGCTCGCGGTCAAGGCTTCGTCGGGGCAACTCGACATCGTGCTCGTGAATCTGTTGCTGAACGCGATTCAGGCCACGACCGGCGGCCGGAATCCGCGCGTGGCGGTGAGCACCCGGACGCAGGGGGAACACCAGGCCGCCGTGGTCGTGGAGGATAACGGGCCCGGCGTGGCTCCCGAGCTGCGTCGCCGCATCTTCGATCCCTTCTTCACCACGAAAGAGGTGGGCAAGGGCACCGGTCTGGGGCTCGCTATCAGCCAGTCGATCGTCACCAAGGTTGGTGGCAGCATACAATGTGATTCCGCGTTCCAGGGGGGCGCACGGTTCGTGCTGACTCTGCCCCTGGCGCAACCCGGGGAGGTGATGAGCCATGGCAGCTGAGATTCGGGAATCGACGCTCGACCGGCGTACTGACGAACGGCCTGTCATCCTGTTGGTCGAGGATGACGCGAACATGCGCGAACTCGTGGCGAACATACTCGCGCCACTGCCGGCCAGCGTGGTCAGCGCCAAAAGCGCGCAGGATGCCCTGGCGATACTCGAGGACACCGAGATCGCGGTGGTCGTGACCGACCTGCGCATGCCGGGCGTGGACGGCATGGAGGTGCTCAGGTTTGCCAAGCAGTGCACTCCGTCCACTATGGTGGTGTTGATCACGGGCTATGCAACGGTCGAGTCGGCCGTCGCCGCCCTCAAGAACGGCGCCTACGACTACCTGCGCAAGCCCTTCGAATCCGAGGAGCTGCGTCACATCGTCGAGCGGGCGCTGGAACATTATCTGCTTTCGCGCGAGAACCTCCGGCTGCGGGTCGCCAACCGCATCTACTACGAAGAAGGATATGGCCTGATCGGCCGTACCGCGGCCATGGAGAACGTTCGCCGCTTGATCGACGCCTCGACCGCCTATGACTGTTGCGTGCTGATCACCGGGGAGAGCGGCAGCGGCAAGGAACTGGTGGCGCGTCAAATCCACTCGCAGAGCCGCCGCAAGGACAACCGCTTCATCGCGATCAACTGCGCGGCGATCCCGGAAAACATCATCGAGAGCGAGTTGTTCGGTTATCAGAAAGGCGCCTTCACCGGCGCCGACCGGACCCGAGCCGGCCTGTTCGAGGCGGCGCACGGCGGAACGTTGTTCCTCGACGAAATCAACAACGCGCCGCCGACGCTGCAAGCGAAACTGCTGCGTGTGCTGCAGGACGGGAGCTTCTACCGTCTGGGCGACACCGAACCGCGCACGACCGATGCGCGCGTGCTGGTCGCGAGCAATCGTAAGCTGCCCGAGCTGATCGAGCGCGGGCAGTTCCGCGAGGATCTCTACTATCGGCTCAAGGTGATCGAAATCCATGTGCCGCCGTTGCGCGAGCGGCGCGACGATATCCCGATGTTGACGAATTACTTCATCAACCGCATCACGACCCAGTTGGGCAAGAAGGTGAATGGAGTCACGACGTCGGTCCTGCAGGCGTTCATGCGGTACGAGTGGCCGGGCAACGTGCGCGAACTCGAAAACCTCATCAAGCGCATGATCATCCTGACCGAGACCGACACGCTGGATGTGGACGTGCTGCCGCCCGAGCTGTCGAAGGCTCCGGAGGGCCTGAACCGGGCGCTCGATCACCTGGCGCCGCAGAGCCTCGAGGAGATCGAGGCCTACTTCATCTCCAAGACGCTGCGCGAAACCAAGGGTAACCGGGGCCTCGCCGCCGAAATCCTCGGCATCGACAAGTCCACCTTGTGGCGCAAGATCAAGCGTTACCGGCTGGACGAGTGAACTCCGCGCCGATGCGGCGATGGAAAGAACGGTGGTGGCTCGTGACGGCGGTTTTTCTCTGCCTGTCGACGACGGCCTGGTCGGGTGGCGGGGTGGCGGAGGAACGTGCGTGGATCGAACACGCCGAAACCCTGGTGGCAGCGGCGAAGGGGCATGCCGTAGCCACGGAATTTCAGCGAGACGTGGAGGCGCAACGCGAACGGCTGCGCGGGATCGTCCGCCAGGAAGGTCCGCAGCCGACGCCCGAACTGCGCCAGTTGCATGTCTCCATGATCCTGCTCAACGCGCTGCTCAAGTCCGCCTCCGATTGCCATCAGGGAGGGCGCGTCGTATGTCCGGCGCAGCTGCTGCGGCAGCTGGACGCGCAGGTCAATGTGGTGAAGGGCCAGCTCAAGGCGGTACAAGGTTAACGGCGAACGCTGATCGAAGGAGGGGCAATGACCGATGCAATCGCGCAGATGGCGTCCGTGGCCGCCGGGATCGTGCTCGAAGCCGGTTTCTGGATCGTCGTGAGCCTCTTCGTCGGCGGTTTGATCCACGAGTTCCTGCCGACCGCGCGCTTGTGCGACGCCATGCACCGGTCAGGGGTGTACGGCGTGCTCGGCGCGGTCGGGCTGGGCGCGCTGTTGCCGATCTGCAGTTGCGGCGTGATTCCACTCGCGGTGAGCTTTTACCTCAGCCGTGTGCGGCTGGCGGCCGTAATGGCCTTCGCGGTCGCGACTCCTGTGATCAACCCGGCGGCCGTGATCCTGTCCTATGCGTTGCTCGGCCCGCAGCTTATGCTGGCGTACGTGGTCTTCGGCCTGGTGGCCCCGTTTCTGATCGGATATTTCGTCGAGCAGGGGAGCGGGGCGCGCCTGACCCCCGTTGCTGTGCGTCTCGAGTCGTGCTGCGCCTCGGGCGTCTGTCATGCGGCGCAGCCGTCCGAGGCGCCGCGCGCCGCGCAGCGCCTCGGGCGCGCGCTGCGTTGGGGTTTCGCGGAGCTCGGCCCCACGCTCGGGCTCTACATCGGCGTCGGCGTGATCCTCGCCGCCGTGCTCACCGTGGTGCTCCCGGCTGACTGGATCGGCCGTTACCTCGGAGCATCGGCGCCATTCACCTCGCTGCTCCTCGTCGCGCTCTTCGGCGCGAGCATTTACGTATGCGCCGTCGCTCATATTCCGCTGGTCGCCGCGCTGCTCGCCTCCGGGGCCGGTCCCGGTGCCGCGATCGTTTTTCTGGTGACCGGCGCCGCCACCAACCTTCCCGAGTTCTTCGCGCTGCAACGCGTGCTCGGTACGCGCGCCGTGCTCCGCTACGTGGGCGGGCTCGTCGGCCTGTCGCTGGTGGCCGGGACACTGGTCAACTTCTGGCTCGACGGCTATCGGCCGCTCGTGGATCCCATGCGCAGTCTGGATTGGAGCAATCTCGCCGCGCGGCTGACTCCGGTGATCCCGGAACCGGTCGCCGCGGTGAGCGCGTTGGCCGTCGCCGGGTTGATCGCCTGGGGGCTCGCGAGATGGCTCTACCGGATTCCGCGCCGGCTCAGGACGGCGCTCTCGCCCGGGGGCTAGAAGTTATCTCAAAAAAGAATGGCACTTGCTTAAACCTGAATGTAGATACTGTGGACCAACGACACTCATGGGTATTTCATGCCGGTTTACCACGCTGAATTCAACGAAGTCGATTCCTATGCCCAGCGCGCCGTGACCGAAGGCAAGGTCGGCGGATACGCGGAGATTGCCGGGCTGGTCAAGAAGATGCGGGAAGGGATCTGGGAACGGCGCACGCTGTTCGTGGACGGTGGCAATACCTTCGACGGTTCACCCGTGGCGCAATTGACTCGGGGTGCTGCGGTGATCCCGGTACTGAACGCCATGGGCTATAACGCCATGGTGCCCGGGAACCGGGATTTCGCCTGGCCCAAGGACAATTTCTTGCAGGTTACCGGTGAGATCAGGTTTCCCGTCGTGTGCGCAAACTTGCAGGAGGCTACAACCGGTGCCTTCGTCTTCCCGAGATATATCATCAAACAAATCGGTGGCCTGAAGGTCGCCATTATCAGCATTACCAGCCCGCTTGCGGGCAATGCGTCGACGGGATTCAAGGTCCTCGGAGGCAGTCTTCCGGCGGCGTTCGCCATCGAAGACGATATCTCGGCGCTCGCGGCGGATATCCGCACCCAGGAGAACCCCGACCTAGTCGTGGTGCTTTCGCACATGGGATTCTTTCAAGATACCAAATTCGCCTCGTGCTCGACCGGCATCGACGTGATCGTCGGCGCGCATACGCATCACAACGTTTACGAATCCCCGGTCGTGCCGAACGCCGATCGAGTCGCTGAAGGCGGTAACCTCGTTCACGCTGGCGCACAGCCTGACCATGGCCCTGGCCTTCCTGGGCGCCATCTCGCTGCCCTCCAGCGTCGTCGAACCCCTGATCGCCGTCACCGTCATCTATGTGGCGTTCGAGAACGTCATGCGCGCGAACATCCGCCGGCGCTGGCTGTGGACCTTTTTCTTCGGTCTGGTCCACGGCCTGGGATTCGTCGGCGCGTTGAAGCTGATTACTGTTTCCAGATCCGAGCTGGTGCTGTCGCTGGTCTCGTTCAACGTCGGCATCGAGCTGGCCCAGTTGTTGATTGTGGCGGTCGCGGTTGTCGCGCTGCGGTATGCGAAACGGTATCCCTGGCATGCCTTCTTCCATCGCGGCTTCTCGGTCGGCGTCGGATTATTGGGCTTCGTGTGGCTGGGACAACGGATACTGGCGGCCAATGCCGGGCTCGGTTAACGTGCGCGACGGCGCTGCCGTGCATGATGTTGAGGACCGCGCTGAAATCGGCGGCGCAGCGCAGAGCGTAGTCGGTGGCGCTACCGGGCGATACCCGTGTGACGAGCATCGGGCGGATGAGCCGCCCGCAGGAGTTTCATGGCCTGAATGGCGAATCGATGCGCAGCTGCGAAGGATGGCTTTCTGCATCGCCGGAAACGCAAGCAGGACCGCGAGGAATCCGATTGCCCGGGTGTGCGTCCGAGTCAGGGCTTGGCAAGGTTTCTCGCGGTGAGCCTATACTGCGCGGCTTCATGCTGCGTTTACTTTCGGCGCCCTTGATGCATGCGGATGAGCGTGATGTGCGTGGCATATTGCAAAAAACAATCTCGAAACACCGCGGGTCCGGTTTATTGCGATTTAACGATGCGATTTTTCCCGCCACAGGACGATCCGCGCCTCAAAAACCGTGAAAAATCGAATTCTGAAGTCCAGGCATGATATTTGCTCTTGTGTGCCCCAATAATGGCCGATAAGCGATGGACAGACAGGGTAAACGGATAATGGTCAAGGAATTATCGATAAAAAAATCCGGCTTTTTGGGCCTTTTCGAGTCCGGCGGTCTTGCCGAATTGCTGGTTCGCAAAACATCGGAACCTGACAGGCAGATAACCGGGGTGAAGGAGGAGTGGGTCGAGATATCCGATTACGGATGTCTGTACGTCACGTTGACCATGAACTTCGTCGGGGACACGTGCCTGCGCACCAATCTGCTGACGAAGCGGGCGCTCGCCGAGGCGGAGGTGGGAGACGTCATCGAGATCGTCACCGACAACCTGAGCTCCGTCGAAACCATCCCCTTCATGTCGCCGAACTACAACGGCGTTCATCTGGCCACCTGTCAGGACACGCAGTGCTGGCGGATCTACGTGCAGAAAAACGCCGCCGCTATTCAAGAACCGGAGGAAACGGAAGATGGGTCACGTGACGAATAACTCGGTTTCGGTGCAGGCGGTCGAAACCGCGGCGGGCGAGGGCCACAACATCCTGCGCGCCTACCTGGTGCTTGGGTTTTTCGTCGTCGTGTCGCTGTGGTCGTTTTCGGTGGACACGCGTTACATTTACCTCTCCGCCTACCTGTGGTTCGGCTTCATCTACGGCATGGCGCTGCAGTACGGACGGTTCTGCATGGCCTCGGCGATCCGCGACCTGTTCGCGGTCGGCGTGCCGCGCATGGCGGTCGGCATCATGATCGCCATCGTGCTGTTCAGCCTGGTAGCGGCCTATGTCATGGCCGTCGGCAAGAGCACCTTCCATGCTTCGCCGATCGGCCTGTACTCCGTCATCGGCGGCCTGGTCTTCGGCGTCGGCATGGTGTTTACCGGCGGTTGCGCGTCGGGTTCGCTGTACAAAACCGGCGAGGGCAGCATCGCGGCGCTGCTGGTCGTGCTGTCGCTCAGCTTCACGCAGGCGATCTTCGTCGATCTCGGCGGCTGGCTCAATCAGCTGGTGCCGGCGGCGTGGACGGCCTCGGCGGCCGCCAAGAACCTGCCGGCGTCCCTGACGCCGACGGACGGCTGGTACGACCAGTTCACCGCTGGCTACATCTGGGACCTGCCCGCCAGGACGATCGGGGAGATGGCGCAGTTCTCGAATCCGTTTGTCACGGCGTTCGTCGGTAATTCGCTGATCAACTCGTTCCTGCCGGCGGTGGTGATCCTGGCGCTGATCTACGTGCGCTGGTATCGCAGGGGCTACCTGCGCGACAAGTCGATTGTCTATCGCGGCTGGCGCACCGAACTCGGCGGTTACTGGAGCATGATCACCGCCTCGAAGCGCACCGCCATCGCCGGTCTGGTCCTGGGCGTCGCCGCCGGGCTACACATGTGGGTGATGCAGGGCCTGCAGCAGCACTTCGGCATCCTCAACGCCGGCGAACTGCTCAAGGCCATGGGTCACACGAGCGGTCTCAGCATCCAGGACACGGTCTTCGACCCGGGCTACTTCTACATCACCACCCAGGAGGCGCAGGGCGCGGCCTGGGTGCTCGACAAGCTCGGCGTCAACGAGATGGGCAACATTTTCTTCGGGCTCGACAACGGCTTGCCGAATCCGATATTGAATCCGGTGCTGTGGATGTCGTTCGCGCTCATCGGCGGATCGGCCGTCATGGCGCTTCTCAACAACGAGTTCAAGCTCAAATGGCCCTCGGCCGAGATCGCCACCTGGGCCGTGTTCGGGGGCATCCTCATGGGTCTCGGCGCGCGCATCGGACTGGGCTGCAACATCGGTGCGTTTTTTGCGACGGTCACCAACGGCGATCCCTCGGGCTGGCTCTTCGGCCTGGGAATGACCGTGGGCGGCTTCATCGGCGTGAAATTCTTCAATTGGTGGATCGAGCGCAAAATGGCGAAAGAAGTGGTGGGGCTCGAGCTTTGACGATGTCCAGCAAGATTCAGGTGACCGCAGGAGAAGGTAACTCATGGCAGTAAAATTCGAGAAGGTCAGTGACGGTACTTACATGCTGGATGTTCAGGGCTACGTTTGCCCGCATCCGCAGTTGTACACCAAGAAGGCCATGGAAAAACTGAAACATGGCGAAGTCCTGGAACTGGTGTTCGATAACCCTTCCTCCGGCGAATCCATCATCGCCATGTGCCAGACGGACGGCAACGAAATCGTCGAGCAGACACGGCAGACCAGCAACGCGATGCGCTGGCGCATCCGTAAAGGCTGAAGACAGACCGAACGGTGGGCGCATGAAAACGAGCTTGTGGATTGTCATCGTCGTGGTGGTGTTCTTTGTCGGGTTCCTGGTCGGGTATACGCTCTCCCCCGGGGGCCAGGCGACGCCCGCCGGCGCGCCGGCGACCACGAATAAAACGCCATGATCGCCAATTCGCGCAACGGATGAGAAATAACCATGTATCTGGGAATCGTGGCGACCGATGAATCGGCGGAAGATCCCTTGGTGGGCATGGCGCGCGCCGCCGTGGCGCGCGGGTGGCAATGTCGATGCTTCCTGACCGACAGCGGCGTGCGGCTGCTGTCATCATCGCGCCTGCTCGAGCTTGCCCGCACCGGAAAGCTGCGGATCGACGCTTGCGAGTACAGCTGGGAGAAATACGGCAGCGGCGCCGCGCCCGGGGGCGTGACGATGGCTGGCCAACTCATGAACGCCCAACTGGCGCATGAGTGCGACAAGGTGATCGTGCTCTAGCCCGCCATGAAGAAAAACATTCTCGTCATCGCTAAGCACAACAAGGTCGAAGCGCTGCGGGTAGCCGCCGGTCTCACGCTGGCGGACGATGTCGTGAAGGTCGCGGTGCTCGGTGGGCTCGACGATTCCGCGCCGGTGCAGGAGCAGCTCGATGCCCTGGACTTCGCCGAAGTGCCGCGCGAGGTGCTCGATGATTCCACGCAGGCAACCGAAATCCTGGCGCGTGACCTGTTGAACGCCGACGTGGTGTACGTGATATGAGTGCGACCCGGCACGTTCTCATTCTCTACCGGGAAAGCGATATGCCCGCCGGACTGATGGAGATGGTCGTCATGCTGGGCCGTCTCGGCGCGATCGTGAATGTACGGACGTGCAGCGGTCGCTACGACGAGATTCTCGATGTCGTGGCGGCGGCCGACACCGTGATCTGCTGGCGCTGAGCAGCATACGCGGAATCGTTGCTGGACGGCTTCTCACGGCGCAACAAAACCGCATTGAAGAAGCGGGCACCGTCGGTTGCCGACGTAAGCGAGGGACGGCAGCCCCGCCGTCGGAAGGACTCAGATCGCCGGCGCCTTGAGGTCGAGAGCCGGCGGTTTGTTTTTGGCTTTTTCTTCCTTGTCGCTCTGCACCAGCACGTCGTAGTACGTGCGCACGCTGTTGACGAAGATCACCGGCTCCAGGCCGCGGGCATAACCGTTCTTGGTCCTGGTGTACCACTCCGGTTCGGCCAGCAGCGGCAGGTAATTCTTCACGTCGCTCCACTTGTTCGGATCGCGCCCCTGTTTCTGGGTGATGATGCGCGCGTCCTCCAGGTGGCCGGCGCCGATGTTGTACGCGGCGAGCGCCATCCAGGTCCGGTCCGGTTCGACGATGCCGGGCGGCATGCGATCGATCAGACCTTGCAGATAGCGCGCTCCGCCGTCGATGCTTTGCGCGGCGTCGAACCGGTCGGCGATCTGGAGCTGATCGGCGGTTTCTTCCGTTAGCATCATCATTCCGCGCACGCCGGTGGGCGAGACCGCCTGCGGGTCCCAGTAGGATTCCTGGTAACCGAGGGCGGCGAGCAGCCGCCAGTCGATGTTGTATTGCTTTCCCGTCTTTTCGAACAGCAACTGGTATTGCGCGAGGCGGCTGCGCACGCGCACCTTGAACACGCTCAGGTTGACGAAGTTCGAGCGGCTGGCCGGGCCGTAATAACGGTCGATCAGCTGCGTCAGCTCGCCCGAGGCGCGGCTTTGTTCCAGAAACTTCACGGCGGCGTTGTGCAGACTCCGGTCCTCGCCGGGAGCAAACGCCCAGGCTAGCGATTCGGGCTTCTGGAGATTGAAGGCGACCTGAAGCTCGGGAAAATATTGCCGGTTGATCGCGACGATGTTCGAATCGGCGACGCTGATTTCAAGCAGGCCTTCCCAGACGAGTTGCAGCAGTTCCTCGGTTTCCTTGTCCACCTCGGTCCATTTCAGTTCCGGGTACTGCGGCTTCAGTTCGCTCAGGCGCTCGGCATAACTGGTGCCGGCCTGCACCTCGATCTGCCGGCCGACCAATTGTTCGGCGCCGGCGGGGCGGTCGGTTCCCAGACGGTAGATCACCTGCTGGCGGATTTCCTGATAGGGCGGGCCGAAGCGGACCAGTTTGCTGCGCGCTTCCGTCACCGTGATGCCGGCTGCGGCCAGGTCGGCGTCGCCCTTGATCAGCCGCGGCAGGATGTCGTTAAATTTCTCGGCGACCACGAATCGCGGTTTGACGCCGAGATAGGTGGCGAAGCTTTTCACCAGGTCGTATTCGAACCCGGCCGGCCCTTCCGGCGTTTCGTAATAGGTGGTGGGGCTCACGCGCGTCAGCACCACCAGCTCGCCGGCGGATTTGACCTGCTGCAGCTTGTTCTTCTCGAACAGCGAGCAGGAAAGGAAAGATGGGAGCAGCAGAATCAGCAGGACGGGACGGAAAATCCGGAACACGGTGTGGAATATACCGGTCCTTCGGTCGAGCGCGATACGGTCCATAGACGTAAACCTAGTGCAGTGCGGAACGGTTGTCACGCAGATCATGCATGGCTGAAATCGCGCAGATTGGTATAATGTTCGTCCCCGGGATGGGCTATGATTGATTCGATCAGTTCCAGGAATGGCGTCACGATCCGCCTCACGGATGAGCGTTGGACGCATATCACCGAAGAGCACGGCGAATTAGCCGGTTTGCGCGCCGAGGTATTGGAAACGATTTTCAAACCGGAACGCATCCTGGCCGGAGGTGACGGAGAGCTGCTGGCCTTGCGTGAGCTGGAGCAGGGGAAGTTCCTGGTTGTCGTGTGCCGCGAATTAGCGGACGATGGATTTGTGATTACCGCATTTTTGACCCGCCGGGTTCGGTCCCTGGCGAAGAGGAAACAGTTATGGCCTTGATCGATTTTCAGGAATACCTGAAACTGATTCCCGCCGTCAATCGTGCGCCGCAGCATTCTGTCTGGCTGACCTACGATGCCGAAGCGGATACGCTATATGTGAATTTCAAGAAACCCAGTCATGCCACGGACAGCGAAATGACGGATGAAGATGTGATCATTCGTTATGAGGGCGAGGAGATCATAGGTTTTACTGTTTTGCACGCCGGCAAGCGGCTGAAGAAAACGGCATAAATCATTTTCGTTCGGCTGTTGGCCAACCCCTGAATGTGGCTGATATAATCCCGTTTCTCCGGAGAGGTACCGAAGCGGTCACAACGGCGCTGACTCGAAATCAGATGGGCGGAAACGCCACGGGGGTTCGAATCCCTCCCTCTCCGCCATTTTTTATTTGGCCCCCACCAGAGTTCTTAATTCCTCGGAAACGCGCCTGATGATAGAAGCCCAGTCTCCTGGCGCGGGCTGGCGGAACAGGCGCATAGTGGGATACCAAGGCGAATCCTCGCGGTTCAGCATCCAACGCCAATCTGGCACAAAAGGAATTAAGGTCCAGACGCGCTTCGCTAGGGCTCCCGCTAAATGTGCCACGGATGTATCTATAGCGATAACCAAATCCAGCGCTTGAATGGCCGCCGCAGTATCCACGAAATCAGGAAGATACGGGTCTAAATTGACAATCTTTCCCTCCCGAATCGATTCAATTTCGTTAGTAGCCTGCCCCTTTTGCAAACTAAAGAACTGGATCTCAGATATCCCCAACAAAGGTATCAGTTGTTTTAAATGCAACGAACGATTGCTTGCGCCCTGCCATACCAACCCGACTCGTAGATTTTTCGAGCTGGCGGTTATGCGAGATACGGCTTCTTGTCCAGCATCGACTGGGATCTTAAGATACGGAACTTGATCGGGAATTGTTTCTAACGTGGTACCAAACAGATACGGCAGACTCATCAAAGAAACTTGACAGTGCACACGATAAGAAAAACCTGGTTCGCCTATGATGCCGATTGCGTCTGCCACTCCCAATAACAACTTATACAGTGGCTTGCGGCATCCTAGAATGACGGTAGCACCCGTCGCTTTTAGCAAAGGAACATATCGCACAAAATGGATCGTATCGCCTAATCCTTGTTCCGGCATTATGGCGATTCCCTTCTGATCCAACGGCTCGCCCTTCCAAAAAGGAATTGGCGCAAACTTCATATGCGCGAATTCTGCTATCTTGAGCCGCCATTCGTATTCTGGCCATCCCTCAGAGAAATTTCCCAACAACAGTTGGCAAATTGCCAGATTATTGTGGAAGCCTGCATCATGGGGATTGTGGGCAATGGCTTCTTTATAAACCGCTAAGGCGTCGTGTATTCGACGGGCTTTAAAATACTTCTCACCCAGATCAAGGTAAAATCCACGAGAACGCAAATCTATTGCCATAAAAAAACGGTGCAGTGTTCGCACTGCACCGCGAATATCTTCTTGTTGATAATTAATCCATGTGAGCGGAGCCGGACGATACGCTAACATTATAACAGCTATTGTCTGACGTATTTCTGTTTACCGAAATATACGCACCATTTCCACCCGCAGCTACGTTTTCGAGTATTGCTTCAATTTCTGAGTAATTGCTTGTTGCGTATCCAGAAATGCATGTAAAACCGGAACCCGTGATGCTGTCCACCATATAAATCTGGTAATAACTACCCGGGGAGATGCTAACACTTACTTGGCCTGTTGTTACAGCTGGGTTGTACCGCACATTGTAATAACCCTGTGCGAGTGTGGCGCCGCTATTTACAACTACTACACCGGGTACGTACGTACCGTTAGCAAAGCTGAGCGCCGGAATAACTAGCAAGGAAAACATAACTGCACATTTAAATAAATTCATTTTAGTCTCCTAAGTGAATTAGCGATCGAATTTAATCGAGATAAGAAGAACCCGACTGTGTCGTTATGGTGCTACAGACACCATTGGTTGCATTCGCAAATATATATGCTCCATTCCCGCCCGACATAATCGGTGCAAGAAGTTGTTCCCACTGTGCGTATTGGTCAGCACCGACGCTTGTCGGAGTAGCGGTACAAATGAACTGTGCGTTGTTGGAACTCGATGCCGCGTAAATTGCAATTTGTTGGCCCGGTGTAATGCCCACGCCTATCTGTCCCTTAGTCACCGCTGGATTGTACCGGACATTAAAATAAGCTTGGGTATACCCGAAACTGCCGGAACTAAAAGCGTAGACTGTCCCGCGCTGGTAAGTGCCATTAGCGAAACTGAGCAAAGGTGTCAATGATAGTAAGAGCATGGCAATGCATTTAAGAAATTTCATATCAGTCTCCTGTTGATGGTTAGTCAAATAAACTCAACCGCGGCAGATTTGTCGTTGTCCTCCTTTAAAAGAGTGGCAAGATTTGAGGCTTTAGCTCTTGTCGATTGATGGCGTTAGCAATATCAGTCAGAAATTTGTCGCGTTGCGCAGACGTCAGTTGACGGGCCTGCAACGCCATTTTCGCATTGTCTTCTGGCGTCCATGTTCCAGCAGCAATGGCGTTTTGCACAACGGACGAAGCTGTCGTATATGCCTGCATATTTTCTGCTGAATTTTCTTCTACGCCGGTCAATCTGACTTGATTGGATTTTTCTTTTTTGTTCGATAAATACGGTGAATTACGCACAATATAAGCCGTTAATTCTTGTTCCAGTACGGCCTGGATGACTTTACGCAAAGCCTTTTCATCGGGCGGACTGACAACGACGACCGGACTATTTGTCGGTGAACCAGTGGTAGTTTTGTCGGTCGTGGCAGGCAGATAAACATATTCCGGCGGTGAGGCATCCTTGCTCCATAAAAGAGCAAATCCACCAATCTGCACCGCGATGATAACAAACAGACTAATAATGTCGGATGGGAAAGGTCTTTTGCCATCCATGGCAAAATCTCCTCCTTTATAAATTCATCTTAATTTTTTTAGGTCCCCCAATCCTTGGGGTCTGCAAATCGTAAAGGCATGATTTATAGTAAACAAGTCATTTAAAAATTCCGCTTCTTATCTACGTTTTTATGTCACTCCGACATTATTTCTTCTGCACTACTCATACAGGAATGTTCTACTATTGGAATGTCTTCATGAAAATCCCTGCTACGGAATGGACAAAAACTTTCTCAAAAATCTGGTTCCCATCAATTCGCTGACACCGGAAAATTTCACGGAACTGGCGACCAAGACTGTCGTTGAAAATCTGCCAGCGGGCAGCCAGCTGTTCAAACAGGGTGACCGCGACAGTTATTCCATCTATCTGATTGACGGTGAGGTGGATTTGACCTCGGCGAGCACCAGCCAGTCTTTGCACGTGAAGGCCGGGAGCGACGAAGCGCGTTACGCGCTGGCGCAACTCAAGCCGCGCCAGTACACCGGCACCGCGACGACGCCGGTCACGATCGCGCGCGTGGACAGTCATCTGCTGGACCGGCTGCTGACCTGGGACCAGACCACCGGCTACGAAGTCACCGAATTCGACGGCAGCGAAGACACCGAGTGGATGATGCGCATGCTGCGCAGCGCGACGTTCCAGCAGCTTCCGCCGTCCAACATCAACGCGCTGTTCGCACGTTTCGAGCCGGTCGAGGTCAAGGCAGGACAGGTGATCGTCCGCCAGGGCGAGCCCGGCAGGAACTATTACGTCATCAAAATCGGCAAGGCGAGCGTCTCGCGCAAAGCGGACCAGACCGGCAAGGTGTCGCTGCTGGCGCAACTGGGCGAAGGCGACGGCTTCGGCGAGGAAGCGTTGCTGTCCGGCGCGCCACGCAACGCCACGGTGGTGATGCTGACCGATGGCGTGCTGATGCGCATCGGCAAGAAAGATTTCGACGCGCTGATGCGCGAGCCGCTGGTGAAATGGGTGACGCTGGACGAGGCCAGAATACAGGCGCAGGCGGGCGCGAAGCTGCTCGACGTGCGCACCGAGGACGAATTCCGTCACGGCACGATCAAGGGCAGCGTGAACCTGCCGCTTCCCATGCTGCGCCCCAAGGCCGCGAGCCTCGATCCGAAGAGCCACTATATCGTCTTCTGCCAGACCGGCAGCCGCAGTTGCGCGGCGGCGTTTCTGCTGAGCCAGCGGGGTTTCGAGGTGTCGGTGCTGCGCGGCGGCCTCGGCCAGCTCGCGCACGCCGCCTGATTAGAAAAAATAGATGTAGGGTGGGCACCGCCCACCATTCGACAACATTTGGAGCCGCAGTTGGTGGGCAATGCCCACCCTACGGGAGACACGGATCGACGTACGTGGTTATTTACAAGCTGTCAGCGGGAACCCGCGTTGCCGGAATATTTCCAGCGTCGGATGCAGGCAGTGTTCCATGAATTCGCGGCGCTGCCGGCTCTGCTTCGCGCGCGCAACCCATTCCGTCCCCGGAAAGAATCCCGCGAGTTCGTAGAGCCGCGCGTCCGGATAATAAAACACCCCGACGAATTGGTGCACCAGCCGGCGCAGCAGCGGCCGCAACAGCGGGCGCTGCCAGCCGTGCAACGCCGCGAGACGGCTTTCCATCATCTCGCGCGCGTAGCTGATATGCCGCGCCTCGTCGATGAGATGCAGCGTGCTCATTTCGACGACGACCGGGCAGACTTCGCGGTCGTGCCGGCGGATATAGCGGTTGAGACGGTCGGGGATTTCCTCGCCGATGACCGTCGCCATCCAGAAGCCGAGTGATTCGAGCGGCGCGTAGCGGCCGAAAAAGTTCGCGAGCCGCTGTCGCGAATGCCGCCGGTGCGGCAGCGACAGTCCGCTGCGTTCCATCAGCTCCAGGAACATGAGACTGTGCCCGGTCTCCTCGCGCATTTCGTGCAGCCGGTATTTCAGCGCCGCGAGGTTGTGGCGATCCCGCCGCAGGGAACGCGCGATGCGCTCCATGAACATGCCTTCGAGCCACAGGCCGGCTTCGATGAAATTCAGGAATTCGACCTGCGACAGGCGCATGCGCTCGGCTTCCGGGCGAGCCATGAATTGCGGATCGCCGTGCAGCGAAACGGCTTCGGGCGGCAGCCAGTATTGCCGGGTGCTCAGGCGGTCCCAGTCGATGCGCGCCACCGGATCGCGATACGGCGCGCTGCGGCGGCTCAGGTGCGCGGCCAGTTCGGAAGGCATCGGCGCTTGATTTCGCGGCATGCTCGGCCTCGGCGTTGCGGAGATGTGCCGGGTAGTTTACCCTTGCCGTCCCGTTTTTGGCACGCGTTGCCAGATTCGTCCCGGAGAGGTGTCCGAGCGGGCGAGCTGGGGCTTTTGCGAATGTCCGGTGAACATTCGCGCCAGCGAGCGCGAGGCATGGATGCCGAGCCGGGCGGCGCGCCAGGGAAGGCCGTAAGCCGAAACAGTTCAGAGTCCCGGAGAGGTGTCCGAGCGGTTTAAGGAGCACGCCTGGAAAGTGTGTGTACGCCCAAAAGCGTACCGAGGGTTCGAATCCCTCCCTCTCCGCCAGT
>DAIDLH010000089.1 GCA_027449605.1 Candidatus Muproteobacteria bacterium | reverse complement strand
AAGCCCCCTTTCCTAAAGCTGGGTGAGTAAAGCGTATTCAAGCCCTCGATGAATTCTTAAATCCGGTTCGACCACTGCGCGCAGCGCTGTTGAACCGCGGAGCATGGCGACGCGAGCCCCCAAGGGGTGAGGGTCGCAGGCCCGAATAATCCCTCTCTCCACCATTCGCCTGAATACATGGGTTTGCAGCCTGATTTCCAGCTGTTTCCCGTTAGACTCTACGGCTCTTCCGCCCTCCTGTTTCGCGTATAACCTTTTAAACACTCTTTACCGACTTGATCCGATTCGTTGTTATAACGCTTTTTTTGCGGCGTCCCTGTCGAGTATAATCGCCCGCCTTCGTAAACATGTTTTGCGCCCGTAGCTCAGCTGGATAGAGTACCTGGCTACGAACCAGGCGGTCGGGAGTTCGAATCTCTCCGGGCGCGCCATATATCCCAGCCCACGCAGTGGGCTGGTTACGGAAATGTCGGAGAGATGAGAACTCCCGACAAAATCATAGGCAGTTCGACGCCGGCGCAGCCGGCCGAACGCCGGAGCGCAGCGACGGCGGCCCCGAAGGGGTGGAGGGCCGCAGGCCCGAGTAATCTCTCCGGGCGACGGCGCGCCAATCTTTATAAAGGGGAGCCTTTGGGCTCCCCTTTGCATTTGAGTATCTGGTAATTTGAATAAGTCGCTTGGTATAAGTGTCCTGCAAATTTAAGAGCAATAAAAATGAAAACAGACATCGGCATCGCAAAATTACTGATTTCTTCGCGAAAAATGGTTGTTTTTTCGTGCGATTTTTTCCTTTGTTGGCATAGTAATTGCTCAATCCTTGAGTGACTGTTTGCAATGACCGACCGCCTGCAAAGGTGGTATTTGGAAGGCTCGGCCGGGATCGGTCCGATAGACCGGGCGCGAAGATACAGACGGCTGGATATTCAACGGAATGTAACGGGGCCTTTGTATAAGGATTGACAGAGCTGCTCTATGATCCGACTGTTCAAGCACTATATACCGCTCCCGATTTTGCTGCTGGTAGTGATCGAGGCGGCGGTTCTTTATGCGTCGATGTATATCGGCGTGAGTCTGCGTTTCACCGGCGGGGAAAGAGAGTATTTCTTGTCCCATGGACCGATTTTCCCCAAAGCGCTGGTTTTTTCCCTCGTCATGCTCAGTGTCATGACCGCCTTCGGACTGCATCAACGCGACCTCAAACAGGAAGGCGGATGGGGCTACGCGGCGCGGTTCGTCGGCAGCTTCTTCGCGGGATTGATTGTCATGTTGCTGGTTTTCTACGTATTTCCAGACCTGCATATGGGTCGCGGCGTCTTCGGCCTGGTATTTCTTTTTGCCTTCATCGGCACCGCGCTGACTCGATTGTTATTCGTCCGCGTGTTCAGAATAGACGCGTTGCGGCGGCGCGTTCTGCTGCTGGGCGCCGGCAGTCGGGCTTCCAAGATCGAAACGCTCGAACGCGATGAAGAAGGGACGCAGAAGTTCAATCTGGTGGGCTGTCTGCCTCTGCCCCATGGCGACTGCTGCCTGAACAAAACCAAAGTATTGAAGGATCAAGGCTCCATACTCGCCATCGCCAGGAAATACCGTATCGACGAAATCGTCGTGGGCGTGCGCGAGCGACGCAACGGCGGTTTGCCGGCGGATCAATTGCTGGAATGCAAACTGGCGGGGATCGAGGTCGTGGATTTGTCCTCCTTCTTCGAGCGCGAGACCGGGCAGATTCAGATCGAGTCGCTCAATCCGAGCTGGATGATCTTTTCCGACGGTTTTCAGCGCGGTTCCTTCAAGGACATGACCAAGCGCATATTCGATATCGCGGCAAGCAGCCTGCTGTTGTTGACCACGCTGCCGGTGTTTCTCATGACGGCGTTGTTGATCTGGATCGAAAGCGGCGGGCCGGTTCTTTACCGTCAGGAGCGGATCGGCGAGCACGGGCACGTATTCAACGTCCTCAAATTTCGCAGCATGCGCAAGGACGCCGAGAGCGACGGCGTGCCGCAATGGGCGAAAAAACAGGATGACAGGATTACGCGCGTGGGACGGATCATCCGCATGCTGCGCATCGACGAGCTGCCGCAGATTTTCAATGTACTCAAGGGCAACATGAGTTTTGTCGGCCCGCGTCCGGAGCGTCCGTTTTTCGTCAAGGACCTGACGAAGAAAATTCCCTATTACCCTTCACGGCATGCGGTGAAACCGGGCATTACCGGCTGGGCCCAGATACGTTATCCGTATGGCGCCACGGTCGAAGATGCGATGCAGAAACTGCAGTACGATCTTTACTATGTGAAGAACCACACGATGTTTCTGGATCTGATCATTCTCTTTCAAACGGCGCAGACCGTATTGTTCGGCAAGGGCGCGCGTTGAATTGCGCGCGGCCGGACGGCGCCGGGTTCAGCGTCGAACCCTGAGCGGATTGAACGGCGATTCATCCCAGCCTTTCACGCGGTTGTTGTCGAAGTAAACCCTTGACGCTCCGTAGTCCCATACGTTCTCCGCGTCCCGGTCGGGGGCGCCCTGCACGGCCAGTACCTGTTCCTTGGACGAACCTTCGCTGAAAAACATCGTGTTTAATTTGTCGTTCTCGGCGGCGGCCATGACCCGAAGCGGGCTGTCGGGACTGTCCTCCCATCGCAGCACCTTGCCTTTGGAAAAATAGACTTTGGATTTTCCGTAATACCAGATGTCGCGTTCGGTTCTGGTGGGCACGCCCTGGATGGCGTAGACCTCTCCCAGCGGCGACCCGTAGGTGAAGTATTTTTCGGGAGCGGGTTCACGCCGGTTTGAATTGTCATCGATCGGTGCATCGGCCGTCTGTTCCGCCTGTTTTTTGGGCGGAGGCGGAATATCCGAGCGGTCCCATGGCAGTATCTGCCAGACGAAATAAACGAAACCCGCCAGCGCGGTGACGGCCAACGTCCGGGCCTCGAATTTCGACCACCGTTTTTCATGTGTCTGGGGTGACGCACCGTCGGCAGCCGGGACTTGAGTTTCCTGGATGTCGGGCGCCGGACGTGTTTCCGGGGTCTCGTGTGGCGCAATATTTTCCGCGGGGAAGGTCTCCGCGACCTTGGACGGGCCCGGCAGCCCGCCGAATTTTTTGTAGTATTCGGCGAGTTCCTTGTAGGCTTGAGTGATTTCCTTGGTTTTTTCTTCAGCCAGTTTTCGCTGCTCGATATTCTGCTGGAAGCGATCCGGGTGCCAGACATTGACAAGGCCTTTGTACGCTTTGCGCAGCTCCTTCCAGGAGGCTCCCGGCCGAATCCCGAGGATGCGGTAATGATTGGCGTATTGTTCGTTCATGGGGGGTGTTTGTGGTGAGACGCACTTCCGCCGGAATAGCTGAGGCCTTACTTATTTATTATGGGGTTGTTGATTGATGTGCCTTGGTCGGCTGCATTGCAGCGATGAAACTGTCTAACCTTATATAAAAGGTGAACTAAATTCCATTCGTGAAAAGAGTTAATCGCGCGCCCATCTTTAACGGCCGGTATCGTTCTGTAACCTTATGTTTCGCTATATGATTTCTTTAAAACCCCGCTTCAAGGAACACATTTATCCGCTTCGGCTGTATAATGCCGCCGGAGTCAAGGTAACGGTGGGAGAAGCCACGGTAGCGCGGTTTGCGGCGGGATCACCGAAGTAGCTGCAAGAAGATTGGCAGAAACAACGACGGAAGAATAATAACCCTTCGCCACAATAATCAAGACGCCTGACGACATGATGTCAGGAGTCAGGCGCTGTCCACCACGCGTTCGCTGGATTCAGACAAAGTTATTACAGGCAATAATTCAAGAATGAATTTATATCGTGTTTTTTCGGTTGTGTTGGCAGGGGTTGCGGTACTGATGTCCGGTTGTGCATCGACACGGGATACCGCGGAAGGAACGGAAAAGGAGACCAATCGATTCGCCTCCTACGTGGAAGGCGATTACCGGATTGGCGTCGATGACCGATTACAGATAACGGTGTGGCACAATCCGGAACTCTCGGTTCTGGTGCCGGTGCGTCCGGATGGCAAGATATCGGTGCCCTTGATCGGCGATGTCGAGGCGGGCGGAAATACCCCGACCCAAGTGGCGGCGATCGTCAAGAACAAGCTTACGGCGTATATCCGTGACCCCAATGTCACGGTGATCCTGACGGAACTGCGCAGCCATGAATTCCTTTCCCGGATACGCGTGACCGGAGCGGTGCGCACGCCGCGTTCCATGCCTTATCGCCAGGGCATGACGGTGCTTGACGCCGTTCTCGAAGCCGGCGGCGTCAATGATTTTTCCTCCCCCGGACGCACCAAGCTGTACCGCAAGGGAAAAAACAAGACCGAAATCTTCGACATCGATCTGGCCGACATCCTCACGAAAGGCAAGCTCGATACAAATCTCGAACTCAGGCCCGGGGACGTGGTGACCGTGCCGGAGCGGTTGTTCTAGCGAAGGGGGCCGCACGATGAAGATGCTTCCGGAACAACAGCTGAAGATTCTCGTCAACGAAGCGTTCCATTACCGCAAGGCCATGGTCGCGGCTTTCATTGCGGTGGTTTTCGCCTTGCTGCTGGTGGGCCTGGCATGGCCCAAGGCGTACACGGCGTCCACCAGCATTCTCGTCGAAGACAAAAGGGTCATTCAACCCCTGATGGCGGGCGCGGCGGTGGCGACCGACGTGCAGGATCGCGGGCGGCTGGCGCGTGAAGTCATCTACGGCCGCAAGATCATGAATCAGATCCTGGAGACCGGCGGCTGGCTGAAAAAAAATCCCAGCTTGACGGAACAGGACAAGCTCATCGACAGGCTGATCAAGCGAACCGCCATTACGAACATCGGCCGGGACATCATCAAGATCGAGTACAAGGATGATGACGCGGATCGCACCTACCAGATCACCCAGAAGCTGGCCGAGTTGTTCATTTCCGAAAGCCTCGGCGCCAAGGCGGCGGAAAGCCAATCCGCGTATGATTTCATCAACAAGCAGGCCGATGAATACCATGAGAAACTCGTCAAGGCCGAGGATCAGCTCAAGGAATTCCGCTCCGCCAACCTCGATGCGCGTCCGGGAAGCGACGCCGATGTCAGTACGCGCCTGAACCAGCTCCAGCAGCGGATCGAACAGTCGACTCAGGACATGAGAGAGGCGGATGTCAAAAGAGTCGCGCTGGAGAAGCAGCTTTCCGGCGAAGCGGAGGTCGCCACCGCGCTTTCCCGCGAGGGTCAGTTCCGCTCGCGAATCGCGGAACTCCAGGCGCGGTTGGAAACGCTGCAACTCAGTTATCACGACACCTATCCGGACATTGTCCAGCTCAAGCATCAGATCGAAGACCTGAATCAGGCGATCGCCGAAGACCAGCAACGGCGCGCGGAAGCCAAGGCGGCCGGCCGGGTGATCGTCAACGACAGCGTCATCAACAACCCCATGTACCAGCAGCTCAAGCACGATCTTTCGCAGACGAAGATCACCATCGAGATGCTGAACGCCCGTATCGCGGAGGCCAGGCGGGAGCTGGCCGAGGAACTGGAACGGGGCAAACGGGTGCACGGCGGCGAAGCCACGCTTGCCGAGCTCACCCGCGATTACACGGTCAATCGCGACATCTACCAGGACCTGCTGCGGCGCCGCGAAAACGCGCGCGTGTCCATGAACCTCGACAAGGACAAACAGGGCCTCACGATCAAGGTCCAGGAACCGGCCGTGTTTCCGCGCGAGCCGAACGGCCTGCGGTTTCTGCATTTCATCATCGGCGGTCTGGTGCTGGGCGTTGCCTTCCCGCTCGGACTGCTGTACGCCAAACTCTACCTGGATCCGCGCATCCGGCTCGGGTCGATGATTACCGACAAGCGCAAGGTGCAATTGCTCGCGGTGGTGCCGCATATGTGGTCGCCCGCCGAAACGCAGGTGGCGCGGCGCGAGACGGAATGGCTGTCGCTCGCCGTGAGCGGAGCGTTGCTCGTGACGGCATTGATCGCCATGTTGCGATTCACCAAGGTGATATAGCCGTGAGCAAGATCGAAAAAGCCCTGAACAAGGCGCGTACCGCGGGCGGCTTACGGGTCATTTCGTCGCAGTCGCCGCGTCCGGACGCGCCACCCGCTGAGAAGCCGCTGGCCGCGAGCAGCGCGACGGCGCTTATCGAACAACGCGCCGACGTGAACCAGGCGATCGCCCGCATGCGGGAGAGATCGCCTCTCGAAAAACAGATCATGGCCCAGAATCGCATCATCCACCCCGAGGTGGGTGACAATGAAGCGGTTCGCGCCTTCCGCGAGATCCGGACCAAGATACTTCAGAAATCCCAGGGCCGGAACTGCGTGATCATGGTGACTTCCGCGGCGAGCGGCGGCGGCAGCAGCTTTGTGTCGCTGAATCTCGGCGTTGCGTTCGCGCTCGACGCCAGCAAGACGGCGTTGCTGCTGGATTGCAATCTGACGAATCCCTCGCTGCATCGCCTGTTCGGCCCCGGCACTTTCCACGGTCTGACGGACTACCTCGAACATCCCGAGATGGATATCAATCAGATCATACATCCGGTCGGCATCGAACGGCTGCGCATCATTCCTTCCGGCGGCCGACGCGAAATTTCCACCGAATATTTCACCTCCGCCAAGATGAATCAGATGCTGAACAGCATCAAACAGCGTTACCGGGAGCGGTATATCATCCTCGACGCGCCGCCGATGACGGAATCCGCCGATACCCAGATTCTCGCCGATCTGTGCGACTACGTCGTGCTGGTGGTGCCGTACGGACGCGTCATGGATTCTCAGATCGATGCCTGCACGAAAGCCATCGGCGAGAAGAAGCTGCTCGGCATCGTTTTCAACAACGAGCCCGCGTGGCCGGCTTTCCGGTGGCGCAGCATTCTGAATCCGTTTGTGGCCTTGCGGGATGTTCTTTTCGGCCCTGTCGCAACCAAGCCAGGACGGGCGAAGTGAAAAATGTACAAGCAAAAGAAGAACGGAATCGCGGCAGGTTTTTGATGACGGGGATTCTCCTGTGCAGCGGCGTGATTGAGCCGCTGCAGGCGGGTGAATTCGCCTACGGGGTGGGATACCAGGGCGAGCACAGCGACAACATCCGGCTGACCTCGACGGATGAACGCAGCGACTGGATCCACACGCTGCTGACCGGCCTTGCCTATCGGGAAAACACCGCCGATCTGGTTGCCCGCGTCCACGCGCAGGCCACCTACTACGATTACCAGCGGAACAGCTTCGACAACGAGACCCTGTTCGACCTGAACTCATCCGCTGTCTGGACCATATCCCCGCAACGTTTTCTTTGGACGCTGGAGGACAATTACCAGCAGGGCCTGATCGATTCCACCGGGGTCAACACGCCGGCAAACCGCACGAACCTCAACGTCCTGAGCACCGGCCCCGATGTCTATCTGCGGATCGCCCCGGTGCATACGCTGGCGTTCGGAGCGCGGGTGGGCGATGTTTACACCGGCCAGGTCAACGCCGACAACAAGCGTTTCACCGGCACCGCCGGCTGGTTGTATCAGTCTTCGCCGACGACAACCCTGTCGCTGAATTACCGGGTATTGGGCGTCAAATACGACAATACCGCGCTCAACAATGACTTCGTGACCCAGGACATCTTTTTCAGGGGCCAATTCCAGCCTTCGCGTTCACAGTACGTGATCGATCTTGGCAGCACCCGCACCAGCTTCGATCGTGGGGCCGACGTCGATGGGACGCTGGCCAGGTTATCATGGATTCGCCAGGTGACCCAGGAGTCCAGGTTCGGGGCGACCGCCAGCAAGGAGTTTTCGAACACCGGCTCGGATGTTCTCGCGACGACCGCGACCGGCGCCGGAGAGACGGCTGCCCCGTCCGGACTTACCCGCACCGTCATCACCGGCGACGTCTACACCTCGAAGGGCGGAGCAATCTTCTACACGCGTCGAGGCGGCCTGTTCGGCACGCTATTCGAGGCCAGCCGGCGCAAGTTCGACTTTGCCACGACGCCGCAGGACCGCAAGGAAACCTACGGGCGTCTCCAGATCGATTATTTCGTGTCAGCCCTGACGACGGCGTCGTTGTTTACGCAGTACACCCGAACGGAGTATCTGAACTTCTTCCAGCGCGACACCGAACGAAACTCCGGTCTTCGTCTCAATCACCACCTGAGCCGTACCGTCAGCCTGGGTCTTGAGGCGCGTCATCACGACCGTAACAGCACCGTTTCGTCGTTCAATTTCGTCGACAACCGCGCACTCATCACCCTTCTGTACAGCAGCGGACCCCTGTTTACTCCCTTGCACAGGAGATAACGCCGCCATGTATCTCGAATTTTTCAAATTGAATGAACTGCCTTTCCGGCTCACGCCCGACTCGGAATTTCTCTACATGAGCGGAGCGCATTCCCGCGCCAAGGCTTACATGGACTACACCGTGTGGAACCGCGAAGGATTCGTGGTGATCACCGGAGAGATCGGCAGCGGCAAGACGACGCTGATCCAGAAGCTGCTTTCCGAGCTCGACGAAAACGTGCTGGTGGCGAAGATATTCCAGACCCAGCTCGACGAAGTCGAGTTCCTGCAGGCGGTTCTGGTCGAGTTCGGCCTGAACCCCTTCAACGCCAAGAAGGTCGAGCTGATCGACATGCTCAACACCTTCCTGCTGGACAATTTTCTTCAGCTCAAGCAGCTGGTGCTGATCGTCGACGACGCGCACAACCTCAGCCTCAAGGTGCTCGAGGAGATCCGCATGCTCTCGGGGCTGGAGACGCGCAAGGAAAAGGTGCTGCACGTGATTCTCGTGGGCCAGCCGTCGCTCAACGACATGCTCGACTCGCCGGAGATGGAACAGTTGCTGCAGCGCGTACGGCTGCGGTATCACATCAGATCGCTGACGGAAAACGACACACGCGATTATATTCAGCACCGGCTGCGGATCGCCGGCGCCCGGGACCCCGCGGGGGTTTTTGCGCCGGATACGTTTCCGGTCATATACAAATACACCGGCGGTCTGCCGCGCTTGATCAATACCCTGTGCGACACGGCCATGACCTGCGCCTTCGCGGACAATATCCATTCCGTGCCCATGGCGACGCTCAACACGGCGATCGAGGAACTGCAGTGGCTGCCTTACGCCAGGCGGATCAACAAGCGTCGTTCGGAAATCGGCGCCGTCGGCGGAAGTGAAACGCAGGGGCTGTTGCGCGACAACACCAAGGTGCTCGAGAACATCAACAATCAGATTGGAAGGTTCGAGGGCGTCACGCCGACGCTGACCTCCCTCGCCGGGAAAATTGCCAACATCGAAGCGCTGCTGAGACGCATCGCCGATTCGCTGGAAGCGGAGAAACCGGGCACGGAGAGCATCAGGGCGAAGCACGGCAGGGAAAAATAGCTGCTTCCGGAGGACCCAGCCCATGTGCGGCATCGCAGGCATTCTTGATATCTCCTCGGGAACCCGTCCCGCCGAGCCGGAGTTGTCCGCGATGATCCGCATGCTCGAACACCGCGGTCCGGACGGCTTCGGTTTCTATGCCGATGACAGGCTGGGGCTGGCCCACGCCCGCCTGAGCATCATCGACCTCGAGGGCGGCTGGCAGCCGATCCACAACGAGGACAAGACCGTCTGGGTCGTGTTCAACGGCGAGATTTTCAATTACATCGAGCTGCGCCGGGCGCTGGAGCAGAGCGGGCACGCGTTCTACACCCACTCCGATACCGAGGTCATCGTCCATCTCTACGAGCAGTATGGCGACGAGTTCGTCCAGCATCTCAACGGCCAGTTCGCCATCGCCCTGTGGGACAAGACGAAACAACGCCTGATCCTGGCGCGCGACCGCACCGGCATCCGGCCGCTGTTTTACACGCAGACGCACGGCCGCCTGCTGTTTGCCTCCGAGGTCAAGGCGCTGTTCGTGCTGCCCGAGGTCACGCGCCGGCTCAATCCGGTTACCCTGGGAGAAATTTTCACTTATTGGTCGCCTCTGGCTCCCGCGACCGTGTACGAGAACATCGAGGCGCTGCCGCCGGGCCATCTGATGACGGTGGAAGGCGGGCAGATCCGGGTGCGCTGCTACTGGGATTGGACCTTTCCGGACGCGATACCGCCGGATTCCCGCAGCGGCGAATCGTATGCCGAAGAGTTGCGCGAGTTGCTGATCGACGCGGTGCGACTGCAGCTGCGCGCCGACGTGCCGGTGGGAGCGTACCTGAGCGGAGGGCTCGATTCCTCCATCGTGACCACCATCATCAAGAACTTCACCGACACGCCATTGCGCACCTTCTCGGTGACGTTCGAGGATGCCGAGTTCGACGAGAGCCGGCATCAGCAGGATCTGGTCGGGTATCTCGGCACCCGTCATTCCGACGTTCGTTGCACGGCGTCCGACATCGGCGCGGCTTTCCCGCGCACCGTCTGGCACGCCGAGACGCCGGTCGTGCGCACCGCGCCCACTCCCCTGATGCTGCTTTCGGCGCGCGTGCGCGCGGAAGGGTATAAGGTGGTGCTGACGGGCGAGGGCGCGGACGAGGTATTCGGCGGTTACGACATCTTCAAGGAAGCCAAAATCAGGCGCTTTTGCGCGCGCGTGCCGCAATCCGAATTCCGTCCGCGGATATTCGAGCGTCTCTATCCGTACCTCAAGCATTCGCCGGCCGCGGGCCGGGTTTTCACCCAGAAATTCTTCAGCGAGGGCATGGAGCACAAGGACAAGCCGTTCTTCGGCCACATCCCGCGCTGGACCACGACGCGGCGCATCTGGCAGTTCTTCAGTCCCGAACTGCGCGCGGCCCTGAGCGGCTTCGATCCGTACGCCGCCATCGAACGCACCTTGCCGGCCGGAATCGCGCGTTGGCTGCCCCTCGGCCGCGATCAATATATCGAGGCGCATACGCTCATGTCCGGCTATTTGCTCAGTTCCCAGGGCGATCGCGTGGCCATGGCCAATTCCATCGAGGGACGGTTTCCGTTTCTCGACCATCGCCTGATCGAGTTCGCGAACCGCTTGCCGCCGCGCTACAAGCTCATGGGGCTCACCGAAAAATACCTGCTCAAGCGAACCATGAAAGGACTGCTGCCCGAGAGCATCCGCACCCGCACCAAGCAGCCGTACCGCGCTCCCGACAGCCAGAGCTTCTTTCATAAGGGCGTGCCGCTTCCCTACGTGGCGGAGCTGTTGAGCGAGTCACGTCTGCGCGCGTCGGGCTATTTCGACCCTAAATCCGTGGCCAAGCTCGTGGAAAAATGCCGCGCCGGCCGCGCCATCGGGTTCGGCGACAACATGGCCTTCGTCGGCATTCTCTCCGCCATGCTCGTCGATGATATGTTCATCCGTTCCTCCCGGGTGGCGACGTCCTTCGCCGACACGAGGTTCTCGCAGCTGGCAAAGGCGGTTTGACATGCTTCGGTCGCGTCCAAGCTTGCTGCATCATACGTTCGAACATACCGTGCGGCGTTCGCCGGATCGAGTCGCGCTCGTCTGCAAGGAAGGACGCTGCACCTACGAACAGCTCGCGCGCGATGTCCGGCGGCTTGCCTCGTTCCTGCAGCATCGCGGGGTACAGCGTGGCGACCGGGTCGCGCTGTTCCTCGACAACTCGCCCGAAGCGGTAACGGCAATCTATGCCACGCTCGCGGTCGGGGCGGTTTTCATTCCGATCAATCCGCTCACCAAGCAGGATAAGTTCGCGTATATCGTCAAGGAGACCCAGCCCAGCGCTCTCATCAGCCACGCCCATCTGCGGGAGACCTTTGAGCCCGTTCTGGGGTCGGGATCGAGCATTCAGACCTGCATCCTGACCGGGGAATCTCCCATCGGTATTTCCTGGGACGAGGCGCTGGCTCGCGACGGAAACCCGGCCGATCATCCGAAGACGATCGACCAGGACCTGGCGGCCATCATCTACACTTCCGGGTCGACCGGCGAACCCAAGGGCATCATGTTGAGCCATCGAAACATGCTCACGGCCCAGGATTCGGTTTCCTCCTATCTCGAACTTCGCGAGGATGACATCATCCTGTGCGCGATGCCGATGGCGTTCGACTACGGCCTGTATCAGATCCTGATGGGCTTCATGCTGGGCGCCTGCGTCGTTTTGGAGCGGTCTTTCGTTTTCCCGGTGCAGGTCCTGGAGCTGATGGCGAGGGAAAAGGTGACCGTGTTTCCGGGTGTGCCGACGATGTTCGCGCTTTTGTCGAATCTGGATCTTTCCCGCTATGACCTCCGGTCGCTGCGCCTGATCACCAACACCGCCGCCGCCCTGACGGAAAAACAGATTCGCGACATCCGTCGCCTGTTTCCCCAGGCACGGCTGTTTTCCATGTATGGCCTGACGGAATGCAAGCGCGTCACCTACCTGCCTCCGGAGCAGCTCGATATCCGGCCCTTGAGCGTGGGACGCGGCATGCCCAATCAGGAGGTGTATCTGATCGACGAGGAAGGCAAACGCCTGCCGCACGGGCAGACCGGCCAGCTGGTGATCCGCGGCAGCCACGTCATGCGGGGATATTGGGGGAAACCCGAAGAAACCGCCAAATGCCTGAAACCGGGTCCCTATCCCGGTGAGAATATCCTGTACTCCGGGGATATTTTTCGTACCGACGAGGAGGGTTATTTGTATTTCGTCGGCCGCATGGACGACATCATCAAGAGCCGCGGCGAGAAGGTGAGCCCGCGGGAAGTGGAAAACGTGATCGACAGCCTGGAGGGAGTACAGGAGTGCGCCGTGGTCGGCGTGCCGGATCCGGTGCTGGGGCAGGCGGTCAAGGCGTACGTGGTGCAGAAACCGGGATATCACTACACCGAGAAGGACGTCATCCGGCATTGTCTCGCGCACCTCGAAAATTTCATGGCGCCGAAACACGTGGTGTTCATCCAGGCCCTGCCGAAAACCAATACCGGAAAAATCAGCAAGAGCAGTTTGTGCCACGTGGCTTTCGATTTCGTCGCGCTTGAAACGTGTTTCGAGATCACCGATCTGTTTTCCATATGGGCGGCCACCGGCGTTCTATGTTAGTCAGCGCGCTTCTCGTTTCTTCGTTGCCTCGCGGCCGGTCCGGGAATCGCTGACTCATGTCTCATTCCCTGATCGATAATCTGCGACGCAGCGTCGAACGGCATTCCGACGCCGAGGCGGTTGTTCATCGCGACAGAAGAGTGACCTACGGCCAGCTGTGGCACGACGTTTGTGCCCTGGGCGAGTTCATGAAAACCCGGGGACTCCGGCGCGAAGACCGTGTCGCCATCCTTCTGGAGAATTCACCCGAGTACATCGCGGCCTACTACGGCACGCTGCTGGGAGGCGGGATCGCCGTGGGGCTGAATACCGCGGCGAAAGCCAGAGACCTGGTCAACTGGCTGAGACACTGCGAGGCCCGCTGGCTCATCGCCGATGTCCGGCATCCGGAACTTAGCGAGGTGATGAACGCCGTCGATCCGAAATTGCAGTTGATCTGCGTGGGCGGCGCCGAATCCATGATCAAGGGCGCCAGCCGTTGGGACGCCGTCATGGCTGCCGTGGATGGCCGCGAGGTTCCATTCAGCGCCCCCGACCCCGACCAGTTGGCGGCGATCATTTATACGTCGGGCACCACGGGGCGGCCGAAGGGAGTGACGCTCAGCCACGGCAACCTCGCGAGCAATGTCGAGTCGATTCTTTCCTATCTCGGGCTTGCGTCAGACGACCGCTGCCTGAACGTGCTGCCCTTTTACTATTCTTACGGCGCTTCGATTCTGCACACGCATCTCGCGGTCGGCGGCGCGCTGGTATTGGAAAACAGCCTGGTTTACGTGCATAACGTGATCGCCAGGATGCAATCCGAGCGCATTACGGGATTTTCCGGCGTGCCTTCCACGTACGCGCTTATCCTGAGTCGTGTCCAGCTTAATAACTACGATCTGCGCCGCCTCCGGTATATGACCCAGGCAGGGGGCGCGATGACGCCGACGCACATCAAAAAATTGAAGGCGGAGGCGCCGCACGTACGATTTTTCGTCATGTACGGACAGACCGAAGCGACCGCGCGACTGGCCTATTTGCCGCCCGAAAAACTCGAACAAAAACTCGGCTCCGCAGGGATGGCGATCCCGAACGTGCGGCTGGAGATCCGCGACGAATGGGGCAACCCGGTGCCGCGGGGAACCGTCGGCGAAATCCATGCTGCCGGGCCGAATATCATGGCCGGCTACTGGAACGATCCCGCGGCGACGGGCGAGGTGATCAGGAACGGCTGGCTCAAGACCGGCGATATCGCCTACATGGACGAGGACGGATATATTTTTATCCAGGGCCGGGAGAGCGACATCATCAAGAGCGGCGGTCACCGCATCAACCCGGCCGACATCGAGGAAGCCATCGCGGAAATCGCGGGCGTCAGCGAGGTGGCGGTGGTCGGCGTGGATGACGAGATTCTGGGCCAGACGATCAAGGCCGTCGTCGTTCCCGGGCCGGGGGCCGATCTTTCCGAGATGGACATCAAGGCGCACTGCCTGCGCCGGTTGCCGGCCTACAAGATGCCCAGGCATATCGAGTTCAATGCCAGCCTGCCGCGCACCGCCTCGGGGAAGGTGAGGCGGTTTCTCCTGGCGGCAAAGAACTGACGGAAAACCGTCTATAATCGATTCGTTGCCGGAAATATTGAAAGAGAAACAACAGAAATTGACAGGTGGGAGCATGCATGAGTGACATTAAAATACAGGTCAAACAATACATCCTCGATAACTTTTTGATGGGCGGCGAACCGGAGAAAATCACGGACAGCGTTTCGTTCATCGAAAAAGGCATCATCGACTCCACCGGTGTGTTGGAACTCGTGTCCTTCATACAGGAGACGTACAAGTTCCGCGTCGAGGACGCCGAGATGGTTCCCGACAATCTCGACAGCCTGGAAAAGATCGAGAAGTATGTGCGCGGGAAACTGGCGTCGGCGGGATAATTGATGCTCGATAACGAGCGGGAGAAGCGTGTGGCAGCAGCTAAATTGACATCGGGTGTTTTGGATATCGATCCAGTGGCCGTGACCGACCATGTCTGCCGGCGTCTGGTCGAGATCGTCGTCAAAGAGCAGCATCGGCGTGGCGTGGTCGTGGCGATTTCCGGCGGTATAGACAGCTCCGTGTGCGCGGCGCTTTCGGTGCGGGCATTGGGCCCGGGCAGGGTTTTCGGACTGCTGCTTCCGGAAAAAGACTCCTCCTCGGCCAGCGAGGATCTGGGACGGCTGCTCGCCGAGCACCTGAAAATCGAATACCTCAAACAGGACATCGCCCCGACGCTGGAGGCGATCGGTTGTTACCGCTGGCGCGACGAAGCCATCAAAACCGTGTTCCCGGACTATCAGAAAGACTGGAAAAACAAGATCGTCATCGGCGGCGGCGTCGATGGCCGGTTCAACTACTTCAAGCTCGTTGTCCAGGCGCCGGACGGCGCCCGCCACGAAAAGCGACTGGACCACAAGCAGTATCTCCAGATCGTCGCCGCGACCAATTACAAGCAGCGCATACGCAAGACGATCGAGTATTTCCACGCCGACCGGCTGCACTATTCCGTGGTCGGCACGCCGAACCGGCTCGAGTACGACCAGGGTTTTTTCGTCAAAAACGGGGACGGATCGGCCGACGTGAAGCCGATCGCCCACCTGTACAAGACCCAGGTGTATGCCATGGCGCGCCATCTGGGATTGCCGGATGCGATATGCAAATCGAAACCCACGACGGATACCTACAGCTTGCCGCAAGGCCAGGACGAATTTTATTTTGCCCTGCCGTACGAAAAGATGGACCTGTCGCTTTGGGCGCATAATCACGCCCGGTCCGCGGAAGAACTCGCGAATTGTCTCGGCGTGTCGAGCGAACAGGCCGCTTTTATTTATCGCGACATAGAAACCAAGCGGCGCACCACGGCGTTTTTGCACGCCAAGCCGGTTCTGGTGGAGGCCGTGTCGGAGCTGGGCGGCTGATTTTTTGTCGGGCCGGCGCTTAACGCGCAGGCGCCACGGCCTCGAATGCGCCGACGTCAAAACGCTTGCCTTGGGGGCGCGGCGTTCCATCGTGATCGCGGGTGACGACCGGCGCAACCGTTTCCGACCCTTCATCGATCGCCGGACTGCCGGGTCGCAGGTGGAAGTCGCCCGCCGCCGGATCCTGAAACAGCAGATTCGCCTTCGTTCCATTCTTTGTCTCGGGCGCGTCCGGCCTGGAATAACCGAGGTAGAGGTTGTTCGACTGCGTCAATTGACCGGACTTCGCTCCATGCAGAGTGGTGACATAGGGCGATTGGCCGTCCGAGTAGAGTATGTTGTTGACGATCCTGGCGGTCGGCGTCTGGCCCGCCTGGCCGCTTATCCAGATCATGCCGTCGGTCGCCCGGATGTTGTAAAGCGTGTTGTTGTACACCTTCCAATCACCGGAATAGATGGCGATGGCGCTGAAATTCTGGCCGATGTTGTACAGCACGTTGTTGTAAATCGCCCCGAAGGTCCCCGGAAGCGCGCGCCCGACGTTGATGCCGCGGGAGTCGTTGACGCTCGCGGCGGTGATGACGTTGTCGTGAATGCGGATATCCTGGTAGCGATAGGGGATGTCCGTGTGCACCTGGATCACGTGCCCCATGCGCAGGTTGCTGAACCGGTTCCAGCCGACGTCGATGTCGCTGGCGCCGGTCATGATATAAAGCGCATGGTTGTTGTTGATCGGCGGCGTGGTGCCGGTGTCGGCGAATTCATTGCCGAAAATCCGCCATGAATCGCCCATCACCGAAATCAGCCCCGTCATGGTGTTGCCGTCGTATTTTGCCGACAGCCGATTGCCGACGATCCGGATATGCGCGGCGCCGCCTTTTTCCCTCTGCCAGAAGCCGCCTCCGCCGATGCAGAAATCGGCGCCCTGAAACGTGAGGTTGGCGATGGTCATGTAATCGGCCCGGGTCTCGGTGCTGTCGGCGAAGGTGAAATTGCCGTAAGAGCGGGACGGCGCCTTGAAACCCGCGGTCTCGCCGGGATAGCCGACGAAGGCGATGGGTTTGTCGGGAGCGCCGCCGGCCGCGCGGCCGAGCGTGAAGTTATATGAACCCCAATTGGTCTCCGAGTATTGCTCGGAATAAACGCCTTCCCGGATATAAACCGTGTCGCCGGGCCGCATCTTGCCGTAGAAGGATCCCGGCGAGCGCCACGGGTTATCATGGGTTCCGGATCCGCGACTCGAGTGCTTGGCGGAAACGAAGAAGATTCTGCCGGGCCTGACGGTGAACGGAATGGAGTTGGACGGCTGATTGTCCGCCGTCGTGACGACGATGTCGCCGGTTTTGGCTTCGGGACCCAACTGGAAGATGAGCTTTGTGTCATTCCATGTTAAATAGTTCTTGGCGCGCCCACCGCCTATGGTGACCGTACCCGGCGTCGCACCGAAGTTCTTTCCCCGCACCGTGACATATACACCATTGTCATCCTGGCCGCCGCTGTTGGGTCCGCTGTCCAGGTCGGAATAAAAAATCACCGGCGGCATGGCCGACCATGCGAGCCCGGGGCTGGCCAGCAGCGCGAGCACAAGACAAACGAGGCGTAACAGGCGTGTCGGGGAGAAAAGGGTCATGGTGTTTTGCTTGTTGGTTTGGGGCGATGTCGCAGTATAACAACGCATTGTCGAAGCTGTCAGCGCATGTTTTTCATGGCGGCGCTCCTGACGCCCATCTTCGGGGCGTCATGAAATTTTGTATCGTGGCAAAAAAAGACCCGCGGTCCGGAAGACCGCGGGTTTTGTCGATGCGCCGGAGAAAAGCGAGGAGTCCGGTCGTAAGTGGCTTGATTACAACGGCAAGCAGAAATACTACTGCTCGTACGCCCCCACGTCATAACCGCCGCCTTGCGGGCGGTTGACCCCGTCGTGATCCATGCTTACCACCGTGCCAACGCCGGTATTGCCGGTGTTGATGGCGGGACTGCCACTCTGCAGATGGAAGTTCCCGGCCGCGGCGTTTACAAACAACGGATTGCCGGTGATTGCCGTGATGTCCTGGACTGGCGCGGCTCCGAAGTTGTAGTAAATGTTGTTCGACAGGGTTGTCTGCAACAGGGAAGCGCCGCTTTCGGCGCCGATGTAGACCGACTGGCCGTCGGAGTAGATGATGTTGTTCCTGATGTCCGCGGTCGGCGGGCTCCAGTTGGCCGGCGCTCCGCCCAGTTGCCGCGGAAGGTTGCTGAGCGAGATGATGCCGCCGGTCGCATACACGTTGTACAGCGTGTTGTTGTAGACCTTCCAGTCCCCGGAATACAGCATGATGCCGCTGAAATTCTGGCCCAGGTTGTAAAGGATATTGTTGTAAATCGAGCCGTAAGTGCCGGCAAGCGCGTTGCCCACGTTGATGCCGCGGGAATCGCCGTTGGCGCCCTGGGTGAGCACGTTGTCGTGGATACGCACGTTGGTGTACACGTAGTAGGGATCGGTGTGCACCTGGATCACGTGTCCCATGCGCAAGTCGTGGAAATAGTTCCAGGCGATCTCGGTATCGCTCGCCGCGGCCTGGTTGTAGATGCCGTGGTTGTTGTTGATCGGAGCGCCGGTGCCCGTATCCTTGAATTCGTTCCCGTACACGCGCCAGTGATCGTTCTGGATGAGGAGCATGCCGGTCATCGTGTTGCTGCCGCCGTAGCGCGCCGACATGATGTTGCCGACGATGCGGTTGTTGGTGCCGCCCGACTTCGGCGTGAGATACCACCCGCCGTCGCTGATGCAGGCCGCGCCGCCGACGAGGGTCAGGTTGGCGACCGTGACGTAGCTGGCCGGTTGGCCGCTGTTGTCCGCGAACGAAATGTTTTCCCGGTCGGTCGCCAGCGGCGAGACGAACTGCGCTACTTCGTTGGGATATCCGACGAGAGCCAGCGGGTTGCCGGCGGTGCCGCCTTTGGCCTGCCCGAGAGAATAATTTCGATCGCCGTAGACCCCGCCATCGCCGTAGCCTCCCGAATAGGTGCCGGCGCGGAAATAAAAGGTCTTTCCGGGACCCATGGCGGCGTACGCGGCGGTCGGTGACATGGGCGTCGCGAAATCGCCATTGCCGGTGCCGTTGGGAGTTACAAAATAAATGCTGCCCGCCCGAACGGTGAAGGGCAGGCCGTTGGATGATTGTGCGTTGGCGGCGGTGACGACGATGTTGACGTTACCGCTGGCCACAGCCGCGCCCAGCTGGAAGATGATCTTGTTGTTCGACCACAGCGGGTAGTTGTTGACCTGACCGCCGCCGACGGTGACGAAACCGCTGCCGCGCGTGGCGCCGAAGTTGTTGCCCCAGATGGTAACGAACACGCCGTTGTTGTTCTGGCCTCCCGTATTGGGACCGCTGTCGAGGTCGGAGAAGGCGATCACCGGCGCACCCGCCGCCGCGCCTGTCATCGCGAAGGTGGCGCCGACACTGCGGTTCACACTCATCGATACCGAGCAGGTTGACGCTGTTCCCGTGCATGCTCCGCTCCAGCCGGAGAAGGTATAGCCGGCAGCGGCGGTAGCGGTAAGGGTCACGCTCGTGCCGCTCGTGTAACCGGCGCTGCAAGTGTTGCCGCAGTTGATGCCGCCCGGAGCGGAGGTGACGGTGCCGGAGCCGGAAGACATAATGCTCAAGGTATACGTACCGCTCGTGCCGGTCCCGGTACCGGTGCCCGTGCCGGTATTTGTGCCGGTGCTGGAATTGGTGCTGGTGGTAGTGGTTGAGCCCGTGTCTCCTCCACCGCCGCAGGCTGTCATCAAGAAAAAACTGATAATGATGGGCAGAAAAAATATCGCGCGTCCCACAGCCTTGAAAGTCGTCATATCTTGTGTACCCCTTCCCATTCCATGTACAGGTTCGCTTTTGAAAGCGCTTGAATCCGTCGCAGAGAGCCGGCGTTTGTTTGCTCGCCTTGGCAAGCTGAACATAGCGAAATCAAAATCGCCGATCAAACGTAAATGGTTGATTTGGTGGATGAACGGCCGTTTATCAGATGGACGCAGTGAACCAAATGATTAACGGTAAGGCGCGCTGAACCCGGAATCCGCGACAGCAGGCCCGAGGCGGTGGGGGAGGACAGGTCAAGTTGTAATATAATTCGTAATGCAGTTTTCCAGTGTCAGTACGAACAATCAATGGCGCGTTATTAAACGGTCGTACCCACGATAACCGTCGACAATCCCGAAAAGAACCAGTGAGCCGTTGAATTGTGACACAGCGAGCAGACGCCGGGATTCCAATCCTGATGTATCACGAGGTTGCCGAGCGCTCCGAGATCGACGCGCTCACGCGCAAAACCCAGCGCGGCTATATTCTTGCCCGTGACGATTTCGAGCGGGAGATGGAACTGCTCGCGACCGCCGGATTTCATCCGGTTTCGCTTTCCAATCTCCTGGGCTGGTCCCGCGCCCGGTCGACGTTGCCGCCCAAGCCGATCGTCATTACCTTCGATGACGGTTTCGCCGGAAATTTCCGCCATGCGTTGCCGGTCCTGGCCAGATTCGGCTTCACCGCGACCTTCTTTGTCGTCACCAACAAGATCGGCGATCCGGCCATGCTCAGCTGGACCGATCTGTCGGAGATGAACCGCCACGGCATGTCGATCCAGTCGCACACGGCGAATCACCCCTTGCTCTCGACATTGACGCAGGCTCGCACGCGGGAAGAGCTGGTTGTGTCGAAGCAAACGATAGAAGACAAACTCGGCGCCTCCGTCAATTTTCTCTCGCTGCCGAATGGCGACAGCAACCCGTATTACGTCCAGGTAGCGCAGGAGAGCGGCTACCTTGGAGGATGTTGTTCGCGGTTCGGGTTCAACAATCGGAGCACCGATCCGTTTTTCTGGCGCCGCATCGCCGTGAAGCATCAAACGCCGTTGAGAAATTTCGAGGCCATCGTGCGCCAGGACCCGCGAACCCTGGCCATCCTGCGAACCACGGCCGCCGCCAAGGCCGCGGCCTCGCGGTTGCTCGGCAAGAAAAACTATGACCGGCTCTATAACCTCGTCTTCGGCGTGGAAGATCAGGAGAAGAGCGCGCGCCCGTGAAGATACTCGTCCTGACCACGAAGAGCCCTTTCCCGTTGCATGAAGGGCGGGCGCTGCGTACATACAACCTGATCAAGCAGGTTTCCAAAAAACACGAAATCCATCTTTTCACCTTCGTGCAGACGCCCGAAGAAGCAAGCGGCGTCGAGCATATGCGCACGATTTGCGCGCAGGTGGAAGCGGAGCCCCTGTATCTCGGCGCCGGAAGGTGGAAGATCCTGCCGGATCTGGTGCGCGAGCTGTTCAGTGTATCGCCGCTGCTGGCGGTGAAGTACCGGTCACGCAGCATGCGGAAAAAGATACAGACCCTCTTGTCCGGCGGGGAGATCGATCTCGTTCATCTCGACATGCTGCATCTCGGCGATTATCTTGATGTTTGCCGGAACCAGCCGGTGGTGATGGTGGAACATAATGTCGAATCGGTGCTGTTGCGCCGCCGGGTGGAGAACGAGTCCAACCTGTTCCGCAAGGCCTATCTGTATTATCAATACCTCAAGCTGCGCCGTTACGAGGCGCGCATTTGCCGCCGCGCGGACCACGTGGTCACGGTGTCGGAAATCGACGCCGAGCTGTTGCGGAATCTGTCCGGCGCCACGGGCATTACCCCGATCCCGAACGGCGTGGATACCGGATATTTCCAGGACACCGGCGCGCCGCGACGCGCCCATGGCCTCGTTTTCGTCGGCGGACTGGGCTGGTTTCCCAACTACGATGCGATCCGCTATTTCTGCGCCGAGGTGCTGCCGCGCGTGGCCGCTGAAATCCCCGACGTGACGCTGACCGTCGTCGGCAAGAGCCCGGATGACAGGAAAATGCGCGATATCACCGGCAATCCGCGCGTGCGACTGACGGGGCTGGTGGACGACGTGCGTTCCGCCATTTCGGAGGCCGATGCCTACGTGGTGCCGTTGCGCATCGGCGGCGGCACGCGGCTGAAAATCCTCGACGCCTTGTCCATGGGCAAGGCGATTGTCTCGACCTCGGTGGGCTGTGAAGGTCTGGACGTCGTGCCCGGACAACACCTGCTGGTCGCCGACGATCCGGAAGCCTTCGCGCGCGAGGTCGTCGGCGTGCTGCGCGACCGCGAGCGGGCGCGGCGGCTCGGCGAGGCCGGCCGGCGGCTCGTGCAACAGAAATACGAATGGGAGATCATCGCCAAGGAACTCGACCGCGTGTATGAAGACTGTCGTGTCCGGATGAATCACGCCGCGAACCGGCCTTATGCGGTCGGCGGCGAACCGACGCGGTAGACAATAACGGCGAGAATGTGACCGTCGTTTTCTGATGCGTCGTTGTAACCACCGTTACTCATCTTGAGCCATTGCAATGTGCGGAATTACCGGAATCTTGTACCAGTCCTCAGGCAGCGTCGACAGCGCCGAGCTGAAGCGCATGTGCGACGTGATGCAACATCGTGGACCGGACGATGAGGGCAGTTACGTGGCCGGCCCGGTGGGGATCGGCATGCGCCGCCTGAGCATCATCGACCTCGCCTCCGGACATCAGCCGATTCATAACGAGGACAAGAGCGTCTGGGTGGTGTTGAACGGCGAGATCTACAACTATCGCGAATTACGCGACCGGCTGGAAGCCAGGGGGCACCGTTTTTATACCAAGTCGGACACCGAGACCATCGCGCATCTCTACGAAGAATACGGCGAAGACTGCGTGCAGCATCTCAACGGCATGTTCGGTTTTGCCCTGTGGGACGACCGTCGCAAGAAGCTGCTGATCGCGCGCGATCGCGCGGGCGAGAAGCAGATCTACTATGCGTTCAGGAACGGGAAGTTCATCTTCGGGTCGGAGATCAAATGTCTGCTGCAGAGCGACGTGGTGTCGAAGGACATCGACCACGGCGCCCTGGACGCCTACCTGACCTATCTCTATGTTCCGGCGCCGGCCACGATTTTTCGCGACGTACGCGAACTGCCGGCCGCGCACCTGCTGGTCATGGACGGCGACGGACCGCGGATCCGCCGCTATTGGGATCTCGAATTCCGAATCGATCGTAAAAACGACGCGCAGCATTTCGTGGATGCCTTCGCCGAGCGGTTCCGCCATTCGGTGCGCAGCCGGCTGGTAAGCGATGTGCCGCTCGGCGCGTTGCTGAGCGGCGGCATCGACTCCAGCGCGGTGGTGGCGGCGATGAGCGAATTCACGTCGGAACCGGTCAGAACATTTTGCATCGGCTACGGGGACGAAGGAGCGTATTACGACGAGCGCCGCTACGCCAAAATGGTGGCCGACCGGTTCGGTACGCAGCACCGCGAATTCGTGGTCGAGCCGCACATCGTGGAAATCCTCCCGGAAATCGTGCGCGCCTTCGACCAGCCGTTCGCCGATTCCTCGGCCATTGCGAATTACTACGTTTTTCGCGAAACGCGCAAGCACGTGAAGGTGGTGTTGTCGGGCCTGGGAGGCGACGAGGTCGCGGCGGGCTACGAGCGGCATCTCGGCATCCGTTGGCAGAAGCATTACCGGGACGTGCCGCGCTGGTTGCGCGAGGGCGTGGTGGAACGGGTGGTCAATCGGCTGCCCGATTCCAGGAAGGGCGGCCGCCTCATCGAGCGGGTCAAGCGCTTTGTGCGAACCGGCGCCTTGCCCGCGGATCAGGCTTATCAACGCTATGTGTCGGCGTTCGATGCCGGATGGCGCCGCGAGCTTTACAGCGACGGGCTGGCTCAATCGGTCCGTCTCGACGCGTCCCGGGAGATGTTCGGCCGATTCTTCAATCGCGACGGCATCGACGACGTGCTCAACCGCGCGCTGTACACGGACGTCATGATGTATCTGCCCGGGGATCTGCTCCCGCTCACCGACCGCATGAGCATGGCCCATTCGATCGAGGCGCGCGCCCCGTTCGTGGACCACGAGCTGATGGAGTTCATGGCCACGGTGCCGCCGGAACTCAAGATCCGGGGCTTCGACAAGAAATATTTATTGAAGCGCGCGTTTGCCGGAACCCTGCCGAAGGAAATCCTGTATCGGCGCAAGCAGGGTTTCACGGTTCCGCTGACGGTATGGTTCCGCAACGAGCTGAACCCGCTGATCAGGAGGGTTCTGTCGAAGGAACGGATCGAGGGCATGGGCTTGTTCCGCTGGCCGGCGGTCGAACGCATGCTCGAGGAACACATGAGCCGCCGAGAGAATCATCACAGCCGCATCTGGGCGCTGCTGATGTTCATGCTGTGGCACGAGGCCTATCAGCCCGGCTGACCGGGTGACGTCCCGGGCGGCCCGCGGCCGAGAAAATTATTCTTCTTGTTTCTTCCGGACGTTTCCACCCGTGACGCTCTGGTAGATCGCCAGATATTCACGCGCCATTCGCGCCGAGGAAAACCGCCGCTCGACGCGTTCGCGCGCCGCGGTCCCCATGCGTTGTGCGCGATCGGGCTCGGCGAGCACCGTTTGCAGCGCCTGTTGCAGCGCTGCTGTGTCGGCGGGTTCGACCACGAGCCCCGAAACCCCATGTTCGATGATGCGATCGATGTCGCCGACGCGTGTTGCGATCACGGGCAAGCCGCATGCCATGGCTTCGAGCAGGACCATGGGAAATCCCTCACGCCGTGACGGCAGCACGAAAACGTCGAAAGCCGTGTAGAGCAAGGGCGTGTCGCGACGGTTCCCCAGGAAATGGACGCGGTCGATCAGTCCCAGCGCGCGCGCTTCCGACTCGATCGCGCCACGATGTTCCCCGTCGCCGACGATGACGGCGTGGACGGGCGCGGCGTGCGATGCCGGCATGGCCGCGAGCGCTTGCAGCAGGTGCGATATTCCCTTGTCGGCCGACAACCGGCCGACGAACCCCACCAGGGTTTTTCCGGAGAGTCCCAGGTCCCGTTTGGCATCGGCGCGCGGCATCAGGGGACGATAAATTCCGGTATCGATGCCGTTTCCTATGTGACTAACCTTGTACGCGGGCACATGACGGCGCAACTCCTGCGTCACCGGCCCGGAAACGCCGATGACGGCGTCGCAGTAGCGCGCCAGGCGTTTGTCGAGCGCGGCATAGAATCGGAGCGGCAGGGTATCGTAGAGCCAGTTGTGATACGTAGCCACCAGACGGCAGGACGTGTTTCTTCTGGACAGCAGCGCGTAGAAGGTGGTTTTGTACTTGTGACTGTGAACCACGTCGGGTCGCCGCTCGTTCAGGTATTCGTGCAGGATGCGCGCGGCGGACCAGTCGAACGGGCGCCGGCACGGGATGATCAGGGTGTCGCCGATATAGGGCGCGGCGACGTCGAGGATTTCCCGGTTGGCGCGGCCGTCGTTGTCGAACACGCCGATATCGATCGTGACTCCCAACGTATGCAGCTGGCGCACGAGTTCGGCCGTCATGGTTTCGGCGCCGTGGAAGCCGGTGCTGCTCAGTAACTGCAAGACGCGCACGTTGGGTCTACTGTTCGGAGACGATTTCCGGGGGTGGGGCGGTATCCGCTTCGCCGTCGGTGGCGGGAACGGTCGCCTCGTGTGACAGCAGGATGGCGCGTTCCACCACTCCCCAGAGCATCCAGAAATAACATCCCAACGCGAAGTACGAGAACCGGTCGCCGAATATATTGGAGACGGCCAGTGCCGTCACGCAGCCGATGAACCCGAGGCCCAGGGCCTGATGGAAGGTGGATTGACCGCCCCGGTAAAGCCGCCAGCCGCTCGAAAGAGCCCTGAGCAGGATGAGTCCGAGCAGGACGATGCCGATCATGCCCTGTTCGGCGGCGACCTTCATGTAGAAATTATGAGTGTCCGTCAGACGCTGGCCTTGCAGCGAATAGGCAAATCCGCTGAAGCCGATGCCGAAAACGGGGTGTTCTTCGAATATCTGTTTGGCATGTTCCCACAGCAGTACCCGGTCGGCGGCCGATTCTTCCAGCTCGCCGGTCGGGGTTTCGGTCATGGTAATCCGGTCGACGACGCTCGGCGGCAACACCACCTGCCACGCAAAGATGAGCGCCGCCACGAGGACGAGCAGCGAGCGTTTCTTGAGCAGGCCGTAAACGATGACGACCGCCAGCATCGCGACATAGGCTCCGCGGGAGTAGGAAAAAAACAGGGGGTGGATGGAAAACAGCACCGCCGCGAGGTACAGCCACCTGCGATACTTGTGCTTGTCGATCAGGAACATCCCCAGCAACAGGCCGGTGTAGTCGGCGATGAAGGCGCCGAGATGGTTGGCGCCCAACCCGACGATCCAGAAAGGACCTTCGGCGCGCTTGTCGTAATCGAACGCATCGCCCGCGGTAAAGTTGCGAAACTCGCGCACGGCGATGAGCAGCACCACGGTCGCCACGATGACGAGCAGGGTTTTCTGCTGCTCTTCGGTCTTGATGGCGCTGTAGGCGAGAAAATACAGGAGTATCATCTCGACGTAGTTTTTCCAGTCCGGCAGAACCGGATTGTCCGTGGTGAACGGTGCGGGCAACTGGAAGCGAAGCGTGGTATTCCATACCGCGACATAGCTCACTACCATGAAGACGACGATGAGGAACGTTCCCGGCGCCCGTTCGAAACCGCCCTTGTTCACCATGATCCCGAGCATCGCGCCGAGAATCAGAATGTCCATGGTGTCCTTGCCCATGGGAAACTGATGCAGTTGGTACCAGAGCACCGGCAATGGCGCGAGGATGGCGAGCAGGTACAGCGCCCACTCGGCGCGTCTGACCACGCTCGCGAAGAACGTGACGAACACCGTGGCATACAGGGTCGGCGCCAGCAGTCCACGAAGGAATTCTTTCAGTGCGGTCAGCATGGGTCGTGATCAGGGGATGACGACACGGAGTTTCAGCATGTTCTGCGGATGTCCGGTTCGCGGATTGTCACGTTCGGTGGTGATCGGCGCGGCGATGACAGGATTAGCGGTCATCCGCTGCGACAGCGCTCGTCAAGGCCGTCACCGGACGCTGGCTCAGTATGCCATGGCCGGCCGGATGGATAATAATGATGGGCTGCGGCAGTGAGCCCGGCGGTGGACATCGCTTGCCAAAAGGCAAGTCTAAACAAACAGTTACCATATTCTCCCCCCATTTTTTAGATGTGCTGCAACGGTATCGAGTTTATACTGTGCACACGTGCAGCGAAATAGTGGAAGGCGTTCTCACCTGTGTGTGGTGCTCGGCAGAGCCGGAGACCGGAGATCGATCCATCGTTGTTCGTTGTTAGGGATGATGATCGCATCCCCGGGTCGTGGGGGAGTTGGGGCATGGGTAGGCGCCGCAATTGAGCGTCTGGAGCAGACCCATTTCACTGCCTGAAATAAATAAGAAGCGGGGTTGAACGTGTTTCGCCAATTAAGAAATCTGTTTGCGCGCCTGCGCGCGTCGCGCGAGTTGCGCAAGTATTCCCCCACCACGATTGCCGAATATCACCGGCGCCAGGGCGCGCAGATCGGAGAGAACTGTTTCATCGTTCCGACGAATCTGGGCACCGAACCTTATCTGGTGAAGATCGGCAATCACGTGGCCATCGCGCACGGCGTGATATTCAGCACCCACGACGGGGCCGCCTGGATATTTCGTGACGAGGTGCCTGACACCCAGGTTTTCGGTCCGATCGTGATCGAGGACAACTGCATCATCGGCAATAACGCGATACTCCTGCCCAACATCCGTATCGGAAGGAACTCGGTCGTGGGCGCCGGGTCGGTGGTGATCAGCGACGTGCCGCCCAATTCCGTCGTCGTGGGAGTGCCGGCCAGGCCGCTGGGATCGGTCGACAAGTACCGGGAGAAGTGCATCGAGCGCTGGAAGGTGCAGCGGCCGCCGGACGCGATATTGGATCCGGGAGAGACCTGGTGGAATTCGAAACACTTCATGGAAAATCGCGAAAAACTGAAACGGCATCTGCAACAATTGTTTCGCGAGCAACTTCAGTGAAGCCGGGCAGGTGGTAACCGCCGGCATTCCGGGCCGCCGGGAATACCGCGTCCGCCGGAACCGCGGTTGGTTTTCCAAGAAACAGGAGATTGGATCATGAACAAGATTTTCTTCAATATGATTCTGTGGGCCTGCTTCGGCCTGTCAATTTCCACTGTACAGGGTGAGACCGTGAACCAGTCGACCGAAAAAACATCAGCTGAAATCCCGCGGCGCGTGGTGCTGATCGGGGCGTCCATCGGCATGGAGTGGAATTTGCCCGACCTCCCCAGGCGCGTGAACGACAGGCATTACACCTTCGAGGCGTTGCAGGCGTGGCAATACGACAAATCGGAGCTCGTCGAGGAAACGCTGATGCGACCCGCGCGCAAGTTTCGCCTGACGCCGGGCTACCTGAAAGGTTTTTTCAAGCCTTCTCCGCAGCCGCCGGATTTGGTCATCCTGAAGGAGTGTTCGTCCTATTTTCCGGGCGACATGCAGCGCCATAAAGAGCTGATGCAGCAATGGGTGCGGGAGATCAGACAGAAGAACATCGCCGTCATGTTGACCACCGTCGTGCCTGTGACGAGAGAGCGGTCCCGGACCAATCCCGGGAAACAGGAAGGCATCCGCGAGTTCAACGACTGGCTGCGCGCCTACGCGCAGCAGCAGGGCTTGCCGTTGCTCGACCTGGAACAGGCGCTGAGAGCCGACGACCAGGATCGGTATCTCCGGGACGAGCTGACCAGCGGCGACGGTTCGCATCTGAACGGCAAGGCGTATGCGATCCTCGATCATCTGCTGATCCAGTCCCTTTCGGTGCAATCGGCGACACGCTGACATGGTTCGGGGGCACAAGTGAATTCCGTAGCCGCACACGACCGGGCCGTGACAACGACGGCCGGGCGTTACACCGTGCACCGGGCCACGATCGAGGAGTTTCGGGAGAGCCGGACTTCCTGGAACCGGCTGGTTTCGACCATGCGATTCGCCTCACCCTTCTGCACCTGGGAGTGGATCTTCACGTGGTGGGAGCAATTCGGCGCCGAACACGAACTCGTTCCAATGTTCATCCGCGACGGCGGCGAGCTGCGCGGCATTCTCCCGCTTTTCAGGCGCCGCGGTTCCGCGGCCGGTCAATGGCTGACCGGCGCGACGCTGGATTATTGCGGCGCCACCGAGGTGTACCCGGATCATCTGGATATCATCTGCGCTCCGGCGGATGCGCCGGCCTGCGTGGCGGCGGCTCTGGATTTTCTTTCGGCGGATTTCCCCGGGTGGACATGGGCGCGTTTGCCTGCGCTCGCGCAGGACAGCGATCTGCTCCGCCACCTGCCGCTTTCCCGCGGAAAGCTGCAATTCGCGCTTCGCCAGGTTTCGGTGGCGCCGTATGTCGAGCTGGCCGGCAGTTTCGACGATTATCTGGCCAGGCTGCCGAAGAAGGACCGTTACAAGATAAAGAGTCCGCGAAAGAAAATGATCGAGGAGGGAAAGCTGCGGTACGCGGCTTTCGAACCGGCCGAGTTCGAAACCGCGTTGCGTACGCTGTTCGAGCTTCATGCCAGACGGGCGGAAGTGAAGGGAATCACGAGCACCTTCGACCGTTCACCGATATTCGAATTTCACCGCGCTTTGCTCCGGCGCCTGCATCCGGAGGACGTCATGCTCAGATGTCTGAAAGACGAAGCCGGGATCGTCGCCGTGCTTTACGGGTTGCGTTGCGGCGGCCGCATTTTCTTCTATCAGCTCGGATACAATCCCGACTGGTCATCGGCCTCGCCCGGGGTCGTCATCATCGGCGAGGCCATCCGGGAAGCGTTCGCGACGGGTTGCACGGAATTCAATTTTCTCCAGGGCGATGAGCCCTATAAACACACATTTACCCGCGAGGCCCGGGCTTTGTTCGACTGCCATCTGTATAACGCGACGTTTTCCGGTCGGTTGGCCCGCGGCGCCTTCGCGTTGCGCGAACGTCTCAAAGCCACCGTCCGCGGCGCCGCCGAGGCGCCGCAAGCGGGATCGCATGGAACGGCTTGACCCGAACATCGGGACGGAACGTCTCCGGACTCCAGGCAAGCGCACGAGGATGACGATCAGTGGCTGAAATAGCGTTCTGGTTCGCGATCGGATTGATCGCCTTCACCTACGTCGGATATTCGCTGGTGATCCTGGTGCTGTCGCGCCTCGTGCACAATCCCGTCCGGCGGAGCCCCATCGAGCCCAGGGTCACTTACCTGATCACGGCCTACAACGAGGAGAAGAACATCGCGGCGAAGCTCGAGCAGGTGCTGACGCTCGACTATCCGGCGGACAGGCTGGAAATCATCGTGGCTTCCGACGGATCGACCGATCGCACCGATCAGATCGTCAAGGGATTTTCCGACCGCGGGGTGAGGCTGATTCGCGTGGAAGGACGCGTCGGCAAGACGGAGACGCAGAACCAGGCCGTCAGGCAGGCGAGCGGCGACATCGTCATCTTCTCCGACGCCACGACCCGCTACGAGCGTTCGGCGATCCGCAACCTGGTGCGCAATTACGCCGATCCCTCGGTCGGCGCCGTGAGCGGGCGCTATGAATACTGCAATCCCACGGGAGCGGCCATCGGCCTGGGCAGCATCCTGTTCTGGAGGTACGAAAATGCGATCAAGACGATGCAGACCGACATCAAGACGGTCACCGGATGTTGCGGCTGCATCTACTCGGTGCGACGCGACGCGTATGCGCCGCTGCCGGCGGACATCATCAGCGATCTGGTCGAGCCGTTGAAGGTCCTGGAAAAGGGATACCGCATCGTGTTCGAGCCCGATGCCATCGCCTACGAGGAGACCACCGAAAAAAGCCAGGAGGAGTTCCGCATGCGCGTGCGCGTCATCACCCGCGGCATGCGCGGACTGCTTTACATGAAAACGCTGTTCAATCCGTTGCGCCACGGTTTCGTGGCGTTCCAGCTGCTTTCGCACAAGGTGCTGCGCTGGTTCATCCCCGTGTTCATGGCGATCGCGCTGGTTTCCAATCTGTTCCTGCTGGGGGTTCCGTTCTACAACGCGGCGCTGGCGCTGCAACTGGCGTTTTACGCGCTGGCGCTGATCGGGTATGTCGCGGAGCCGCGCAACCTGCTGGCCAAGCCGTTGACGATTCCGCTCTATTTCGTGACCGTCAATCTGGCCGCGGTGGTTGCCATGTACCGGATCTGGCGGGGCCACAAGGCCGTCACCTGGGAAACGGTGAGGAAATGACGGCATTCAGGATCCTGTTCATTACCCAGGAGGACCCGTTCTATGTCCGCTTGTTTTTCGAGGAGTTCCTGGCGCATTACCCTCGCCGGGACGAGATCGCCGGCGTGGTGATCGCTCCGACCATGGGCAAGAAGAGTCTGTCCGGGCTCGTGCGCCAGATGTACGGCTTCTACGGGCCCGTCGACTTCGTGCGGATGGGGCTGCGCTACGTCTATTACAAATTGATGATCCGGCTGCGAAACGTATGGCGCACGCGCCGGTTCTATTCCATCCGGCAGGTCTGCGAGCATTACCGGGTGCCGGTGCTGGAGGTGGCGAACGTCAACGAACCGGCTTTCCTGGAGTCGCTCCGCTCCATGGGGCTCGACCTGATCATCTCGGTGGCCGCGCCGCAGATTTTCCGGGAACCGCTGCTGGCCGTCCCGAAGCATGGCTGCATCAACATTCACAACGCCAAGCTTCCCAAATATCGCGGCATGCTGCCCAACTTCTGGCAGATGTATCACGGCGAAAAGGCGGTGGGCACGACCGTGCACCGGATCAATGCCAGGCTGGACGACGGCGACATCCTGTTGCAGCGCGAGAGCCCCATCGAGCCGGGCGAAAGCCTGGAGGCGCTGATACGGCGCACCAAGCGTTTCGGCGCGCGCCTGATGATCGAAGCGGTGCAGGGCATTCGCGAGGCCCGACTCCAGCCCGTGCCGAACGATTCGGCCGAAGCGACCTACTTCAGTTTTCCGACGAGCGAACAAGTACGCGAGTTCAGGGCGAAGGGTTATCGGTTGTTGTGAATACATTTGCTGCGTCACCGTAAGGATTCATCACACGACATGCTCAGGCAGCTTGCAAAATCGGCGATGTACCGGCTGGCCGCGTGGGAGCCGCTGTTCGGACCGGCGCGCCGGCGACGGCTCGGCGGCAAGGCCGTGGTTTTGATGTACCACGAGCTGGCCGAAGACGGTGACGACATCGAGGCGTGGACGGTCGTCAAGCGCACCGATTTTTTGAGGCAGATGGACTATCTGCGTTCCAAGTTCGATGTCCTGAGCCTGGCACAGGCGATCGCGCGCATGACGCAGCCCAATGGACCGGACCGACCCGTGGCGGTCGTGACCTTCGACGATGGCGACCGCGGGAATCGGGATATCCTGCTGCCGATCATCGAAGCCCTGGATCTGCCGGCGACGATATTCGTCGCGACCGGCCAGGTGCAGGACCGGACTCCATACTGGTTCGATCGTCTGGTCAACGCGCTTCAGGTCGACGCACCGGTCACCGTTTCTCTCCCGTCGGGTTCGTCGGCCGCGTATACGATCAACGAAACCCGGGGCGCCGCAAACTGGATCAGGATTCAGGAACTTTTGTCGTCACTCAAGAAACTGGAACCGGCGAGGCGCGAGCAGGTGGTCGACGACATGATAAAGCGCATCGGACCCCAAGAGCCGCGTTACCGCGGCATCGCACCGCTTTCCATAAGCGATGTGAGGGAATTGGCCGATTGTCCGCTGGTGACGATCGGGGCGCATTCCCATTGCCACAACATCCTGACCCAGATCGATCGCCGGGCGGCGCTCGAAAGCGCGGTTCGCTCCAAGGAACTGCTGGAATCGTGGACCGGACGCCGCGTGAACTATTTTGCCTATCCGAACGGCGACTTCAATGACGCCGTCGCTTCCGCGGTGGTCGAGGCGGGATTCGAAGCGGCCCTGTCAACCGTCCCGCGTCCGTGGGGCAGGGGTGAGCCGTTGTTCGCATTGCCACGCATCGGGGTCGGGCGTTACGATTCGATCGACGTGTTCAAACTGGGGCTGGTCGGCGGAATCGGGCAATTTCTGAACTAGGCATAAAAGGCGAATTCATCTCGCCGTTCCGGCGAGCGGAAAATTCGAGGCAGCGAGGCAACAGACCGGAATGAAGAACGGCCTTTCATTCGACGTTGAAGACTGGTTCCAGGTGGAAAACCTGCGTTCGGCGGTGCCGCGCGAACAGTGGGAATCGCTGCCGTTACGGGTGGAAGCCAATACGCGCCGGATCCTGGCGCTGCTGCGCGCCAGCGAGACCAAGGCAACGTTCTTTTTCCTCGGCTGGGTCGCCGCGCGCTGCCCGCAACTCGTCAAGGATGTCGATCGCGAGGGTCATGAGGTGGCCTCGCACGGTTACGGGCACGATCTCGTTTACAACATGACGGAAGAAACTTTCCGTGCCGACCTCCGTCGCTCGAAACAGTTGCTGGAGGACCTGACCGGCAAGCCGGTATGGGGATATCGGGCGCCGAGTTTTTCGATCGTGAGTGACACGATGTGGGCCATCGATGTGTTGAAGGAGGAGGGATTCGCCTACGACTCGAGCGTTTTCCCGACGTCCCTGCACGATCGTTACGGCTTCGCCGAGCGCGGCACGCTTCCGTTCCGCTGGCCGAACGGCCTGATGGAGATACCCCTGGCGGTGTACAAGATCCGCAACCTCGGCCTGCCGGTCGCCGGCGGCGGTTACTTCCGGTTGTTTCCCTATGCATATTTCAGGTTTCTCCTGCGGCGCCTGAACGCCCGGCAGCAGCGATTCACGTTCTACCTGCACCCATGGGAGCTCGATCCGGGGCAGCCGAGAATGCCGGTGCCGGCGCTCTACCGTTTTCGCCATTATGTGAACCTGCACAAGACCGAGAAAGGTTTGGCGCGATTGCTCGCCGATTTCGCCTTTGAGCGCATCGCGGTCGCGTACGGCGTCCCCGGAACAACAGGCGTGTAACCAGCCGGAGGACGCGCGGCACCCCATGCGAATTACCTTCATCATCGATCATTACGCCCACGCGCAGGGCGGCACCGAAAACCAGCTCGAGAAAATGATTCTGGGGCTGTCGAATCGTTTCGACATCGAGCTGATTTCCCTGCGGCCGAGCGAATGGCTTGCGACCCGCGGCCTCGATCTCGGCTGCCGCGTCAGTGTGTTTCAAGTCGATAATTTCCGGCGCGCCTATACCTATCGCAATTTTTTCAGGATGACGGGTCATCTTCGGACCACGAAGCCGGACGTCGTGCATACGTTTTTCCCCGTGGCCAATATCATCGGTGTTTTCGCCGCGCGCCTGGCGGGTGTTCGCGCGATCGTCTCGAGCCGGCGCGATTACGGCGAATGGATGAGCCGGCGTTACCTGCGCATGACGCGACTGGCAAACCGCTTCGTGAGCCGGATCGTCACCAATTCGAACCAGGTCAAGCGGCTTACCGAGCGTGTCGAACGTGTTCCCGCGGAGAAAATCGTCGTGATCTACAACGGCATTCCCGTGGATTCCTTCCAGCGCGGCGCGCCCGCCGATGAACTCAAACAGTCCCTGCCAATCCCCGCCGGCAAAAAGGTGGTCGGCCTGATCGCCAATTACCGGCCGATGAAGCGGCACGAGACGTTCGTGCTCGCGGCCAATGAAATCGCGCAGGAACGCGACGATATCGACTTCCTGTTGGTGGGATGCGACTCGGTGCCGGGCGAGCCCAAAAAGGCGATTCAACAGATGGTGGCGTCGCTGGGCATATCGCGACGCGTGCATTTCGCCCACGCGAACGGTAACGTTCTGGATTTCCTGTCGATCCTCGACGTCGGCGTGAACTGCTCGGAAGGCGAGGGACTTTCCAACGCGATCATGGAATACATGGCGGCGGAGATTCCCTGCGTGGTCTCGAACAGCGGCGGTAATCCCGATCTGATCACGGACAACGTCAACGGCTATACGTTCAACGTCGGCGACCATCACGCGCTCGCGCGGAATATCCTGCGCATCATCGACGACGAGTCCGCCCGTCGCCGGTTCGTTAGCAGCGCAAAAGAGAAGCTGCGCAATGAGATGAGCCTGGAAGCGATGGTCGGAAATTTCGACCGGTTTTACCGGTTCACGGTAAAAAACGGCGTTCGGGACGCCGGGGCGCCGAACTAGATTCGCGGCATGGCGAACAGGGTCGTAGCGCGCCGTCACCCGCTGCCCGCCGGGTCCGGCGGCGTGGTCGTGAGCCGCGTGGGACCTTATAATGATATGCGCAGTCGGCTTGCAGCGAGGGGTCATGAGAATAGATGAAAAAATATTGCTGGCCTTGTCACGCCAGCCGGGCGGCTCCGATTTTTCCTCCGGGCCGGCGGCGCATGGGGATGAGCCGGAGGATCACCTGGCCATGCTGCGCGACAAATATCCTGATTTCCATCATCTGGTATGGCGCAAGCGCGTCGTCGACTTCGGTTGCGGCACCGGCCGACAGTCGGTGGCTCTGGTGCGCGCCGAAGAGTGCGAGGTATGCGGCCTGGACACGAATCGCAAGACGCTGGACAAGGCGGTACAGCATGCCGAGAGTCAGTCGCTGCCGAAGGAACGCCTGACATTCCGTGAACGAATAGCCCCTGACATGCGGGGAACGTTCGACGTTGTGATATCCAAGGACGCGATGGAGCATTATCCGGAACCGGCCGCCACGCTGGAGGAGATGAAGCTGCTTCTGAAGCCCGGAGGGAAGCTCCTGATCACCTTCGGCCCGCCGTGGTTCGCGCCTTACGGCAGTCACATGCATTTTTTCTGCCGGGTTCCCTGGCTCAATCTGCTGTTTACCGAGAGAACCGTGATGGCGGTGCGCGCGCGCTTTCGTTCCGACGGGGCGATGCGCTACGAGGACTGTGAGTCGGGCCTGAATAAAATGAGCGTCGCCAAGTTCGAGCGCATCATTGCGGCCAGCGGACTCAAGGTGGAAAATTACCGCCACGATTGCATCAAGGGCCTCGATTTTCTCGCCAAATTGCCAATTCTGCGCGAACTGTTCATCAATCACGTTACCGCCACGCTCTCCATGCCATGATGAGGTGATCCCGGCGGGTTGCGGTCACGCGCGCTGACCGGAAATCGTGTCACGCGGACGCTCACGGCGAGGCCGGCGTATACAGAATGCGAATCGTTTTTTCCGGACACTCGCTCATACCACTGCTGATTCACGATGAGTGACATACGTTTCAGCGTCGTTCCCTACGAGACCTGCGTCGAGGAGGTCGTTGCTTTTCGCAACGCCAACCGCGAACTGGTGCGCGATCTGCGTTACTTCGAATGGCGCTACCAGCGCCGGCCTTGCCGGGAGAAGGCCATGATCGTCTGGGGGACCGACAGTCAGGGCCGCAAGCTGGCGGCGGCGTCAGTCATTCCGCATGATTTTTACGTCATGGACGGCGTATATCCGGTGGGGCTGCTGGGAGATATTTCGGTCGCCCCCGAGGCTCGCGGCCGCGGCGTCGCGACGCAGATGCTCCGCTTCTTGCGGCAGGATCCGGCAATGCAGGCGTTGCGTGCGTGCCTGGTGCTGCCCAACGACGAGGCCACCGGTTCGCTGGAACGGGCCGGATGGCGTCAGGTCACGTCCATCGCGCGGCTGGTGAAAATAGTCGATGCCGGGCCGCGATGTCGGGCATGGCTTGGGAACAACCGGCCGGTTAACGCGTTTTCACGCGCCATCAACTCGCTCTCGAGATTCACCTCCCTGGATGGCTGGCAGCCGCGCCATGGGCCCTGTCGTGCGGTGGCAGGCGATGTGTTCGACCGGGGCTTCGATGAATTATGGAACGAGATACCCAAGCACGGCAGGGTTCTGGCGCTGCGGGACCGCAGCCATCTTCAGTGGCGTTACCAGGCGCATCCCACGGTGCGTTATCGGAAAATCGAGTTGCGTCTCGAGGACCGGCTGCGCGGCTATGTCGTGTTTCACGTGGCCGACAATGTCGTGGTGGTCGATGACTTTCTGGCCGGGGATGCGACGGTTGGCGCACGACTGATCGGAGAATTTCTGGATCATGTTCGACGCGAAAGATTGGCCGCGGACATCCATGTTCGCTACAGCACCGGCAGTTTTCTCGGCATGCCCTGGGGGCGATTCGGGTTTTTTCGCCGGCGCGATTTTCAGCGCGTGATGGTCAGCCTGCCTCAGGGCGACCGTTACCCGCTGTTTCCTTCCGGAGAAGACATGTGGTTTGTGACGGCGGGGGACAAGGACGTTTGATGACAGCGCCGTCGCCCGGACGATCCATCGGCAGGGCGTCGAGCCGCACGACGGCCGGACCCGGGTTCATGCGCCCTTCCGGCGAAGCACCGAACGGATGACCTGCTCGAACTGCGCGACCGCGCCGGCCCAGGAGTAATGCGCCAGGACGTTTTGCCGGCCGTTGGCGCCGAGGCGTTGTTGCAAGGCGCCGTCATTCAGCAGGCGCAGCACTTGCGCGGAATAGTCGCCGGGTGTTTCGGCGATCAATATGTTGGTTTCGTGTTCGCATTGGAGTCCGCGCGCCGCCAGCGGCGTGGCCACGACGGCCTGACCCAGGGCCCAGGCTTCGAGCACCTTGTTCTTGATGCCCGAACCGGACACCATCGGCGCAATCGAAACCTCCGCCGCCAGAATGTGCTCGCGGATGTCGGGCACAAAGCCGATGACCTGGACGTTTCGATATCGCTCCCACGCGCGTCGCAGATCATCCGTGAGCAGTTTTCCGATCACCGCCAGGCTGGCATCGGGGCGCTGTTGCTGGATGCGTTCCCAGCAGTGCTGTAAAAACCAGCTCACGGCGGCCTGATTGGGAGGCCAGTTGAGACTGCCGGTGAAGATGATCCGGCCGCCGATCTTTCGCGTGGCGCCGGTCGGCCGGAAATAATCGCAATCGACCCCGTTACTGACGGTGCAGGCATGAGGGTTGCCGGAGAAACGCCGGATGTTGTCGCTGTCTTCGTCGCTCACCGTGACCAGGGCATCGCACCGCGGCAGGTATCGCCGCGCGACGACGAGGGCGGCGACGAGATGTTTCGCCATGGCGGCGGTGATCTCTCCGGACCGTATCTGACGCCACAGGAACAGGATCTCCGAGTCGACGATGTCGAGCACTTTCGGAATTTGCGCCGACAGCAATCCGAAATACGGAGCCAGGTCGTAACCGAACCCGATGACCACGTCCGGCTTTTCATCGTCGATGGCCTGCCGCAGCCAGGCGAGTTTTTCCGGCGCGGACCGGTAATACCGGGCGACGTGCGGCAGGCGCCGCGGCGGAGAAACGGCGGAAACCGGTTGCGCCGAGTTTGCCGCGTTGGCGGCATAACAGCGAAACGGAAGAAAGTAGCCGGACAGCTCCGGCCCGTAATCGCTGTCGAGCACGAATGCCTTGACTTCGTGGCGTTCCAGCAGGCCGCGCAGGATGTGGTGGATGACGAGATGCAGGCCCGCGTGAACCGGTATCGGCAACTGGCGGACGACCGCGGCGATTTTAATTCTCGATGGCATTGATGCGCGAAAACCCGTCGGTGGATGGCGGAATATAATCGATGGAGGAGGCGTGACTAAACGCTTTCTTCACGGCGCGAAGCTTCATGCGCGAAGCTTCTTGTATATCCCCGTTCCCAGACGCAGGGCGGCATCGCGCAGCCGGCTGTCCAGGACGAGCACGATCGTCGAATAGCTTGCGACCGTCACGAAAGACTTGAGAAGCAACGAGATCAGCAGATTTTGGTGTTCGATATGGATCGTCAGGTATGCCGACACCACGGCGGCACCGAGGTAAATCGCCAGGGAGCGAAGCGGCCATTTCACGCGCAACAGGCCGCGCGAGAAGCCGGTGACCAGCACGGTCAGGACCAGATAGGAAGCCACGGTCGCATACGCCGCACCGAGGATGCCGTAGGCCGGAATCAGGAACAGGTTCATCAGGATGTTTAGCGTCGCGCAGCCCAGCGTCAACAGGGCGATGGTTTTCGTCCGCTTGGCGAGATAAAAGCCGGCGGCGGTGATGTGGGTCGTGCCGTACAACATGACGCTGGCGATCACGAACGGGGTTATCGACGCCGCCGCGGCAAACTTGGGCGTGGCCAGCAGGGTGATCAGCTCCCGGCTCGTCACCGCGACTCCGACGACGATGAGAACGGCCAGCGCGAGATAATAATTCAGGAACACGTCGAGAAACTCGGAGGTCTTGGCGGGACCTTCCGACTCCCAGATTTTCGTGTAGATCGGAAAGATGGCCATCCACAGCGGGGCGGTAATCATGCCCTGCACGTACATGGCCAGGTTGTATCCGACCGAGTAGATGCCGACCTGCGCCGAGCCGAGGAAATGGCTGATCAGGAACCGGTCGGCGTAGTCGTTGACGAGCGATGACAGCTCGAACAGAAGCAGCGGCGCCCCGAAGATCAGGAGCTGGCGGGCCACCGGCGGCGAAACCAGCCGGAAGCTGAATAAACCGCGACGCAGGAAATGCAGGCCGAGCAACAGCATGATCACGGCCTCGAAAACGATGACCCCCACGATGTATCCGGTGAGGCCGCTCAGCAGAAGCACGCAGGCGAGAATGCCCGTGGTCACGGAACCGACGCGCATCACCAGTCCCACCAGGCTCAGTGTCAGAACTCTTTCTTCCGCGCGGAGAAAGGCAAAGAACAGATCACGCGCGTCGCCGATGAGAATCGGCAGGCCGGCGATGAGCAGTACCGCCGTCAGTGCGCGGCCGAAATAATCGCCCAGGAAGAAAATGACGATGGTGTAGACGACGGCTATGCCGAGCCCCAGGGCGAGACTGGCCCCGATCGCGCTCGAATAAAGTCGCCGGCGGCGATCGTCATCCGCCGTTTCGACGCCCGCGTAAGCGCGGATGAACGACGTCGTGATCCCGCACTTGGCCACCGACATCAGGATCGAAACGGTCGCGTTGAAAAGCGCTAGGTTGCCGTATTCCTCCACCGACAGGATTCTCGTGAGGATCGGGAACGAAATCAGCGATACCGCCATCCCCAGTCCCTGGAACAGCGTGTATAGCGAACCTTGAGTGAATGCGCGGCGGAGGGCGGTCACGGATTGGCTGTCGGCGCGAGTATCGGGCGGCAGGACAAGCGATTACCCGCTGACGCCATGATTAACATGGAGCCATATCTTTTTTGATGTTGCGGTGGATGCGGGAACGGACGGGCGCGTTTCGAAGCAGGCCCGTCGTTCCGGTCATATGCATTTCCGCGCGCTTGCGGAAGTAACGGAAGACGCATCACTCGGAAGACTGACTCCTGCCGGTGACGCGGCCATGCATCGGGTCGGAGTGACGCCGGTTGTGCATCAGCACCTTGGCGGACGACGGAGGCGGCGCTTGCCCCGTGCTGTGGGCATGGTGCGACGATGTATCCCACAACAGTTTTTGCAAATGGTTTTGCAGCAGCTCTGCGGAGCGTTCCTTTTTTTTCTGGATGTCAGCGGGTGCGTATCGTTGACTGTCATGCAGATCGGCCAGGTAGCCCGCCGGTTTTTGCAGGCGCCATGTCGCAAGCGCCTTGTGCTTGTATTCATCGATCGTGCGGATGGGCTTCGCCGGATTGCCGGCCACGACCGTGTCGGGCGGCACGTCCCCGGTCACCACCGCGCCGGCGCCGACAATGGAATTGGGCCCGATGCGGACATTCGGCATGAGGATGGCGCCGTGGCCGATGAAACAATTGTCGAGGATTTCAATGACGCCGAATTTCTGCAGGCTGGGCATCTCCTCGGTGAATACCCACGCGGCGCCGTCGTGGGTGACGAATACGACGTCCCCGGCAATCGTGCAATGATCGCCGATGCGAATCAGATACGGTTCGCTGCCCAGGTCGCGAATCAGTATGCGGCAATTTTCCCCCACGCGCGCGCCCTGCTCGCGGAAATAGCCGGCGATGGTGAAATCGTCGTAGCCGGTGAGGCGATAACGTCGCATCAAAGCTCCGGCAATGTTGGCGACGGCGCGGATAAGGCGCATGGTCCAGGGCTCTCCAGAGGATCGGGTCAGGCGAGTGAAGCTCGCTTCGTTTTTCACACTGAATAAATCGACACCAGAAATCTTGTCGATGGCGTGTGTCGTGTCGGCCCGGATATTGCATCATAATACCGGGAAAAGTGCTATAAGATAATGACCGGATGGTCTTCCGCGCATGCGAATAATGCCGGGATAACAGGACAATATAAACTGTCCGGCGGCACGAATAACGGAACGGGCGCTGGATCCAAATGAAGCGCCGGGGAAATGAACAATATGTTGCATGTAGACGTGTATCGGGGCCTGGCCGGTCTGGCGGCGGTGTCCGAGGATTGGCGCCAGCTTCAGGAAAATCTGCGGCGGAAACGGTTTTTTCATTATTACGGATGGTGGAAGAGTTACCTCGCCTCGCTGGATGCGGAGCCGGACACGGTCTCGGTCTTCGTGGTGCGACGTGCCGGCCAGCCGGTGGCGATCATTCCCCTGAAGCGCTGCGTGCGTCGCTGGTTCGGGCTGAATGTGGCGCAGTGGATGTTGCCCGAGCACCTGCATTTACCCCTCAATGATGTCCTCTGCGACAGCAGCGTCGGCGTCGCTGAAATCGTCGCTTCGCTCAAGCGCGCCTTGCGCGAGAAAGCAACCGGAAGCTGGAATGTTCTGAGTTTTACGGGTGTGCTCGAGGAGTCGCCGCTGGCGGAGTTCGCCATGAGCGCGCGGAACCGCGTCGTGACCGGCCTGCTGAAGACATGCGACACCCTCGATTGCCGGGGCGCTTATGAGGACATCGTGGCGAAGTTTTCGCGCAACTTCCGATCGAACATGAACAAGGCCCGGAACAAGCTGGCGCGGGAAAAAGATGTGGAATTCCGATCGGTGACCGACCAGCCGGAGCTCGCCGGCGGTTTCGCGGAGTTTCTCGACATCGAAGCGTCCGGCTGGAAAGGAATCAATGGAGCCGGTACGGCCATCAAACTGCATCCCGAGCTCACGCGTTTCTATGAGTCGCTCATCGGCGAGCTCGGCCCGAGCGGCGCGGTCATGATCAACAGCCTGAGGGTTGGCGACAACACCATTGCCAGCCAGTTTTGCGTCAAGGACGACGACACGCTTTACGTGCTCAAGCTTGCCTACGACGAGGATTGGTCGCGTGTTGCGCCGGGCAACATGTTGCTGGAGCGCGTGATCGAGAAGGGGATCCGGGACAGGAGCTTCCAGTACGTCAACCTGGTGGGCGATCCTCCCTGGTTCAGGGATTGGCGACCGGAGAGCCAGAATGTTTACAACATCTGGTTATTCAATGGAACGCCGGCGGGACTGGCGTTGTTCGGCGCCATGAAGGCCAGGCAGTGGTTGAAGCCTTACTATCGTAAATATTTGAAGCGCAATCAAGACCCGGCGAAACCGCGCGTGACTGACGTCGAATGAGCATTCAGGAAGTTCCGCGAACCGGATTGGCCGGCTAGCTGGCGGGAACGAACTCACGCAGTTTGCCGACAAGCCATACCAGCATGCGCACCACGCTCCCCGGCGCGCATAAAAGCACGCGGTAGTGGAGGGGATACTCGCCGATGTCGGCAAATGCCGCTCTGGCTTCGCGCATTCTTCCAGCCTTGAGAAGTTTCTTGGCGGCGTGGAACTGCCGTCGCTGTTGCTGGTCGTCGATCACCTCGCGGTAAGCATTGCCGTGGCGCGCGAGAAATCCGGAGTCCGAGCCCCACACCCGCTCGAGCAGTTTTATCCGCGTCATGGCCTGGATGAGAGCGTCGGCGTCGGTCAATCGCGGCATGTTGTGCCCGTGCTGGATGGCGGTTTCGCAATCGAGATAGGCGCCGGGGCCGCGTCTGGCCAGCTCGCCGAAAAACTGCCAGTCTTCATACGTGGGCAAGTCGACGGGAAAGGAAGGCGTTCCGCCCGGCAGGTCCTTGCGAAAAAGCAGCGTGAACGTGCCGATGTAAAGCCGGGTCATCAACGGCAGGTACAGGCTGCCGACGTATACCGGGAAATCCTTCCGGCCGGATGGAAGGTTCGCGATCGAGGAATAGCGAAAGCCCGGCCCCAGTATCTGATCCCAGGGCCGGGGATCGTTGTGCCAGTTCCTCAGGTAATGCGACAATGCCCGCCCGGAACGATCGCGCACGGCGAAATCGCTGAAGCAAAAGGCGATGTCAGGACGGTGGCGCATGACATGGCGTTGCAGTTCGAGCTTGTCCGCGAACCATTCGTCATCCGAATCGAGAAACGCGACCAGCCGGTGCTTCGCCGCCGCGATGCCAAGGTTGCGCGCCGCGCCGGCGCCGCCGTGCGGCGCCTTGATATAGCGGACCCTGTCTCCGAAGCGCGCGATTACCTGCGCGGTGTCATCCGTCGAATCGTCGTCGATCACCACGATTTCATCGTCCGGCCCCATCGCCTGCAGGGCGCTGGAGACGGCGCGCACGACAAGAGCGGCGCGGTTGTAGGTGGGAATCACTATGGAGATGGCGAACGTGTCCATGAGAATGGAATGCGTCATGGATTTCCGTCGGACAGGGAAAGCGCCGCGACCGTTCGCCGTTCCGCATGATGCATGACGGGCGAGACATTCATGAAAAAGCAGCCGTTGCCGGTTTACCGGCCGGGTTCAATGACAAATGATCGGCACGGCCGATCGACACCGATGACGGTGGGCGGGCAAGAATACGCATTTGGTTATTATTTTAGTTGCTGAAAAAGCAGGTTAACAATTGCGGCATTTTATACTAATTTTGCCGTCTCGCAGAGAGGCCAAAGTAACCAATATGTCACGAACGGCAACCCGTTCCCGCCGTCGGGATGCGGGTGTACATCGCGCGGCACTCCCGTTAGGATGGCGGCAAACCGGGTGTCTGAGAAACTGAAAAATAAATGAACGTATTGGTAACCGGCGGCGCCGGCTTCATCGGTTCCCATCTGGCGGAAAAACTGCTCTCGGACGGCGACCGGGTGCGGGTGCTGGACGATCTCTCCACCGGCAAGCGGGAAAACCTGCCTCGTCACGAGGCCCTGGAATTCATCCGGGGCGATATCCGCGACGCGGAACTGGTCAATCGTTGCGTGGCGGGGACCGATACGGTGGTGCATCTCGCCGCCGTCGCTTCGGTGCAGGCGAGCATCGACGACCCGATCAGGACGCATCAAGTCAATTTCGACGGAACCTTGAACCTGCTCGAGGCCGCGCGTCGCGCGCGGACCGGGCGTTTTTTGTATGCCTGTTCGGCCGCCGTTTATGGCGATGCGGCCAGTATCCCGGTCTCCGAACGGACGACGCCGAACCCGCTCTCGCCCTACGCCGTGGACAAGCTGAGCGGCGAATATTATCTGTTGCATTATTTCCGCAAATACCGGCTCGCGGCGACTTCATTTCGTTTCTTCAATATATACGGGCCGCGCCAGGACCCGTCCTCGCCCTATTCGGGCGTGATCAGCATTTTTGTCGATCGCCTGCGGCGGAATCAGCCGGTCACGGTTTTCGGCGACGGCGCGCAAACGCGCGATTTCGTTTACGTGGCCGACCTGGCGGAACTGCTGGCGCGCGCGGCACGCGGCCCGGAGGGCGTCGGCGGAATATTCAACGTCGGCACCGGCAGCCGTCGTTCCCTGCTGCAGTTGCTGGACCACCTTGAAAAGCTGTCAGGGAAGAAAATCGCGCGCCGGCATGAACCGGCGCGTCTCGGCGATATCGAGCATTCCTGCGCCGATGTCGGCCGGTTGAGTGAGGTTTTCGGGGGCGCGCCGTCCACGCCTTTCGAGCAGGGACTCGAAAAATTGCTCGAGTCGCTCGGCGACTGACCGGTTCGGGCGTCAGAACGGCAGAATCAGCGAGAGCGAAAAGGCCACGTCGGTGGAGGTATCGACGATCAGGTCCTCGGCGACGGAGAACTCCAGAAATCTTCGCGGCGCCAATTCCCATCTCGCGCCCACCAGGCCCTGTATCGGGTAGCTGTTGAGCTGGCGGAAATGCGTGTAGTCGTAGAAAGGCGTCTGGGCGTCCAGTTGGCCGATGACGGTGAGGCGGGGATAAATCATCCGGCTGAGCCCGAAGCTGCCGAAGGCGACATGGTTACGCTGCTGTCGCGGCAGAACCCTTCCCTCGGTCATGTACAGGATCCCGCCGCCGCCGAAAACATTCCATTGATCGCGCGGGCGCGTCGTCGCCAGGCTCAGCCACAACGCCAGATCGGTGCTGCCGCTTCCCAGCAGTTCCGCTTCCTTGCCGGTCGGAAGTTTCAGGCTGGCGCGCAGCGCCGTTTTCAACCCGGAGGTTTCCGGATTTCCAATCTGTCTCGCCCCGAGCAGGCGCAGATCGCCCGGGCCGTTGACGGGGTGCGTGACATGGATGAGATCCGCGCCATTTCGAGTGTACTGGTAATTCACGCGGTTCAGCGGCACGTCCGTCCGTCCTCCCTGCGGCAGGTTGGACGAATCGTGAAAGCGTTCGATGTATGTATCCAGAAACCCGCCCGTATGCCAGAGATACGGCAGCTCCATTCCCCATTCGCGACCACCGGACAACCCCTGTCGCCAGGCGATGGTCAGGCGATGCAGTTCGCCGTCGAGATTGAGGTATTCGTCGGCGGTTCGCGCGCCGGTGAAGTTGTTGGAAATCTGCAATCGCAGCGCCAGATCGGACTCGTCCTGCGCCAGCACCCGTGCTTCGCCCAGGGACGGCAGGCCGTAGATCTGAATCAGCGGACTTTGATTGAAACTGTACAGCGGCCGGACATCGCCGGAATAAACGGCGCCGGCCAGAACGGTGCCGGACGCCAGAAAAAAATACAGCAGGGACCCGATTCGGGGTAGATTCGTGGAGCGCAAAGATTCTGGAGCGGTTTTATCTATGGAAATCGGGACCTGAGCATCTCAGGCCCCGGTATTGTCGCAGCAGCGCGCATGGAATTCAAACGGAACTGTCGACGCCGACGAGCGATTGGCGCGATGCGCTCGTCCGGCAGGCGCGCGTCTCGGCCTGTCTGGCGGCGGGGGATCATCGGTAGTAAATTTTCAAGACAGCGTCGGCTCGCGAGGGGATGAACCGCACCGGTTCCGTGCGGTGTCTCTAGATGCGGCAGGACATGGCGACACCGGCGTTGCCGACGATCGCCTGACATGGCACCGTAAGATCGGGTCGCCCCAGATGGTAGCCCTGTCCGTAATCCACGCCGATCTTGCCGAGCAGCCGGAAACTTTCCTCGTTTTCCACGAATTCGGCGATGGTTTTTTTGCCCAGCGCGTGAGCGATCTCGTTCATGGCTTTGACCATGGCCTGGTCCACCGGGCTGCTGGCGAGATTCTTCACGAAGCGCCCGTCGATCTTGACGTAGTCGACCGGCAGGTCCTTGAGGTAGGCGAACGACGCCATGCCGGACCCGAAATCGTCGAGCGCGGTCTTGCAGCCGATGCGCTGAAGCCGCGAAAGAAACGACTCGGCCGCGGCCATGTCGGCGATCGCCACCGTTTCCGTTACCTCGAAAGTGAGCGCGGCGGCGTCCAGGCCCGTGGCATTGAGCCTGGCCAGGATCAGGTCGCTGACGGTCGGATCGGACAGGGTCTGGCCGGAGAGGTTTATCGAATAACGCAGGTTGCGGTTTTCAACGCGCTGCTTCGCCAGGGTTTCAATCGCGTTGACGATCACCCATTTGTCGATGTCCACGGCCAGGCCGAAACGTTCCGCGGTCGGAAGGAAGCCGTTGGGCATGATCAGTTCGTTCTGTTCGTCCAGCATCCGGATCAGCACTTCGTAGGAATCGACACGCCGCGTCCGGGCGTTGACGATCGGCTGGCAGGCAAGCGCGAACCGGTTGCGTTCGATCGCCTCCTTGATGCGGTGCGACCAGCCCATGTCCAGCGACATGGCGGTGACTTTGTCCGCGTCCGCCGGCCGGAACATGTGGATCCGGTTGCGGCCCGCCCGTTTGGCCAGGTGGCAGGACAGGTCCGCCTGCGACATGATTTCGGATATGTCCCGGGACTGGGGCGTGATGTGAGCGATGCCGATGGAGCAACCCATCTCCACGCTTTCACCCGCCTGCCGGAATCGGTAGTTCGCGAGTTTTTTGCGGAAGGATTCGGCCGTGTTCAGCGCCTGCTCGTGCGTGACGTTATACAGCAGCACGGTGAATTCGTCTCCGCCCATGCGCGCGATGACGTCGGTCTTGCGGGCCCGCTTGCTCAGGATCGAAGCGACTTCGATCAGCAGGCGATCGCCCGCCGCATGGCCCAGGGTGTCGTTGACGAACTTGAAATTGTCGAGATCGAGATAAAGCAGGGCGCAGGTCTGCCCGGTGCGCCGGACCTGTTCGAGATAACGCTCCATTTCGTTCTGAAAATAGGAGCGGTTGTGCAGGCCGGTCAGGCCGTCGTGCTCGGCCATGATCTTGAGATGATCCAGCATCGCCTTGCGTTCGCTGATGTCGGCGGCGAGCGCTGTGTAAAGCGGCATGCCGTCCACGACGATTTCGCTGATCTTGAGCGCCAGATGGAAGCGCGCGCCGTCCTTGTGCCGGCCGATCGCCTCTCCCTCGTGACCGATCAGGCGCCGGATCTCGTTGCGCATGAAGTGTTCGAGGTAACCGGCGCGTTTGTCGTATGATTCCGGCGGCGGAATCAGCAGACTGATGTCGTGGCCGATGACTTCGGTTTCGGCATAACCGAAAAGTTTTTCGGTGGCCTTGTTGATGCTTTCGATTTTGCCGAGCTGATCGAAGGTGATGATTCCCTCGGCGGCGTTGTCGAGGATGGTCTCCATCCTGCGCTGCATGGCCAGGATGCGGTTGTTTTCAAGCTCCAGGCGGGTGAGGCGCTTTACATCATCGATGGTGCGGGCGCTGAGAAACGTCACGGTCGTCACGAGCCCGGCGCCGCCGCAGAAGATAAGCGCGACCGCGAACGTGATGAAGTCGAACGGTTCGCCGAAGGTGGCGATAGTGAATACGAGGTAACCGACGATGAAAAACACGATCAACAGGTACATGATCCGCCAACGGTCGTCCGAGGCGGGCAGTTCGCGGATGATCTTGCGGGTGAAATGCAGCGCGCCCAGCAGCATGATCGTTCCCGCCGACGCTAAATAGGTAATCAGGGGGAACTTCACGCCGATTTCCGATCGACGCCGTCAGGCGAGGAGCTTGCATACATGACGCACGATAGACGCAGGGTGACAGCGTCGCTTCGCGCGTGACATGCGAATAGAAGAACGGCGTAGGTCATGGTTGCACAAGTACAAGACTTTTTTAATGAGTGAAGCATAGTTCATGCCTGAAATCAGGCCAGACAAACTCATGCCAGGTTGTAAGGCCATGATTACCATGCAGATATCGGTTTCTCCGGGCGGAAAAAGGCGCTGCACACAGTCTGGTGCAATTGGAAAACAGCGCGGCTTGCGTTATTTTGCGCCCGAGGCATGCGCTACATCCGCACATTTTCCGAACTGGGGATCGGGGATATTCCCGTTGTCGGGGGCAAAAACGCTTCCTTGGGCGAGATGTATCGCCACCTGAGCGCGGAGGGCGTGCGGGTTCCTAACGGATTTGCCACCACCGCCGAGGCCTATTGGCATTTTCTGGAGCACAATCGTCTCGTGGAACGCATCCGCGAGCGCCTGAAAGATCTCGATACCCGCGAGCTTTCACGGCTGGAACAGACCGGCGCCGACATCCGTCGCTGGGTGATGGAAGCGGAAATTCCGGCCGATCTGTCGCAGGAAATCGCCGCGGCTTACCAGACCCTGGCGAAAGAGTACGGAGTCGATCCCGATGTCGCCGTTCGCAGCTCGGCGACCGCCGAGGATCTGCCCAACGCCTCGTTCGCGGGACAGCAGGATACATACCTTAATATACGCGGCGCCGCGGACCTGCTTCATGCCTGTCGCCGCGTGTACGCATCGCTTTTCAACGACCGCGCCATTTCCTACCGCGTGCACCAGGGCTTTTCGCATGAGGACGTGGCGCTCTCCATCGGCATCCAGAAAATGGTCCGCGCCTACGTCGGCGCTTCGGGCGTGATGTTCACGCTCGATACCGAGACCGGATTTCGCGACGTCGTGTTCATCACCGCCGCCTACGGCCTGGGCGAGAACGTGGTCCAGGGCGCCGTGAATCCCGACGAATTCTACGTTTTCAAGCCGACGCTGGCCGCCGGAAAACAGCCGATTCTGAAGCGCCAATTGGGCGCCAAGGCGATCAAGATGGTTTATGCGCAAGACGCGGCACGCGGATTTTCCACGCGCAATGTCGAGGTGGCGGAGTCGGAGCGCCGGCTTTTTTCACTGACGGATGACGACGTGACGGAGCTCGCGCGTTATGCCGTGAAAATCGAACAGCATTATTCCAAGGGCGCCGGGCGCGGCATGCCCATGGATATCGAATGGGCCAGGGACGGCGTGGACGGAAAACTTTATGTCGTGCAGGCGCGGCCGGAGACGGTGCGCTCGCGGGAGTCGCGCAACGAATACGAGGTCTATTATCTTGCCGCGCGCGGCAAGCCGCTCGCGTCGGGCAAGAGCGTCGGGCGACGCATCGCAAGCGGCCTGGCGCGCGTGATACGCGATGTGACCGACATGTCGCGTTTGCAGCCCGGAGAGGTGCTGGTGACCGACATGACCGATCCGGATTGGGAGCCGGTCATGAAAACCGCGGCGGCGATCGTCACCAATCGCGGCGGCCGCACCTGTCACGCCGCGATCATCGCGCGCGAGCTCGGCATTCCGGCGATCGTGGGCTGCGGCGGCGCCACCGAATCCATCGGCACGGGCAAGCCGGTGACGGTGAGTTGCGCCGAGGGCGACACCGGCCACGTTTACGACGGCGCGCTGGATTATCGCGTCGAAAAAATCTCCATCGACCCGGAACAGCGCCCGCGCACGAAAATGATGATGAACATCGGCAATCCCGATCAGGCGTTCGAACATTCCTTCCTGCCGAACGACGGCGTGGGCCTCGCGCGCCTGGAATTCATCATCAATCACAGCATTCAGGCGCATCCGCGGGCGCTGCTGGAATACGGGAAACTCGGCAAGGATGAGCAGCAATACGTCGACCGGCTCACCGTCGCGTACGGCGACCGGCGGACCTATTTCGTCAAGCGCCTGGCCGAGGGCGTGAGCACGATCGCGGCCGCGTTTCATCCCAAGCCGGTGATCGTGCGGTTGAGCGATTTCAAGTCGAACGAATATGCCTCGCTGTTCGGCGGCGCGCGGTTCGAGCCCAGGGAGGAAAACCCGATGCTGGGCCTGCGCGGGGCATCGCGCTATTACTCCGACTCTTTTCAGGAAAGTTTCGCCCTGGAATGCGCGGCGCTCAAGTACGTGCGCGAGGACATGGGCCTGGACAACGTGGCGTTGATGATCCCGTTCGTGCGCAGCGTGGAAGAGGCGCAACGTGTGCTGGCGACGATGCGTTCGCACGGGCTCGAACGCGGGAAGGCGGGGCTCAAGATATATCTCATGTGCGAAATTCCGGCGAACGCGCTCCTGGCGGAGGAGTTCTTGCAGCACCTGGACGGATTTTCCATCGGCTCCAACGACCTGACCCAGTTGACCCTGGGTGTGGACCGCGACTCGGGACTGCTGGGCGGATTCGACGAGCGCAACCCGGCGGTGCTCAAGCTCATGGAAGCGGCGATTCAGGCCGCCCGCAAGCTCGACAAATACGTGGGCATCTGCGGCCAGGCGCCTTCGGATTATCCCGAAATCACCGCCTGGCTGGTGCGGCAGGGCATCGGCTCGATTTCGCTCAACCCGGACAGCGTGATTCCGATGACGCGCGTAGTGCTCGAAGCCGAACGGGCGCTGAAGTGATGCCGAACGTGGACCTGAAAGCGCGGTCTAATGCTGGCGCGTCGAGCCGGCAATGACTATGATCATGTACATGATTCGGTAAGACCGCATTATTTCCGATCCGAGAGAACCATCGTCATGTTGCGTCATCTTCTTCCATGTTTTTTCAGTCTCGTCTTTTCCTGCGCCGTTCACGCCGGCGAACAGGACATCAAACAGGTGAAGTCGAACCTGGTTCGCGCTTTTCCGGAACTGTCCGCCGCCAGCGTCAAGCCAAGCTCGGCATCCGGACTTTATGAAGTCGAATTCGACGCCAGGGTTTTCTACGTGACCAGCGACGGCAAGTATCTGATGATGGGCGACCTGGTGGACATGGGCACGCGCACGAATCTGACCGAGGAACGACGCGCAGCGGTTCGTTCGCGCCTGCTCGATGAAGTCGGCGAGGAAAACATGATCGTCATGGGTCCGGCGAAGGCCAAGCGCACCCTGACCGTGTTTACCGACGTCGATTGCCCCTATTGCGCCAAGTTCCATCTCGAAGTGCCCGAGCTCAACAAGCAGGGCGTGAAAGTGCGATATCTTTTTTATCCGCGCGCCGGTCTTCAGTCCGAAAGCTACAAGCGCGCGGTCGCCGTGTGGTGCGCCAGCGATCGCGTCAAGGCGATCGGCATCGCCAAGGCCGGCGGCAAGCTGGACATGAAGACTTGTCCGAATCCGGTGGAAAAACACTATCGTCTCGGCGGGCGCCTGGACGTCAACGGCACGCCGACCATTTTCGTCGACAACGGAAAAGTATTTCCGGGTTACATGCCCGCGCCAAGACTCCTGAGCATGCTCGGAATCAAAAACGAACCATCGGGAACGGCGGTGCGGTAACCGGCGAGACGAGGGAATGGAGCAAGGCGAGATAACTCGGGAGCGGGAATGGACCATACTTCGTGACCAATTGCGCGACAACGAGCGCATCTGGTCCGGTTTCCGTCATATCGAAGTCCGGATGATCGGTTCGCATTCCCTCGTCGATCTCGTCGGCGTCATCACCGAAGGCATACCCGAAACCTTCTCAGGAATCGACTGTGTCACGATCGCGTGCGTCGATCCGGAATACGAAATGACGCGCCTGATCGATGCCGGCGTCGAGTCCGGCCTGAAGCCGCGTTGTTTTACCGCCATCCCGCGCGAAAAGCTGAACGAATTGTTCACCCGCCCCTGGCGCCCGCGCCTCGGGCCGGCGGATGAACATGTCCATTCGCTTCTTTTTGCCGACGATCCCTGCGCTTCGGGATCGGTGGCGCTGGCGCCGCTCGTGCGCCGCGGGGAGCTGATCGGCAGTCTCAATCAAGGCAGTCGCGATCCGAAACATTTCTTATCCGGCATCGCGACCGATCTGCTCGAACACCTGGCGGCGGTGGCGGCCCTGTGCATCGACAACGCCGTCAATCACGAGCGTCTCAAGCTTGACGGCCTGACCGATCCGCTCACGGGCGTTTCCAACCGGCGCTTCTTCGAACGGCGTCTGGCCGAGGAAATCGAGCGCTGGACCCGGCAGACCGGACCGCTCGTGTGCATGCTGGCGGACGTGGATTTCTTCAAACAAGTCAACGACCGGTACGGTCATCAGGTCGGCGATCGCGTGCTGCGCCAGATCGCCAGCATTCTCGGGCAGGACCTGCGCGGCAGCGACGTGCTGGCGCGTTACGGCGGCGAGGAATTCGTGCTGCTGCTGCCGGGAACCACGTGCAACCAGGGGATGGCGATCGCCGAACGGCTGCGCTCCAGCATCGAGCACAGCGCGTTCGTCATTCCGGAAGGCGTCGACCTGGACGTGACCGTCAGCATCGGGCTCGCCTGTCTCGAGGCGGGAGCGGAAGCCTACGGCGCCGATCCGGCCGCGCGTTTGTTCCAGCAGGTGGATGCGGCGTTGTACGAAGCCAAGCAGACGGGGCGCAACCGTGTCGTCCAGGCCCCGCCCCGGTAATTTGCAGCGTCGCTTCCACCATGCCGCCGCTGGAACTTACGGCGCAGCGGCATCCGACTCTATAAGTGCATGTAATCTAACCAAAAGCCCTTGGCAAGCAGGATAAACGCCGTTCCTTGCATGTTGCTCGCCCCGGCCTATATTCAAGGGAGGCAGGGACGTACATAGGGAAATATGTTTTAACTGCCAACACGGAAGTGCAGGGATGTCTCCAGGGATGCAAGGATGTGTCCCGGGTAAGCAGGAAATTCGTAGCGTGTATCCAAAAGGCGGCCATGAATGGCCGCCTTTTTTATTGGTCGTGAATTCGACGTTCATCCCGATCCTATCCGGTGCTGAAACGACAGGGCGTCAATTATCGTGTCGGCAATCAACGGGGCGCGAAGCCGCCAAAACAATCTTAACGTATCGCCGGGCACGACGCGGAAAGAAGCGGCTTTCGCCGGAAGCTGCGCGCCTGATACGATAAAAACAGGCGGCAGAGCAGTCGCCAATCTGGGCAAGCGTCGAGCGTCGCCCTTTCTTGCGGAGTACACGCGCCGTAACCGTCGCCGCAGACCGAGTCGGTGCGAACCGCTGCATGAAGAAGACCAAGCGTCCGTTTGCAGGGAAGGCTGGGTCAAGGACAGAGAGCTAAGAGGAAAATATTGCGCGATTCGATTTTTGAGGCATTAAGATCCGGGGCCACGTTGCTCGTGGCGAGCCAGCGCCAGGCGCGCACGCTGCAAATCGCGTATGGCCGGCGGATGCAGCAAGAAGGAAAACTGGCCTGGCCGAGTCCGGATCTCCTGACGTGGAATGCCTGGCTTGAGCGGTGCTGGGACGAGCTCTCGGCGCCGTTGTCGGTAAATGAGAAGTTGGTTTCCCGTGCCTTGCTCAGTCCGGTTCAGGAGACCATGCTCTGGGAGGCCGTGATTCGGCGCTCGGCCTTCGGCAATGAGCTGTTGCAGTCCCGCGCCACGGCGCGCGTGGTCCAGGAAGCATGGCGGATCAGCCGGGAGTGGGCTGTTCCGTTCACGTCGCCGGACGCCGCGCCCAATGAGGATACGCGGACTTTTGCAATCTGGTCGCGTGACTTCGATGAACGGTGCCGCGCCAGGGGCTGGCAGGATCGCGCCCGCCTGGCGGATATGCTCGTCGAGGCGCTTGCCGGCGGAGGTCTGAACGCGCCGAAGCGGCTGCTGCTTTTCGGATTCGAAGAATATACGTCCCAGCAGGCGCGGTTGATCGAGGGTCTGCGTCGCGTCGGCGTGGCGGTGGAGCCGGTCGGGCCATCCTCCCTCCCGAATACCGGCGTGCGCCATGAGTTTGCCGGTCCGCTGGAAGAAATCGCCGCCGCCGCGCAATGGGCGCGACGGCGGCTGGAGGCGGGAGCGTCCCGCATCGGGATCATCGTGCCGGATCTCGGCGCGATGCGTCCGCAGGCGGTCAGAATTTTCGATGACACGTTCGCGCCGGGCGCCGTGCTGCCGGGTTCCGCGAACGCCGCTCGTCCCTACAACCTTTCCCTGGGCCGGGCGCTTTCGCAATATCCGATCGTCCACACGGCGCTTCAGTTCCTTGAACTCGGCAAAGGCGAGATGGCCTGCGAGGAAACCGGGAGCCTGTTGCGCTCCCCGTTCCTCGGCGGAGCCTCCGTGGAATGGAGTCGTCGCGCGCTCCTCGATGTCGCCTGCCGTCAGGGCGAGCCGCTGGTGCGAATCAATAATCTGCTGCGCCTGGCTCAGGATCGGGACAGGGAGGGAAGCTGGCGCGCACACAGCGCGCCGCTGCTCGCGGCGCGACTCAAGAACTGGCGCGCGCTTCTCGACAGCTTCCCGAAAAAACAGCTGCCGAGCGCCTGGGCAGAGGACTTTGCCCGCGGGCTCCTGGCGCTGGGATGGCCGGGCGATCGCCCGCTCGACAGCGAGGAATATCAAACCGTCGAGGCGTGGCGCGAGCTGCTTTCCGCGCTCTCGTCCCTCGACGAGGTCGCGGATCGGATGAGCTATACCGAGGCGTTCTCGACACTCAAGCGCATGGCCGGTGAGCGCATCTTCCAGCCGAAAACGCCGGAGGCGCCGGTTCAGGTCATGGGATTGCTCGAAGCCGCGGGCCTCGAGTTCGACGGCTTGTGGATCACGGGGCTGCACGATGCGGCTTGGCCGGATCATCCGCGCCCGAATCCCTTTATCCCCATCGACCTGCAACGCCGGTACAACTTGCCGCACGCCTCGGCGGCCCGGGAACTCGAGTTCGCCCGCCGCCTGACGGGATGGCTCCTGGCGAGCGCACCGGAAGTCGTCGTCAGCCACGCGCGGCGCAGCGGCGACGAGAACCGGCGACCCAGTCCGCTCATCGCTCATCTGTCCGTCGAGGAACCCGAAACGCCGGGCGTCATCGGCGCGTTGCATCGGTTGGTTCATGAATCGCGCCCGCCCTTGGAGCAGATCCCGGACGAACGCGCCGCACCGCTGGCGGCCGGAACCGCGACACGCCTCGGAACCGGCGTTTTCAAGGATCAGGCGGCCTGTCCGTTCCGCGCGTTCGCGCATGCGCGCCTCGGTGCGCGCGCGCTCGACAAGCCGGAGCCCGGACTCGATGCGCTCGGGCGCGGCATTCTCCTGCACAGCGCGATGGAACGGATTTGGCGCAATCTGAAGTCCCACTCGCAACTGTGCGCCTTGACGGAAGATGCGCTGCGCCTTGCGGTTCGGGAAGCCGTGGCCGGCGCTGTTGTCGAAATGGCCCGTGAACGACCGCAGACGTTTACGGCACGCTTCATCGCGCTGGAACAGGCGCGGCTTGAGCGGCTGGTGCTCGGCTGGCTCGAAATCGAGAAGCAGCGCGCGCCATTTACCGTGGTGTTTCCCGAAAAGGAGCAGACGGCCAGTCATGGCGGGCTGACGATCCGGATCGTCCCGGACCGTGTCGATGAGATCGAAGACGGCGCGTGCGTCGTCATCGATTACAAAACTGGGACTCCGAAGATCAACCAGTGGTTCGGCGATCGCCCGGATGAACCGCAACTCCCGATCTATGCGCTGAGCCAGAACAATGTCGCGGCCGTGGCCTTCGCGCAACTCCGCAAGGATGACGCGCGCTTTCTCGGCATCGCGGCGGAGGCCGGGTTGGCGCCGGGCGTGGAACCGCTTACCGGAACAAAAGAAGCGGCGGCGCTGGGATCGTGGAATGGATTGCTCGCGGAGTGGCGCCGCGTCATCGAGGCGCTGGGCGAGGCGTTTCGCGCGGGCGATGCGCGCGTCGCACCGAAGGAGGGCGCCAGGACCTGCGAGCATTGCGACGTGGGACCTCTGTGCCGGATACGGGAGCAGGAGGAAACCTTGCAGATCGGTCCGGCGGACGAAACATGAGCCACGACGAGCCCATCGCCGATGCCGCCGCGCGCGCACGCGCGCTCACGCCGGACAGGTCATTCATCGTGCAGGCGCCGGCGGGTTCCGGCAAGACCGAGCTGCTGACGCAGCGCTACCTGCGCCTGCTGTCGTGCGTGGAACAACCCGAAGAAATCGTGGCGATCACCTTCACGCGCAAGGCCGCGAACGAAATGCGCAACCGCGTTCTCGAGGCACTCGAGAAGGCCAAGGGTCCGTGCCCGGAAAGGCCCAACGAGGCGGCGACCTGGGAACTGGCGCGAGCCGCGCTGGCGCGCGATGAGGCCATGGGCTGGAACGTGATCGCCAGCCCTGAGCGGCTGCGCGTGAGCACCATCGATTCCTTCTGCGCCGCGCTGACGCGGCAGATGCCCATGCTCTCGCGCCTCGGCGCGCCCCCGGCGATTGTCGAGGACGCCGAGGTGTTGTACCGGGAAGCCGCGCGCGAACTGATCGCGCGACTCGAGTCGGACGAGAAGGTGAGTCCCGCGATCGTGCGGCTCTTGCAGCATCTCGACAATGACCTGCCCCAGGTCGAGACGTTGATCGCCGGGATGCTGGCGCGGCGTGACCAGTGGATGCGGCACCTTGGCAGCGGCGAACGGCCGCCGTCGCGGGAGAGCCTCGAAGCCGCGCTCGCGCATGTCATCGAGGACGCGCTCGCCGAACTGCGCCCGGCGATGCCGCCGGCCGAGGCGCCGGAGCTGCTCGCGCTCGCGCGTTTCGCCGCGGAGAACCTGCGCGTCGCCGGCGCGTCATCGGAGATTCTGGCCTGCCTCGACATGACGCAGCTTCCGGGCGCGACGACGGCGGATCTCGCCGCGTGGCGCGGGCTGGGGTCGCTGCTGCTCACGTCGAAACGCGAATGGCGCAAGACCGTCAACGCGAAAACCGGCTTTCCCGCGCCGAGCGAGGCGTCCAATGTCTCGGAAAAGGCGCGGTTCGAGGACGCGAAAGATCGCTTCAAGGTTCTGATCGAGAAACTCAGCGCTCGCTCCGGGTTAATGGAGCGCCTGGCCGGACTGCCCGATTTACCGCCGCCGCGGTACGACGACAGCCAGTGGGAGGTGGTGGAGGCGCTGTACCGGCTGCTGCCGCTGGCGGTCGCGGAGCTCTGGGTGGTATTCCAGAATCGCAGCCAGGTGGATTTCACGCAGGTGTCGTGGAGCGCGTTGCGCGCGCTGGGCACGCGCGACGAGCCGACGGATCTCGCCCTCACGCTCGATTACCGGATCCGGCACCTGCTGGTCGACGAGTTCCAGGATACTTCGCTCAGCCAGTACGAACTTCTGGATCTGCTCACGGCGGGCTGGACCCCCGGAGACGGACGCAGCCTGTTCGTCGTGGGCGATCCGATGCAGTCCATTTACCGCTTCCGCCAGGCGGAGGTCGGCCTGTTCCTTCGCGCCTGGCGCCAGGGCATCGGCGATATCCGGCTTGAGCCGCTCAGTCTCAAGGTGAACTTCCGCTCCCAGGGAGGGATCGTGGAATGGGTGAATCGCACGTTCGCGCGGGCGTTTCCGACGGTAGAAGACGTGGCGGCCGGGGCGGTGACGTATTCGTCCGCGGTGGCCCGTCACCCGGCGCGCGCGGAACCGGCGGTGACGCTGCATCCAATATTGCGTCGCGATGACGAGCAGGAGGCCGAGCAGGCGGTTTCGCTGGTGAAGCAGGCGCTGGCGGATCCGGCGCAGAAAACCATCGCCATTCTCGTGCGCTCGAAGGGACATTTGCGAGAGATTGCGCCGCGTCTGCGGCGCGCGGGCTTGCGCTTCCGCGCGGTCGAGATCGAGACATTGGGCCACCGCAGCATCGTGCAGGATCTGTTGGCGCTGACGCGCGCGCTGGTCCACCCGGGCGACCGGCTTTCGTGGCTCGCGGTGCTGCGCGCCCCGTGGTGCGGGCTCACACTTGCCGATCTGGAGACGCTGGCAGGCGATAATCAGAAGGCGGCGCTATGGGAATTGATGCAGGATGCCGGGCGCGTTGCGCGCCTGAGCGCGGACGGCCGGGCGCGGCTCGAGCGCGTCCGGATCGTGATGGCGGATTGCTTCGCCCGCCGCCGGTCACTGCGTCGGCTCGTCGAAGGAGCCTGGATCGCGCTGGGCGGTCCGGCCTGCGCGGCGGATGCGACGGATCTCGCGGACGCGATGGCTTATCTCGATTTGGTCGAGGAACTCGAGGCGGGCGGCGATCTCGCGGAACTCGATGTGCTGGCGGAGCGGGTGGAGGAGCTGTTCGCCCTGCCCGATGTCGAGGCGACGGAGCGGCTTCAGCTCATGACCATACACAAGGCCAAGGGGTTGCAGTTTCATACCGTGATCGTCCCGGGGCTTGGGCGAATACCGCAACGCGGCGAACACCCGCTGCTTGCCTGGGCGGAGCGACCGAACCCGCGTGCCCGCGAAGTCGATCTCCTGCTCGCGCCGATCCGGGAGAGCGGAAGGGACGCCGAACCGATTTTCAATTTTCTCAGGCAATTCGACGGCGCCAAGGGCCATTACGAGGATGGGCGCGTACTGTATGTCGCCGCGACGCGCGCCATCGACCGGCTGCATCTCCTCGGGCACGTTGCCGTGAGCGAGAAGAACGGAGCGCGGCAAGCGACGCCGCCGCCGCGCAGTTCGCTCCTGTACCATCTCTGGGAAGAAGTGCGGCCGGAGTTTGACAAGGCGCTGAATGAATTGCCGGCGGATGAACGTAGAAACGCCGCTGCCGGCGTTTTGGCGGATCCATCGCAGGCGTTGCTCAAGCGGTTGCCGGTAAGTTGGCGATTACCCGCCGTCCCGGCGCCTGTAGCGTGGAATGAGAGCGAAGCGGTGATGGAGGCGAGGGAGGCTCTGCCGCGCGTGGAATTCGAATGGGCGCGGGAAGTCATCCGTCACGTGGGCACCGTGGTCCACCGGGCCCTGCAGCACATCGGACGCGAGGGCCTGGAAAACAGTGACTGGGAACGTTTGGAAAAATGGCGGCCGGTACTCGCCAAGCGCCTGGCGGAGGAAGGCGTGCCGCCGGCGCAACTCGAGGCGGCTGTTACACGCGCCGAGGCGGCGCTGACGCGGACGCTGTCGGACGAACGCGGACGCTGGATTCTGGATCGGGCGCATTCAGACGCGCACGGTGAGTATGCGCTGAGTGGTATTGTTGACGGAAAGTTTGTGAATGTGATTCTTGATCGAACGTTCGTTGACGATAAGGGCGTACGCTGGATCATCGACTACAAGGCGAGCTCCCACGAGGGTGGGGGACTGGATGAATTTCTCGACCGTGAGCGCGAACGCTACGCGGCGCAGCTTGAACGTTACGCGACGCTGATGAGCAGGATCGACGCCCGGCCAATCCGCCTGGGGCTGTATTTTCCGCTGCTGGGTGGTTGGCGCGAATGGGCGCCCGCTGCGGCGAGCCGGTGAGGACGCCGAATTTGCCGGACCGCCGTGTCAGCGCTCAAGGTACTTGAGCTTGTCGGGCTTGCCTTCCCATTCGGCGGCGTCCGCCGGCTCGGGTTTTTTCTCGGTGAGCACCGGCCATTTTTTCGCAAGCTCGGCGTTGATCGGGATGAACTGCTTTTGATCTTCCGGCAGGTCGTCTTCCGCGTAGATGGCGTTTACCGGACATTCCGGAACGCAAAGGGTGCAGTCGATGCACTCATCGGGGTCGATGACCAGGAAATTGGGCCCTTCATGGAAGCAATCCACCGGGCAAACTTCCACGCAATCCGTGTACTTGCAACGGATGCAATTCTCGGTAACCACGTAAGTCATCAACCGTCTCCAGGGAAAATTTGAATCGCGCCGAATGATACACGCGCCGCTGCGGGCGGGGAATAAGCGGGAGGGTATCCGGCGGCGTGTAAGTGGTTAAATAAACGGGATTCTTTCAGGCCGCGGCCGTTGCCGGTGTCTGGGGTCGGCGGGCATATGCTATATAATCACTTGATAGTATTCGGAATTAGCCAACCTCTGCGACACGGAGTCAGTCAGTGACGGGGCTCAGCTTATCATTGCCGGCGAAACGGGTTTCGGCCTGGATGACGGAAACCGATCCGAAGTACGCGCGCGCCTGGCTCGCCTCGCTCCCGTTTTCCGACAGCGCCGAATCGGCGCGTGAAATCTATCAAGCGCTGTACACCCTGAATCGCCAGGAACTCGACGCCACGCGTCGTTTCGAACTGATGGAACTGTACACCGGTCCGGTGGCGACCGTCACCGCCGCGCTTGAGCCGTATTTCGTCCGCGCCGCGCTGCCGCTGACGCCAAAGAAGCGGCAACTGGCGGAATTCATCCGTCAGCTGCACATGGAGATGGCCTACGGTTACAAGGCCTGTCTTCAGGACCTGGAACGGCAACGGATGCGCTGGGGTCGCAAGTCCTTGCGCGCGGGCGCGTTCGAGCGCGCCATGCACTATCTCGGCGAAGTGCTGCTGCATTCCTATCAGGTTTACATGCCGCATCCCCCGGAAGTCTGGCGTGAGATCCATGCGATCTATCGCCATGCCGGCGAGCACGATCTGGCGACGGAAGTGGTGGAAGCGGCGGCGCCCGCCGGCGCCAAAACCACGCTGGAGCATGACTACGCGCGTATCCTCCTGCTCGGGCTGAGCAATCCCTACCAGTTGCCGCAGAACGAATGCCGTCACGTCCAGCGCTTCCTGCTTCACTGGGGCGCCAAAGCCGCGCTGCGCGAAAATCTCGAAGTACCGCATCCCGCCGGGCACTTTCTCATAGACCTCGCGACCGACTCGCCGCCGGCGCCGTTCCCGCGCGACGTGCAGTTCCAGCCGGGCCAGGCCCTGCGCCTGCTCGACGCGGTCGAATTGCTGCGCACGATTCATTTTTTCATCCAGCGTCTGCAAAAGGGCGACAGCGCCCGTTCGCTTTCCGTCGGTCTGGATGCTCTCGACAAGGTATGTCTCGAGATATTGCAGCGCATGCAGCGTTCCTGGGGCCAAGTGCCGCGGCGACGCTTCTCCCGGATTCCGCGCAGCGGTCCGACGTTCCTGTGCGCCGGAATTCCGGCGCTGCATTTCTTCGCCAGCGGCCAGAAACCGTTCTCGCCGCCGGCGACGGAAGTCCGAAGCGACGTTCTCGACGAGAAATTCAATTTACCCGCGCACATCGAACGGGAGACCGAACGCGAACCCGACCGGAACGAAGACTTCATTTCACTCGATCAGCCGGTGGAAAAAAATCCGCCCTCCGCGCGCGCAGACACGGCGGAAACCGCTCCCGGCTTCGGCGGAATTTTCCGCGTCGACCGCTGGCAGATCAAGGACGCGGCGCCCAAAGGACTGCAACTGGCGCGACACGGCAGCGCACGCACGTTTCTGCGCGTGGGCGACCTGGTCGGCATCCAGCAGATCGAGGAGATCGGGCGCTGGAGCGCCGGCGTGGTTCGGTGGATGAAGAGCCCCCGGGCTGACGAGCTCGAAATGGGAGTGGAATTGCTTGCGTCCAACGTCATGCCGGTTGCCGTGGCGCCGGTTCGTGCCGCCAGTGGGCGCGACTACCAGCCGGCCCTGCTCCTGCCGGCCATCGAGGCGCTGCGTCGTCCGGCAACATTACTGCTGCCGCGCGGGGCTTTTTCGCCGGGAACCAATCTGCTGCTGGTGGAGGAGGGCAAGGAAGCGCGCGCGGTGCGTCTGCTGAAGTGCCTCGAGTACACCCATGTTTTCGAGGCGCTTGTTTTCGCCGACGTGCTGACCGAATTTCCGCGCCGCTAGCGCGCCAGTTCCTTCGGCAGATGCGGCTGGATGCGGCGCAGCATCTCCGCGTGTATCTTGGGATTGCCGGCGACGATGTTCCCGCTTTCCAGGTAAGCCTGGTCGCCGGAAAGGTCGGTGACCATGCCGCCCGCCTCCTGAATGATGAGCGCGCCCGCCGCCATGTCCCAGGGGCTCAATCCGAATTCCCAGAATCCGTCGTACCGGCCGCAGGCGACGTAGGCCAGATCGAGCGATGCCGAGCCGGGGCGACGGATGCCGCTCGTGCCGAGCATGAATTCACGCAGTGTGTCGATCCACGATTCCATGTACTGATGCGAGCGGAACGGAAAGCCGGCGCCGATCAGCGCATATTCCAGATCGGTCACGCGGCTGACGCGGATGCGGCGGTCGTTGAGTTGCGCGCCGTTGCCGCGCGAGCCGGTGAAAAGTTCGTTGCGCGTCGGATCGAACACCACCGCTTGTTCGAGGCGGTCCTTGTATTTGAGCGCGATCGACACGGCGAACTGGGGAAAGCCGTGCAGGAAATTCGTCGTGCCGTCGAGCGGGTCGATCACCCAGACATACTCGTCGCCGGCCTGCGCTCCGGTTTCCTCGGCCAGGTAGCCGTGATCCGGATAGGCGGCGCGCAGGATCCGGATGATTTCCTGTTCCGCCATCCGGTCCACTTCGCTCACGTAGTCCTTGCGCCCCTTGCTTTCGACGGTCAGCCGTTCGATCTGGTTCAGATGGCGCATGATGATGTTGCCGGCGCTGCGTGCGGCCTTGACCGCCATGTTCAACATGGGATGCATGGTGTTTTCCTGACGGACTGGTTTCTACGAGGATGCGCCGGATGTGGCGCGTGCATTGTAATGGTCCCGGCCGCGGGATGAAAGCGGATACCGGCGAGCGAAGACGGTAGAATAACCGCTGACGCCAGACCTGACTGCTCATGACCCTCTCGAACATACGCATCGTGCTGGTGCGCCCGACCCATCCGGGAAACATCGGCGCCACCGCGCGCGCCATGAAGAACATGTCGCTGCAGAGCCTGTGCCTGGTTGCGCCCGAGGATTTTCCGAGCGCAGACGCCACCGATCGCGCCGCCGGCGCCGATGACGTGCTGAAAAGTGCAATGGTCTGCGGGTCGCTCGACGATGCGCTCAAGGATTGCCATCTGGTTATCGGGACGAGCGCGCGGCTGCGTCGCATCGAATGGCCGGCCCTCGATCCCGAGTCCTGCGCGCGTCGGCTGGTGGCGGGGGCGCAGCGAGGTCCCGTGGCGTTGCTGTTCGGTCAGGAGCGAACCGGCCTGCTCAACGCGGAACTGGACCGCTGCCACTTCGTCGTGACGGTTCCGGCCGACCGTGATTTTTCTTCGCTCAATCTGGCCTGCGCCGTCCAGATTCTCGCCTACGAGATTTATCGCGCGGCACAACCCGGCGTCTCGGTGGGTTCGACGGAGGTGCGCGAAAACCGTCCGGCCAGCGATGAGGATATGCAGCGCCTGTATCAGCACCTCGAGGAGGTGTTGCAGCAGATCGGATTTCTCGACCCGGCCAATCCGCGCTTGCTGATGCGCCGGCTCATGCGGCTGTTCAACCGGGCTGCGCCGGATCATAACGAACTGAACATTTTACGTGGCATACTAACGGCGGTTCAGCAACGCAACGATAAACTTGACAAAAAAACTCAGAAATAAAGATAATACTTTTAAATCAGGTTATTATCCTGCATGTTTAAAAATCTGCGTGAATATCTGAGCAGCGTTTTTCGGCGCGATCCGGCGGCGCGTTCCGTGCTCGAAGTGCTGACGGCCTATCCGGGCGTGCACGCCTTGGCGTTCCACCGTGTTTCGCATCGCTTGTGGGGTTGGCGTCTGCGCTGGCTTGCCCGTATGTTTTCCCAGCTCGCACGCTGGCTGACCGGGATCGAGATCCATCCCGGGGCCAGGATCGGGAAGCGATTCTTTATTGACCATGGCATGGGCGTGGTGATCGGCGAAACCGCCGAGATTGGCGACGACTGCACGCTGTATCACGGCGTCACGCTGGGCGGCACCACCTGGCACAAGGAAAAACGTCATCCCACGCTCGGGAAGAACGTGGTCGTAGGCGCTGGCGCCAAGATTCTGGGGCCGATCACGATCGGCGATAATGCGCGCGTCGGCTCCAATTCCGTGGTGGTGAAAGACGTGCCGGCAGGCGCTACGGTGGTCGGGATTCCGGGGCGGGTCATCGGCCCCAAAAAAGAGGACGCCAAAACCCAGGCGCGTGAAGCCATGGCAAAAAAGCTCGGCTTCGAAGCCTATGGACAGAGCCCGGAGATGCCCGATCCGGTGGCGCATGCGATCGATTTAATGCTGGATCACATGCATGTCGTCGATAATAAAATGAAGATTCTCTCGTCGGCTCTGGAAAAGGCCGGAATTAATGTGAATCTTGAAATGCCACAGCTTGATGTCAATAACCTGGAAGAGTCCCCGCCAAGCTCCTATCCGCAAAGAGATAGTACCGATACCAAAAAGAATAGTTGACTGAATCCATCAGGTATGTGATCCTACATCGGTACATAAATCATGTGGGAATATATCCTATGAAACTGACAACCAAAGGTCGTTATGCTGTGACGGCAATGCTGGATCTGGCCCTGCGCTATGACAAGGGTGCGGTAACCCTGGCGGACATCGCCAAGCGGCAGGGGATTTCCCTTTCCTATCTTGAGCAGCTGTTCGCCAAGCTGCGGCGCAGCGGTCTCGTGGACAGCGTTCGCGGCCCGGGCGGCGGTTACACGCTGGCGATGGAACCGGCCAAGATTTCCGTGGCCGAGATCATCATGGCCATCAACGAGAACATTGACGCCACGCGCTGCGGCGGAGAAAAAAACTGCCACGGCGACCAAACCTGTCTGACGCACCAGCTGTGGGAAGATCTGAGCACGCGTATTCATGAGTTCCTGAACGGGATCACCCTTGGCGATCTGGTCACGAAGCCGCATGTGCAGGAAGTGGCCTCGCGTCTGGAAGGGCGGATGCAGGCGGCGGCGCATCATTAAGATTAAGTCCGGAGATTTTTTTTCGGCATGCCGGTATATCTCGATTACAACGCCACCACGCCGCTCGATCCGCGAGCACTGGAGGCGATGTTGCCGTTCCTGACGGAACATCACGGCAATCCCTCGAGCGTGCACCGTTTCGGGCGGACGGCGCGCAGCGCCGTGGACAGGGCGCGTGAACAAGTCGCCGGCCTTGTCGGCGCCCAGCCCGGCCAGGTGATTTTTACCAGCGGCGGCACCGAGGCCAACAATCTCGCCATCAAGGGCGTGGCGGCTCTGAACAGGCCGGGACATGTGGTCATCGGAGCAACCGAACATCCTTCGGTCGCCGAGTCGGCCGCCTCTCTCGGAGAGGAAGGTTGGCGCGTCGTTGCGTTACCGGTGGATGGGGACGGTCGTCTGGTCGAACCGGCAATAGAACCGGCATTGAGTCTTCGCCCGGCATTGGTATCGGTGATGTGGGCGAACAACGAGACCGGCGTCGTTCAGGATGTCGCGTCGTTGAGCGCCAGAGTGCGCGAGCATGGCGGTCTGATGCATACCGACGCCGTGCAGGCGGCGGGAAAGATCGAAGTGGATTTCGCCGCCAGTGGCGTGAATCTCATGAGCCTTTCCGCGCACAAGATCAACGGACCCAAGGGCGTCGGCGCGCTGATCGTGGACAAGTCCGTGGAAATCAGGCCGATGCTGCATGGCGGCGGACAGGAAAAGAACCGGCGTTCCGGCACCGAAAACGTGGCGGCCATCGTCGGATTCGGCGCCGCCGCCGGCCTGGCGAAAAGCCGGCTTGCCGATTACCGGGCGCGTCTGAAGACGTTGCGCGACCGGCTTGAGTCGGAATTGTGCGAGCTCGACGGGATAGAAATTTTCGGAGCACGAGTCGAGCGCTTGCCGAACACGGTTTGCTTCGGCGCGGCCGGCATCGACGGCGAGACGCTGCTGCTCGGTCTCGATCGCGCCGGCATCGCGGTCTCGAGCGGATCGGCGTGTTCGAGCAGTCATCGCGAACCGAGCCCGGTTCTGCGGGCAATGGGGATCGAGCCGGGCCTGGCGCTGGGCGCGATCCGGGTGAGTTTGGGGTTCGGCAGCACCGGGCAGGACATCGAGGATTTTATGACCGTGCTGACGATGCAGTGGCGCCAGTTGCGGCGCATGACGGGGCGGGCCGTCGGCCAGGCGTAACGCCGGCGATTGGAGAGCATAGGAACATCATGAAAAAACCGATTTATCTGGACTATTCCGCGACCACGCCGGTCGATCCGCGCGTGGCGGAAAAAATGTGTCAGCACCTGACGCCGGACGGAAACTTCGGCAATCCTGCCTCGCGTTCGCATCCTTTCGGCTGGCACGCCGAGGAGGCGGTCGAGGAGGCGCGCGCCCACGTCGCCGCGCTCATCGGCGCCGACGCGAAGGAAATCGTCTGGACCTCGGGCGCGACCGAATCCGACAACCTGGCGATCAAGGGCGTGGCCAATTTTTACGGCAAGAAAGGCAAGCACATCGTCACCTGCAAGACCGAACACAAGGCGGTGCTGGACACCTGCCGCCAGCTCGAGCGCGAAGGTTTCGAGGTCACCTATCTCGATCCGGAACCGAACGGATTGCTCGATCTGGAAAAGCTCAAGGCCGCCATCCGTCCCGAGACGATCCTGGTGTCGGTGATGCACGTGAACAACGAGATCGGCGTGATCCAGGACATCGCCGCCATCGGCAAGATCGCGCGCGAGCGCGGCGCGCTGTTCCACTGCGACGCGGCGCAGAGCACCGGCAAGGTGCCGATCGACGTGAACGCCATGAACGTGGACCTGATGTCGCTGTCGGCGCACAAGACCTACGGCCCCAAGGGCATCGGCGCGTTGTACGTGCGGCGCAAGCCGCGGGTGCGTCTCGAGGCGCAGATGCACGGCGGCGGCCACGAGCGCGGCATGCGTTCCGGCACCCTGGCGCCGCATCAGTGCGTGGGCATGGGCGAGGCTTTCCGTTACGCCAAGCTGGAAATGGCCGCGGAGATCGAGCGCATACGCGGTCTGCGCGACCGCATGCTCAATGCCCTCAAGGACATGCCCGAGGTTTATGTCAATGGTGACCTCGAACGCCGGGTGGCGCACAATCTGAACATGAGCTTCAATTTTGTCGAGGGCGAATCGCTCATCATGGCGCTCAAGGACATCGCGGTATCCTCGGGCTCGGCCTGCACTTCGGCGAGCCTCGAACCGTCCTACGTGCTGCGGGCGCTCGGGCGCAACGATGAGCTGGCGCACAGTTCGATCCGTTTCACCTTCGGGCGTTTCACCACCCAGGAAGAAGTCGACTACGCCGCCGCGCTGGTGAAGGAAAAAGTCGCGAAGCTGCGCGAACTGTCGCCGCTGTGGGAGATGCACCAGGAAGGCGTCGACCTCAGCAAGGTGCAGTGGGCGGCGCATTGAAACGGAGCAGCAAGGGGCAAGTAGCAAGCGACAAGGATTTGATTTTTTCTTGCTGCTTGAAACTTGCTACTTGCTGCTCAAACCCCAATAAATACGGAGAGGGTTAAGATATGGCTTACAGTGACAAGGTATTGGACCATTACGAAAATCCGCGCAACGTCGGCGTGCTGGACAAAAGCGATCCGAACGTGGGCACCGGCATGGTCGGCGCGCCCGCCTGCGGCGACGTCATGAAGTTGCAGATCAGGGTCAACGAGCAGGGCGTCATCGAGGACGCCAAGTTCAAGACCTACGGCTGCGGCAGCGCCATCGCCTCGAGCTCGCTGCTGACCGAGTGGGTCAAGGGCAAGACCATCGAGGAAGCGGGCAAGATCAAGAACACCCAGATCGCCGAGGAGCTGGCCTTGCCGCCGGTGAAGATTCACTGTTCGGTGCTGGCCGAGGACGCCATCAAGGCGGCGATCGCGGATTACCAGACCAAGGCCGGGACCAAGGGGTCCAAGGCCGACGCCGCCTGATGGCGGCGGATTGAACAGTACGGAGAGTGTGACAGCTATGGCAATCACCATGACCCAGGCCGCCGCCGAGCGCGTGCGCAAGTTCATCGAGAAACGCGGCAAAGGCGAAGGCCTGCGTCTCGGCGTGCGCTCGTCCGGCTGTTCCGGAAAGGCCTACGTGATCGAGTACGCGGACAGGATCGAGCCGGATGATCACGTGTACGAAAGTCATGGCGCGAAAGTCATCGTCGACGCGAAGAGTCTCGTCTATCTCGACGGCACCGAACTCGACTACACCCGCGAGGGTCTGAACGAGGGCTTCAAGTTCAACAATCCCAACGTCAAGGACAGCTGCGGCTGCGGCGAAAGTTTCAACGTCTGAGACGGCGACATTGCCGGCATGGATCCCGCTCCGGGTAAAAATCACTTCGAGCTGTTCGGGTTCCCGGTCAAATTCGACATCGATACCGACGAACTGGCGGCGCGCTATCGCGAGCTGCAGCGCCGCGTTCATCCGGACAAGTTCGCCAGCGGCTCCGATCAGGAACGCCGCCTTTCACTGCAGATGACGGCGCTGGTCAACGAGGGTTTTCAGACGCTCAAGGACCCGGTGCGGCGCGGACGATACCTGTTGAATCTGCGCGGCGTCGATCTCGACGGTGAAACCGACACGGCGATGGACCCGGCATTCTTGATGGAGCAGATGGAACTGCGCGAGGAACTCGAGGGCGTGAGGGAGTCGGACAATCCGCCCAAGCGGCTGGCGGATCTGGCGAACCGGATCGAGCGGCGCATGCAGGACAAGATCGACGAGTTCCGGCGCGCATTCGCGGATGACGTGCCGGAAGGGACCGGCAAGGCGCGCAACGCGGTGCGGGAAATGCAGTTTCTGGAAAAGATGCGCCGGGAAATCGACAACCTCGAGGAAGAGCTGATTTAAAAGTTTCCTGTAAAATGAAATAGACAGGATTAACAGGATTTTTCAGGATTCACAGGATTAAAGATTTTATAGATAAGAAATCCTGTTAATCTTGTTTTTAATCCTGTGAATCCTGTCTAATTTTTTTTGATAGCCATGGCACTGTTTCAAATCAGCGAACCGGGACAAACGCCGGCGCCGCAGGAGCGGCGCTACGCGGTCGGCATCGATCTCGGCACCACCAATTCACTCGTCGCCTGCGTGCGCAGCGGCGTGGCGGAAACGCTGCCGGACGAGCACGGCCGCCATCTGCTGCCTTCGGTGGTGCGTTATCGCGCCGACGGCGGCCCCGTGGTCGGTCATGCCGCCATCGCCGTGGCGCACGAGGATCCGCTCAACACCATCGCGTCGGTGAAGCGACTGATGGGGCGCGGCGTCGAGGACGTGCGCAGGCTCGGCCAGTCGCTGCCGTACGAATTTTCTTCCGGGGATTCGGCGATGCCGCGCATCCGCACCGTCGCCGGCGACCGGAGCCCGGTCGCGGTTTCGGCCGAAATCCTGAAAGCGCTCAAAACCCGCGCCGCGCAATCCCTCGGCGTGGAGATCGGCGACGCCGTCATCACCGTGCCGGCGTATTTCGACGATGCCCAGCGCCAGGCGACCAAGGACGCCGCGCGTCTGGCTGGTCTCAATGTATTGCGCCTGTTGAGCGAACCGACCGCGGCCGCGGTGGCTTACGGCCTCGACAAAAATCCTCAGGGCGTTTACGCGATATATGATCTCGGCGGCGGAACCTTCGATATCTCTCTGCTGCGGCTCAACCGCGGGGTGTTCGAGGTGATGGCGACGGCGGGCGACTCGGCCCTCGGCGGCGACGACATGGATCATGCGATCGCCGAATGGATCATGCGCGAGGCCGGCGTCCAGGACGACGCCGATCACCGGCAGATGCGCCGCCTGTTGCGCGATGCGCGCCTCGCCAAAGAGGCGCTGACCGGTGCCGAGCGGGCGTCGCTTCACGTCGATCTTGGCGATGTAAAAAGCTGGCAGGGCGAACTCACGCGCGACGAGCTGAACGCTCTGATCGATCCGTTGATCGACCGCACGCTTCCGCCCTGCAAGCGCGTGCTGCGCGATGCCGGCATCCGTGCCGGCGAGGTCGACGGCGTGGTGCTGGTCGGCGGGGCGACGCGCATCCCGCGCGTGCGCGAAAAGGTTTCGCAGTTTTTCGGGCGTGAGCCGCTGGCCGACATCGACCCGGACAAGGTGGTGGCGATCGGCGCGGCACTCCAGGCCGACATCCTGATCGGCAACAAGCGCGACGAGGAGATGCTGCTGCTCGACGTGATACCGCTTTCGCTCGGTCTCGAAATCATGGGCGGCATGGTGGAGAAGATCATTCCGCGCAATACCACCATTCCCGTGGCCAAGGCCCAGGACTTCACCACCTTCAAGGACGGGCAGACGGCGCTGCTGGTGCATGTTCTGCAGGGCGAACGGGAGCTTGTTACCGATTGCCGCTCGCTGGCGCGCTTCGAACTGCGCGGCATCCCGCCGATGGCGGCCGGCGCCGCCCGCATCCGCGTCGGTTTCCAGATCGACGCCGACGGTCTGCTCAGCGTGTCCGCTCGGGAGCTGACGACCGGCGTGGAGAGCAGCGTGACGGTCAAGCCGTCGTATGGACTGACGGACAATGAAATAGAACAGATGCTGCGCGATTCCATCGCCCACGCCCGCGAGGACGAGGAGTCGCGCAAGCTCCGCGAGCAACAGGTCGACGCCGATCGCCTGATCGAGGCGGTCGAGAGCGCTCTCGCCGCCGACGGCGCGTTACTGAACGTGAAAGAACGCGCGGAGATCGATCGCGGCATCGAAGGACTGAAAGCCGCGCGCGGCGGCGACGATGCCGCTCGCATCAAGCAGGCGATCAAGACGCTTGATGGCGCAACCCAGACGTTTGCCGCGCGGCGCATGGACGCCAATATCCGCCGCGCTCTCACCGGTCACAAGCTCGAGGAGTTCAGCGCCACCGGAAGCAAGCCTGCGTCATGACGCGCCTGACTTTCCTGCCGCATCCGCAGATCTGCCCCGAGGGCAAGACCGTTGAGGTGGAGCCGGGCATCAGCATCTGTGACGCGGCGCTCAATGCCGGCATTCCGATCGAGCACGCGTGCGAGAAATCCTGCGCCTGCACCACCTGTCACGTGGTGGTGCGCGAGGGTTTTGCCAGCCTCGAACCGGCCGAGGAAAAGGAAGAAGACCTGCTCGACAAGGCCTGGGGGCTGGAGCCGGAATCGCGGCTTTCCTGCCAGGCCAAGGTCGGAGACCGGGATCTGGTGGTCGAGATCCCCAAGTACACGATCAATCTCGTTTCCGAACAGCATTGAACTATGAGTTTTTGCCGCAGAGAGCGCAAAGATCGCAAAGATTTCTTGGGTTTTATTCTCCTGAGCCTTTCTTTGCGTTCTTCGCGTCTTTGCGGCAGATAATCATATAAAAAGGAGCCGACCATGGGACTGAAATGGACCGATACCCGCGAGCTGGCCATCGCCTTGAGCGAGAAATATCCGGACGTGAATCCGATGTCCGTCCGTTTTACCGATCTCCATCAATGGGTGCTCGGGTTGCCCGATTTCGACGACAAGCCCGAGCGCTCGGGCGAGAAAATCCTCGAGGCGATCCAGATGGCCTGGATGGACGAGCACGACGGCTAGCCGCACAAACCCCCGTTTTTCACGCAAAATGGCCGATTCTTCGTTGTCTGGGCCGGCGCCAGACGCTACACTATAGTTTCATGGTGGACGCAAAAGTCCCGTTGTTTCGGGAGTTTGCGTCGTTCTTTTTGTGAACCACCGGAAGTAAACCGGGCCCCGTAGCGGGTCCGTGAACATCGAAGCAGCCGAGGACAGCTTGTCAGTCGCTGAAAAAACCAATCTGCTCAATCTGGATCGTCAGGCGATGCAGGAGTTTTTTGCCGGCCTCGGCGAAAAACCGTTCCGCGCCACGCAGCTGATCCAGTGGATACACCAGTATGGCGTGGACGATTTCGACGCCATGACCAACCTGAGCAAGGAACTGCGCGCGCGCCTGAAGCCCGTCGCCGAAATCCGCCCGCCGGAGATCGCGCAGGACCAGCTCGCGGCCGACGGCACGCGCAAGTGGCTGCTGCGTCTGGACGACGGCAACGCCATTGAGACGGTATTCATCCCTGAAGAAGATCGAGGCACGCTGTGCGTGTCCTCGCAGGTCGGCTGTACGCTCAATTGTTCGTTCTGTTCCACCGGACACCAGGGATTCAACCGCAGCCTCACGGTCGCCGAGATCGTCTCGCAGCTGCTGGTCGCCAACCGCGCCCTCGGGCGCGATCCGAAGGGCGAGCGCATCATCACCAACGTCGTGCTCATGGGCATGGGTGAACCGCTGCTCAATTTCGACAACGTCGTGCCGGCCATGCGCATCATGCTCGACGATTACGCGTACGGGCTGTCGCGACGGCGCGTGACGCTGTCCACGGCCGGCGTGGTTCCCATGCTGGATCGGCTGCGCGCGGAATGCCCGGTGAGCCTGGCGGTGTCGCTGCACGCCCCGAACGACGCGCTGCGCGACCAGCTGGTGCCGCTGAATAAAAAATATCCCATTCGGGAGCTGCTCGAAGCCTGCCGCCGTTACTGCGCCGACTCGCCGCGCAGCCGCGTCACGTTCGAGTACGTGATGCTGGACGGCGTGAACGACAGCGTGGAACACGCGCACGAACTGGCGCGGATCCTGCGCGACGTGCCGTCCAAGGTGAACCTGATTCCGTTCAATCCGTTCCCGCAGACGCAGTACCGCCGTTCCCCGAAACCGGCCATCGACCGGTTTCGCGACGTGCTGATCGCGGCCGGACTCACCACGATCACGCGCAAGACCCGCGGTGACGACATCGACGCCGCCTGCGGCCAACTGGCGGGACAGGTGCAGGACCGCACGCGCCGCCGTCAGCGGCTCTCGGCTGGAGCGGGTCGGGCATGAAGCATCGTCTCCTCAATGTCGCGGTCGTCCTGTTGATTCTGGTGTTAGTGGGCTGCGCTTCTTCCGCGGAGCGTCGGGAGGAAGCGGACAAGCGCGACAAGCGCGCCGAGACCCACGTGATGCTCGGCGCCAGTTATATGCAGCGCGGACAGATGGAAGTGGCCAAGGAGGAACTGGACAAGGCGCTGAGCGAGGCGCCGGATCATTCGCAGGCCAACAACATCATGGCCGTGCTCCAGTGGCGGTTGAAAAAATATGACGAGGCGGATCGCCTGTTCCGCAAGGCGCTGAACAAAGATGCCGGCAATTCCTCGGCGCATCACAATTACGGCGCCTTTCTCTGCGAGCGCGGCAAGCTCGATGAAGGCGTGAAGCATTTCAATGCCGCGGCCGGTGACGCGCTTTATCCCTACACGGCCGAGGTCAATCTGAACGCCGGCGTCTGCCTGATGAAGAAGCCCGCGCCGGCGGCCGCGGAAAAATATTTCCGCGAGGCGTTGCGCATCAATCCCCGGCTTCCCGGAGCGCTTTACCAGATGGCCAGGCTGAGCCTGGACACGGGAAAGAACCTGTCCGCGCGCGCGTTCATCGAGCGTTATTTCCAATCCGCGGAGGACACCCCGGAGGCGCTGCTGCTCGCGGTCAGGATCGAACATGCCCTGGGGAACAAGAACGCCGAAGCCAGTTACGCGCTGCGCTTGCGCAATAAATTTCCCGACTCACCCGAGGCCGGCCAGTTGCAGACGGCATCGAAGACAAGGAAGAAGTAGGCGATGGAAAATATCAATCAGGCGTCCCCTGACAATACCGCGCCGGCGTCCGGGCCGGGAAAGTTGCTGCACCAGGCGCGCAAGGATCTGCGCCTGGCGCCGGAGGACGTGGCGCAGATACTGCATCTGTCGTCGAAGCAGATCATCGCGCTCGAGCGGGATGATTATAAGAATCTGCCGGGACCGACTTATGTGCGCGGGTATCTGCGCAGCTACGCCCAACTGCTCGGCCTGTCGCCGGACAAGGTGCTCGATTCGTACAACGGCCTGACCCCGCCGTCCAGACCCATGTCGTTGCCGCCGTCGGCGCCGCCGCCGCAGATCACCAGCGATCACCGGCTGGTCAAGGCGGCGACCGTCGGCGTCGCGGCGATGGTGCTGGGCCTGGTTTATCTCTGGTGGCGCAGTCCGTCGGAAGCGCCGCCGAGCCCGCCGTCACCCGCGGTC
>DAIDLH010000088.1 GCA_027449605.1 Candidatus Muproteobacteria bacterium | reverse complement strand
CAAATAGCGCCGCGGCGCGTAGTCGATCAACGCGCCGGAGAACCGGATTGATTCGTGATAATCGGACGTACCGCGAATCGAAATCGATACGTTGTCGGATTCCCCGCCCATGCCGACGTTCGACGGCGCGAGCGTGCTTCCGTCCCAAACAAGGTCCACCTGGTCCCAGGTGAGTCCGGCCTGGTCAAACGATCCAGACGAGAACGACGTAATGACGTTCTGCGCATCCGGCTGCGCAAAATCGGTCGAGCCGTAGCCCAGGCTGTAGGAAAATGAGAACTCTGCGTAGCCGATCCCTGAAACCTCAAGGTTCGCCGAGTGATACCGCTTGATCAGGCGCGGCGATTTCAGGAAGTCGAGCGCCACATAGAGCCAATGATCGATCGGGTCGCCATCGAACGAAGTGCCGCATTCCATCTGGTAGACCATGCCGTTCGTCGAGCCGAAGTAGATCACTTCCGTGCCGTCGGCCTCCTCCGAGGACCAGGCCCAGGTCGCGGCGTTGGAGAGTTTGATCGGCATCATGCCGATCACCCGGCTAGTGGCGGGCATCATGGCCGTTGCAGGCGCTGTTCCCAGCGTGATGAATAGCGCGTAACCATCCGAGAAGAACAACCGATACTGACTCTTGTCCCGGCAAATGCAGGATGCGGTGACTTTCGTGCGCTTGCCGTTGATCCATTTCTTGATGCGCGCGCTTAGAGTGTCGTGCACGAAGTTGCCGAAATTCTGCGACGTCTGGATGTTGCGCACGCCCTGGTCATCGAGGAACATGGTGTAACCGACGTCCTGGATGGTGTAGGCGTAAGCCCCCAGCTCCGCGCGATAGGGGATCAGTTGCCAGTTTGCGACGCCAGTCCCGTAGAGCATGCTGATCCGGTTGCGCGTGAAGATAGCCAGCGCGCCCGCCGAGGTGCTGCCCGGCTGCGTCTGGAAGCCTTCCACGGCGTCGCCGAGTCCGATCTCAGAGGCGCCGAGGATTACGTTCCAGATATACGGCGTGCCCGGCGCCGCGTGCTGCACCGACCCGACAAACGAGAAAAATAGCTGCTTCTGGTGCGCGTGCACATGGCTGGGCGCGTCCAGCGTCATGCCGGTGCTGATCGGAACCAGCACATCGCCGTCGAACTCGAAGCCGCGATTCACGCCATCGCAACCGTAGATCCGATTGGTATTGATGGAGCCGCCGAAATTGTCGATGACAAACTCGTAGCGCCCACTCGGCAGGAGCGTGATCGCCGTCTGCACTCCGGACAGCGTGACGTTAACGCCGCCGATCGTGGCCGCGCCGGCGGCGAAGTTTCCGCCAGCCGGATTGGTGACGATCATCCTGCCGGCTGCCGTATTCGTTGCCCAGGCCGAGGAGGCCGTCGTCGCCACCACGCGCTTGACCGTCGCGGTGACGCCGCCCTGCGTGAGTGTCGTTCCTTCCGCGGGCTGCACCGCCCCGCCCGCGGTGAAACTGATCTCGTTATAGAGCGTGACGGCCTGCCAGCCGGTCAGGCTCGACTTCCAGATCCCGGCCGCCGTGGCGCCGGCGTTGTTGCGCCAGGTGTAGGTGACGCCGTTGTAGCGCACGCCGCCCAAGCTGCTGCCGGAGCCCGTAGGCGCGGCGATGTCCGCGCGATAGGAGTCCGCCGCTAGGTTCTTGTACTGCGCCCGCAGGATGGCTGTCGAGGCGCCATGAACCGCCGATGTCGTGGTCGCCTGCGGCGCCGCGGCGACGTTGAGCACTTCGCCCGCGACGAAGGTGCCGACGATCTTGGTGACCACGATCGAGGCCGAATCCGGTGTAGCGATCACCACGCCCGTCGCGGCCGATGTGACGCCGGTCACGGTATCGCCTACCGCAATTGCTCCGGTGAGCGTGATGTCGAGCACCGAGGCCGTGCCGAGAGACGGCTTGGCCCGGCCGTCATGGCGCTCGTAGCCCATGATGCGCGCATAGCCGCCCTCGACGTCGCATTCGTAGTTCTGCGCATCGCGCAGCGATCCGCGCTGCGCCTCCAGCGGCGGCGTCTCGAAGTCGCAGCCGCCGACAAACGGGATCATGGCGGGGCGTGGTTGCGCCCTGCCAATCCCCGCCTGCGCCAGTGCACGCGCGCTGATCACGGTCAGACCTTCTCTGCCTCTGGTGCGATCGCCCAAACGCGGCGATCCAGGTCAACCATGACGCGATCCACGCCAATCTTTCCGTCCTTCACTTGCGACAACACGGAAAGCAGGTTGTTGTACTCGGTGTGCATGGTGTCGAGTTCGGTTTGTTTGCGCCCTATCGCGGCATACATTTCGGTTTCGTTCACATAGCCCCCATGGTGTTCCTCCCGGCTGGATAGCCGGGAGGCTGTTGCCGATTGCGACTAGCCGACGCGATAGAACGAGTAGGTGTTCGCGGCCTCCTTCACGACGCGGAAGGTGGCGAAGGCAACGTCGCTGGTCGCCGCGTTAGACGGGATGAACACGTTGCCCTTGGCCACCATGCCGGTATCGCCTGCCACGGTGACGTCTTCAGCTGCGTTCGTGCTGATGTTAGTTATCGTGAAGTCGAACGAATCGCCAGCCGCAAAGTCGGCCGGCATGGCGGCATCCATCACGGTGCCGGTCGGCATCGTGTAGGTGGCCGCGCCAGCAGCGCCCTGGTTCGCGGTGATCATTCCGCCGCGCAACGCGGCGACGGAGATCGTGGCCGTGGTGGTCATTGCCGTGACCACCACCTTGCGCGAGAGCGTATCGGCCACACGAATCACGCCGACCACGCCGGTCCCGGACTTCGCGCCAGGCGTCAACACCACCGAGCCACCGTTGCCGTTGGTCGAGGCCGCCGCACCGCCGGTAACATTCGCCGCGCCTCCATTGCCGGTTGCGCCCGCGCCCGATGCGCCGCCGGTCAAGCTGGCAACCGCGCCCGCAGCCGTTCCTTGCCCAGCACCGCCCGTCACGGTCGCCGCACCACCGATCGAGTTGCCCGCCGTTCCGGCGCCGCCAGTCAGGGCCGCCACGCCGCCAGCGCCAGAAGTTGCCCCGCCAGCGCCGCCGACTACGCTGGACGCGCCGCCGACTCCCGTCGCGCCAGGCGTGCCGCCGACCTGCGAAACCGCGCCGCCGGCGTTCCCTGCCGTGCTCGATGTTCCGCCGGTCGTGACCACAGCACCGCCTTGTGCAGCCGCAAGGCCAGTTATCCCGAGCGATGCGTCGGATCCAGTAATCGCACCGAATGCGATCGTGTCGATGTCGCCGGATGCGCCGAGTACCACGCACTTCGATGCAGCCGACGTTCCCGCCACCGCGCCAGTAAGGTAGGCGATCTGCGCCGAGGTCGCGCCGACGATGCCGGCGTACCACTGGCCGGGGGTGGCCGGCACCAGGAACACGGCCTGCGCCGCCGCCAAGGTGAAAGCGGCATTCGCGGCAAGCGCGTTGATCGCGCCGCCGACCTGGGGATAGATCGGGAGCGCATTGCTCGCATTGGTGTTGATAACCCAGACGCCGGGATCCCCGGGTTCTGGCAACCGCAATATGACCCCTTTGGTCGCGTCGGCACCCGTAACATAGTTCACGGCATTCACCAAAACAGCGGCGGTGGCCTGGTTCGTTCCGAGCGCAGCAACAGCGCCTGTACCACCCGTCCGGTCGAAAGCCTGCTGCACGGCCTTGGCGATGCGTTTATCGTTGATGGCATTCAACGCTTGGGAAATTTTGTCGCTCATGCTGGATCTCCTTGAAATGAAAGCGGGCAAATGCCCGAACAGCGTCCTGAGTACGATCGAGTCTTGGAAGACCCGCACAACAAAGGCCGGCCGAAGCCAGCCAATTCAAAACTAAGCCAGCGGCTCCCCGTAGGTCCAACGCGGCAGCTGGTCGAGCTCGAGCGCGGCGCGCAGCTTTCCGCCCTCGGAATTCGCGCGCAGGATCGCCTCCGGCGCCACGCGGTTTCCGCCGTACTTCGACATGGCCTCGTAGACGATCAGGTTGTGAAAGCGCGTCGGCATTTCTGGTATGTCGCCGTCAGCCGCCAGCGTCTGCGGCCCGATCTGGTAGTCGCCCGACACCACATACACGGCGCTCGGCTTCGGGCCAAGGCAGAACTTGCCCGTCGGATCGAAGCTGTATCGCTGCGGCTGGCCGTCGGTCTGCGTGCCAAAGCGATATAGGCGCTTGAAATCGTCCCAGTCCATCCAGATCAGCCAGTATTCGCTGCCGACGCCGGCCGATTGCAGGTAGCACTTGAACGTGCCGCGATACCAGCGCGACCAGCGCGTTATCGCGGCATTGCTCACGGTATCGACTAGCCCGGTCGCGTCGTAGGCGTACTCGCCGGTGCTCGCCACGGTGGGGACCGTGAAGCTCTTGCGCATCCAGCGCCAAAGCTCGTTCTCCTGCTGCAGTTCGGCCCACGCATCCATGATCCATTTCACGAAGCGCGCGAGTTCTCCAGTCTGCCCGGTGACCGTGGTCGGCCCGCTGCCCGAATCGGTGCATTCCTGCCGCAACGATTGGCAGAGCTGGAGATTCGTGCTCATTGCTCGCGCATCACCGCGTTGAACCACTCGCGCCCGCGCGGGTTATCGTCGCGCACGATCTGCAGGTTATGCGTCGGCCGCGACCGGCCTTCGAGCCGGTTGTATTCCTGCCCGGATCCGTCCTTGCCGAACGAGCAGGCGAATTGCTTGCGCTTCGCCGCCAGCAGGCTGTACAGAAAACGCCGCTTGATCGTCTGCTCGACGCCGCGCTGGACGTACTGATCGACGCCTTGGTGCCCGCAATGAACGAACACCGGCGCATTCGGATCGTCGTCGGCTTCGATAAACACCGTGACCGCCTCGTTCATGAACGCCTCTTGCGCCGCCATGTCCTTCATGCGATGCGCGTCGATGACATCGATGCCGGCCGATGTCGCCTCGGCCCCGCCAGAGGTCGAGATCGAAATGTTCTCTTTCTGCCCGCCTTCGGTGTCCTTGGTGCTGATGCCGCCCTTGGGCACATGAATTGCCGGCCCCTTGCGACCACCACGCAGCCGCTCGTCGTTCGCCAGTTGGGCGGCTGACCTGGGCTTTGTTGCGGTTTTCGTCATGTCTTTGGCTCCTTGGAAGATGGGACCGCCGAAGCGGTCCCGGGTTGACCCGCTGCTACGCGATCGCAGCAACGGTTAAGCGACCTGCGGTGCGATCGGTAGCTGCGCAACGTGGACGATCGCGTTGGTGAATCCGCTATCGGCCCAGTCGTTGGTTGCGAACACCTTGGTCGTCCCCTGGCCGTAGTGCTTGAGCACCTGGTAGGCGAACGGACAGACGTTGTCCGGAATGGCCGGGAACTGCGGCGGCCGCAGGAAATTGCCGGCCGCATCGAGGGCTTCGACCGAGCCCATCATGCACTTCACGGAAGCGATGCCATCGGCGCCCCCTTCGAGGTAGCCGTAGACAACGACCGTACCCTGGCCGCCGCCGGAGGCCACGCCGACGAGGTTCTTGAAGGCGAGGCCAGTGTTGTAGTCCGTCGTGGGAAGCGTCGCATTCGTCAGCGCGGTCTGCGGCGTCTGGTACTTGCCGTTGCAGACATGCGACGAAGTGACGGTGGTGGTGATGCTGTGGCCGGTCCCGGTGACGAGCGCCGGCTTGTTGAGGGCAATCGTGATGCCCCGTTGGGTACTTTGGTCGAACATGGTATTTCTCCTTGAATCGAATCGGTTCTGATCGGAAAATGACCGGCGCCGAGGCGCCAGCCATTCAATGCCGTGGTTACAGGTTCGTGACGCCGAACTCCGTGACGCCCATCCAGCCGTGGTTCGTGACCACACCGGCGTCGTAGAAGGTGCCGGAGACGTAGCCGCGCTCGCCGGTAGGGTCGGACTTGTCCTTCTGCTTGACCGGAATGTGGCTGAAATCGACCGCATCCAGGCCGCGGAAGGCCGTGTGACCCCACGCGTCCTTGGCGATCGTGAACATCTGGTAGACGTCGATGTTCGAAGCGCCGGTCGATTTCAGGCCGGTGCCCGCGACGAGCGCGCCGGTGTCGATGAACTTCGGAATGTCCGCCGACAGGATGAAGCGGTGCGAACCGACCGCGCCGACCTCCAGATCGTGGATGATGTCCATCTTCCCGTAGTCCGCGACGGCCTTGTAGCCCGGGATCGCCTCGATGTCGCGCTGCGCATCGGTGTGCGTGAAGTCGAGGAACGCCGGCTGCAGCGATACGCTGCCCTCGTTTTGCGAGGACTGCATCACCTTGCGCACGAACAGCGCGTGATTGCCGCGCAGGCTGCGCGTGATCTTGTCGAACAGGTTGAGCGACAGCGTCGTGCTGACCGTGCCGCGCGTGGTGCCGCCCGCATAGAAGCGGTTGGTGCCGCCTTGCAGCGCGCCGACGTAGACAAGCTCGCGCACCAGGCCCAGACGCTCGCCCAGCTGCTCCTCCATCCAGGCCGGGATGTCATCCTCGCCCAGGCTCGCCTGGCGCTCGGTGTAGCTGTAGAGCGCGCCGTACTTCTGCACCTGGACCGTGGTGTCGAGCGTCACCAAGCTCTCCGCGACCGGCGTCTGCCCTTCCTGGATCAGGTGGGCCGCGGCCGTGGTCGAGAAGACGTTCGGCGCCGCTGCGGTCGCGCCGAAGGGCACGACTTGCCGGAAGATGACGGTATCGCCCATCTTGACCGGCTGTTTCCAGACCTCGCCCGAGATTTCGACGGTCGAGACATGGATGGCATGTTTCACAATCTGGCCGAGGATTGTTCCCCGGCGCTGACCTGGGCTGCTGTAAGTGGCTTGTGCCATGATTCAAACTCCTTGCTATGCCGATGCGAATGCCTTTTCAGCGGCTTCGCGCTCGGACTGGGTGGGTTGACGCTGGGCGTGCGTCCCCTTCGCGGGTATCGCCTGCTCCAGCCGTTGCTTGTCTTGTGCGTCCTTCGCGGCTTTTTCGGCGGCGGTCTTCGCGTGTTCGTAGTACAGGTCGATCATCCGAATGGCGTCCTTCGCGCGATCGGAATGGGCAAGCGCCTGAATCTCAGGGGTCTGCGTCTTCATCCACGCGTCAAATTCCGGCTTCAGACTGCCGTCCTCGTTCTTGATGTCGTCTTCCCAGTCGGGGTGCTTGGCATCGACGCGGGCGAACTCGCGCGCGCTTCTCTCCGCTTTCGCAGTCGCCTCACCGAGGACGGACGAGAATTCTTTCTTCAGGCCTTCCACATCGACGGGGGCACCCGGCTTGAGGGCCGACAGGCGCTCGTCCATGGCTTCCGCCCATTCGGGGAAGTCCTCTTTGATCCGTTCCCACTTCTCGCCACTCTTGGCCGCGGCCGCTACTTGCTCCTGCGTCGGCGCTGCCGATCCGCTTGCTGTGGCGGCCTTCGCGGCCTCGCCTGCGGCTGTGAGCGTTGCGATCTGGTCTTCGAGGGCCTTGATGTGCCGTTGCGCCGCGCCTACCTTATTGGCAGTCTCAGTGACCCTTTTCAGGTCTTCCTTGAGTGCGGTTACTGACTCCCTCAGAATCGGGGATACGCCTTCCCAAGGGTCGGCGGCCGGTTCTGCAGCGGCGCCCGCGGGCTTCGTGTCCTTCGAGTCTGCCGTCGACTCGCCCGCCTTGGCGGGTGCCTGCGCAGCCTTTTCGTCCGCGGCCTGTCCGGCGGCGGCGAATGCGGTTTCTGCAGCTTGGCGATCGAGTTTGGCGGCGCTTTCATTCACATCGGGCATTGGATCCTCCAGAAAAACAAAAGCCCGCGCGAGGCGGGCCAATTCCGGTTTCCCGGGCTTTCAAGCGACAGCGGAATCAATCGGCTGCGCTTACCTCTTTCATGCCCTTGACCGGGCTGGCTAGGGACACGAAATACAAATCTTCGGCAATCTTCCCGCGCAGTCTCGCGGTGTCGATCTCGCCCAGGTTCCCGTCGTTCTTGACGCGATGCTGGGCCGCGCGCTCCTCGAAATGCGTCCTTAGCTTTCGAAACAGGTGCGAGTTGATTTCTTCGGGCGTGAGCGTCATGTCAGTGCGAGAGTTGGATGATGCGGCTGGCCAGGCGCCGGTTACGCGCAAGGCGCTGATCGCGTCGCTGCTGCGCGCGCCGCACCATCGCCGCGTCCTCCGGCGTGCGCTCGGCGCGATACCAATTCGATCCCTTCTCGCCGCGCGTCGGGTCCGAGCACATTTCGCCGGCGACCAGGTGCCCCATAACGTCCGGGTGCAATACCCATTGCGGCACTTCGTTTGCCTGCAACGGCCGCCAGTTGTCGCGGCCATTCGGTGATTCGTAGATCACGAGGATGGTTTCTTTCGTCGTCACAGCAGTTCTCCGGTTACTTCGCGCGTTTCCATGTGAAAGGTTTCAGGCCGCAGCGCCTCGCGCGCGATCTTCGCGGCCACAGGTTCATCAAAACTGCTGGTGACTACCGGGCCCTCGCCGAAGGCAGCGATTCTTTCCAGCGCGGCCTCCAGGCGTTTCATGCGGGCGCGCTCGGCGTCTGTCATTGCGCGAACGCCTGGCCATTCTCGGCGCGGCCCGGTGGCTCGACGGCCGGATTCTTGATGACGTCATGCGCCAGCGCCCCGGTATTGTGCTTGTGCAGATCGAGCAGTTGGTTATCGCGCGTGATTTCCTTCTGCGCGTTGACGTCCATCGCCTTGCCGGCGAGCGTTGACTTGATCTTGGCGAGCGTCTGCCTCTCCTCGCTGGTGAGCTGCGTCGACTTCAGCCGCTCGTTGATGCTCGCCACCACTTCGGCGGTATCGGATTCGAGCTTGGCAATGCGCTCCTTGCTCGCCGTTTCCGCGGCGACGCGCTTTGCCTCGGACTCGGCGTTGATCTGCGCGACCGCGATGCGCGGATCGGACGGCGCACTCTGCTGCTCGATCTTCGCCCATTCCTCTTCGCTGTACTGGATGCGTTCCGGGTCGAACCGCTGCGACTTGGCGACCTCGGCGAACATCTTGGCCGGATCCACGCGGGAGGCCTTGTTTTGCCCGAGCTGGCCCATCATGTTGAGCGCCTTGGCGTCGGCCATGATGTCCGGCGGCGTCAGCACATCGATCGTATAGTCGCCCTTCTCGTCCTCGCTCGGCCCGTACTGCATCAGCCAGGTGTAGTAGCCGCCAATGTGCGGCTCGAGCAAGTTGTCGTCGAACATCTTGGCGACGCGGCGCGCGACGCTGGTCGCGTTCTCGTTCAGGATCTGCACCACGCCCACCAGGTCAGGCGCAGCCCCCTGCTGCCCCTGGAGGATCATCGGCAGCCCGGTCACATCCTCGGCGATCTTCAGACCGAACTGGATGGTTTTCAGGCACTCCTCGACGCGGCTGTCGATCTGGATCGAAAAGACCGCCTTCTGCGCCTCGTTGACGTCGGTGCCGGCTGGGATGATGAACATCTTGCCGCCGTATAGCGACGTATTACCATCCATCGGCACCAGCAGCCCCTGCAGCATGGCGATCATGGGCTTCGCCGTGAGCCCCAGGTTCTCCATCATCGCCCGGGTGGCGCCGGTGATCATCCGCTGCGGCGTTCTCAGGTCGCGCGCAATCCCGGTGCCGAACCAATAACCCTCGCGGCGCGAGCACGGCGCAACGTCGTAGGAGAACTTGCCATTGTCCAGCGGATTGAGCGAGGCGCGGATAACGTGGTCGTTGACCATCGTCACGATCGCCGAGACGGAAGCCTGCCCTTCCTTGCACTTGCAGCCCGCGGCCTCCATGTCCTCCGCTTCCAGCGTGCCCGTCATGTACCAGATACCGAACGGCTTCGACTTCTGCGCCGGATCTACCTTCTTCTTCGGGTCGTACTCGACATCGGCGGCGCGCGGGCCTTCGTCGAGCACCTTGTCGATCTGTTCGGGGATGTAGCCCAGCTCCGGCGTGTTCTTCAGCTCGCGCAGGCCCTTGCGCGTGATCTCGTCGTACTCCCAAATGTAGTCGCCGCTGTGGATATTCTCACCGCAAGCCGGATCCGGGAACAGGTTGCGCACGTTGATGCGCTTCGAACGCGGCTCGATGACCTCCGTGCTCTTGAGCACGCCGTTGTGCACCGACGTATAGATGACTTTCTCCGGAAACGGGCCTTTCAACACGCCGGTTCCAAGCCGCGCCATGTCGTCGATCGCCTGGCGCGCATGCGAATCCCAGCGGCCCTGCGTCAGCCAGTCGTCGACGCGTCTCTGCGCCTTGTCGGAAGCGGCAAGCGCCTTTTCCATGTCGCGCTTTGCCAGATCGGCAACGGTCGCGGCCCGCTGCTGGCCGTTGTCCGTGACCATGATCGGCTGGCCGTCCTTGACCAGCGCCAGGTGGCCCTTGGTCTTGGCGTCGTCCTCGAGCTGCGGGATCGGCGTCGGCTTGAACGCCCAGGCGCGATCGTTGATCTGCAGCCGCATGTCGATAATCTTCGAAGCGAAGGCGTTGACATAGGGCTTGGTGATGTTGAGCACCACCGTCGAGCGCACATCGCCCTCGACCCTCGGCATGGCCTGCCCCGGCATGCGCGTGTGCAGCGTCTTGCTTTCTGCCTTCGATGCCGCATCCTCGCCCTCGTAGGCCTCGTCGCAGTCGTCCCATTCCTGCTCGATGCCGGTCGATCGCCGGTACAGGATCGCCTCGCGGCGCGAGATGGCGAGCGAGGCGCCCAGCTGTTCCAGCCTGGCGATGCGCTGCTCCAGCTGCCCGGCAGCATCCGCCTGCTGCGCAGTCGAATCGGCTGGCGCGGACACCGCAACCACGGCGACAACGGGCCGCTTGCCCGTCACCAATCCGCCTTGAGTGTTCTGCGCTCGCGCCATGCTGTCGTTCCTTTACATGCCCAGGCCTGGATCGGCCGGGCGGTATGTGGTCATGCGCGGCAGCGGCCGCTCGCGCACCGGCGGCTGCCATCCCTGCCCGAATTGGCGCAGCGCGTCGGCGTAGTTGCTCGTCCAGTCGTGCCGCGGCGTCCGGCTGAACGTGCCCAGCGCCTCGTCGTAGGTGTACTGATAGTTGTCGAGCGCCTTGATGCCCGCCTCGCAGCCGGCCTCATCGAACACGCACTCGTCGAACTTCAGTTTCGTCTGCTCGATCCCGGTGCCGACCTCGTCGATCACCTTGACCAGATCGAAGGTATGCCCGGGCATCAGCTCGCGCAGCATGTCGATCCACGGCTTCGTCTCCGTCTTACCCAGGCGGCGCGCGCCGGCGTCGTGCGGCAGGTAGTGCGTGCCGAAGGCGAAGCCGGTATCGGTCAGCCACTTGACGTAGTGATCGAGCGACTGCCCGTAGTTCTCGTAGCACTTCAGGAACCGATGCTGCATGCCGACGTACTGATGGCACCAGATTGCCGTCGTGCCGCTGGTCTTGCTCAAGCCCAGATCCCAGAACGTATTGACGGCGACCGACCTGGCGTAGGGCACCTTGGTGATGCGGCCGTCGGCCCGGGCGCGCGCCATTTCCTTGCTGTAGATGATTCCGTCCACGGCAGCCTCGAAAGCCTCTTTGGGTGTCGACGGATATTCCGCCTTCATGTGATCCTTCTGCTGCTCGGCCTTCTTGACGTACCAAGCCTTTTGCGCGGCCGCGAGCTTGATGCCCAGGCGCTGCAGCTCGGCGAAGTATTTCGCCCAGCTGTCGCCGATCACCACGCCCTCCGGATCCAGGACGTTGTTCTTGTCCGACCACCAGGGGAAGAAATGAAAGCGGAAATCCAGCGGCGTCAGCTTCTTGTCGGCGGTCGCGGTCTTCTGCGCCGTCTCGCACATATCGTAGAACTCGCCGCCGCGGCCTTCCGCGGTCGACTCGACGAAGATCATCTGGCCGGGGTGCACGGCGTTGAACGAGCCGCTGACGATCTCCTTGGCCCGCTCCGGCGTCTTCCGGCTGATCTTGCCGAACTCGGACACATGCAGGAACTGCACCGTCGTCGAT
>DAIDLH010000087.1 GCA_027449605.1 Candidatus Muproteobacteria bacterium | reverse complement strand
AAACCTGCCAGCTCCCGGGCCGCGCGCATCATCACAAGCTCAAGAAATTGTTGCAGCAGGCCGGCGTCCCGCCGTGGGAGCGCCAGCGCCTGCCGCTGGTTTATGCGCATGGCACGCTGGCGGCGATCGGCGATCGCTGGGTGTGCGAGCCCTACGCGGCGCGTGACGATGAGGCGGCGTGGAAGTTGCGGTTTGAGTTGGTGAATTGACTTTTTAGTCGAGCGGCCTATGGCCACGTGTTGTTTGTAGATAGACGCTCCACGGATATCAATATAGTTAATGTAGGGCGGGTTAGGCGTTTTTTGCCGTAACCCGCCGGATGGCTGCTGTCATTCCCACGTAAATGTCGAGCGGGCTTCGCCCGCGTATTACTTGTGGGTGGCTGACCCACGGCAGGTGACTTTTTCTTGCTTGTCCAAGAAAAAGTCACCAAAAAGAAGACACCCCGGAGCGCCCGCCGCTTCAAACTACGAAGCGGTTCCCTCCGTTCCTCACCCGAGCAGGCGCTCGCCAACTCGTCGGCCGTAAACAACACGGCTCGACTCAAACAGGGGCTCGCTCGGAGACTCCTGCTCGGGTTGCGGTACTCGGCGCGCGCTACGGGGTTTAAAAACCAACCTTCACCAACCATCGTGACACAACAGGCTGGTAGCTTTTTTCGAGTCCCGTAGCCGCCGCCGAGCATCGCAGCCGAAATCGGGGTTGTCGCGAGACTTTTGATCGAGCCCGAGCCGCGTTTCTCAGCGGCCGGCGAGTTAGGCGAGCGCCGATTCCGGCGAGAAGCGCAAGGGGTAGTCGGCGGCTCCGGGCGGCCTTTTCTTTCGTCCCTTTCTTTTGGCCGCACAAAAGAAAGGGACCCAGGGTGCAGGGGCGGAGCCACCCGCAATTAGCTTTTCAATCGTGCGCGGAGCGCACGCTACATTGGATTTCCGTGGGTCAGCCACCCACATGTACACGCGGCCGCTCGACTATGTGCGCGGAGCGCACACTACATTCCTAAATTCCGGTGCTTCACACAAATTAGTTGTGAAAACACCCGCTATCTGGTAACTTGTGTTTCCGTTCTGCGGCGTTACTCAACTCCTGCTAAACGGGCCGAAATGACGAAATTTGTGTTTGTGACCGGCGGTGTCGTGTCCTCTCTGGGCAAAGGAATCGCCTCCGCCTCGCTCGGCACCCTTCTCGAAGCGCGCGGCCTCAAGGTCACTCTCCTCAAGCTGGACCCCTATATCAACGTCGATCCGGGCACCATGAGCCCGTATCAGCACGGCGAGGTGTACGTCACGCACGACGGCGCCGAGACCGACCTGGACCTCGGGCACTACGAACGTTTCGTCCGCACCACGATGACGAAACGCAACAACTTCACCACCGGCAGAATTTACGAAAACGTCATCCGCAAGGAGCGGCGCGGCGATTACCTGGGCGCGACGGTGCAGGTGATCCCGCACATCACCGACGAAATCAAGCGTTGCATCACGCAGGGGGCGAGCGACGCCGACGTGGCCTTGGTCGAGATTGGCGGCACGGTCGGTGACATCGAGTCGCAGCCGTTCCTCGAGGCGATCCGCCAGATGGGCGTGGAGCACGGGCCCAGCAACGCGGTGTATATGCATCTGACCCTGGTGCCTTACATCGCCGCGGCCGGCGAACTCAAGACCAAACCCACGCAACATTCCGTGAAGGAGCTGCTGTCGCTCGGCATCCAGCCGGACATCCTGTTGTGCCGCGCCGACCGGCCGCTGCCGGAGGACGAGCGCCGCAAGATCGCGCTGTTCACCAACGTACCCACGCGCGCGGTGATCACGGCCATGGACGTGGACAACATCTACAAAATTCCGCGGCTGCTGCACGAGCAGGGGCTGGACGAGATCGTGGTCGAGAAGCTGCACCTCAACGCGCGCAAGGCGAATCTTGGCGAATGGGACAAGGTGGTGCATGCGATGGAGCATCCCACCGACACGATCACGGTCGCCATGGTCGGCAAATACGTGCATCTCACCGAATCCTACAAGTCGCTGTCCGAGGCGCTCAAGCACGCCGGCCTGCACACGCTCACGCGCGTCAACATCCGCTACGTGGATTCGGAACTGATCGAGAGCCAGGGCACGGCCCCACTCGAGGACGCGGACGCGATCCTGGTGCCGGGCGGTTTCGGCGAGCGCGGCATCGAAGGCAAGATCAAGGCGGCGCACTACGCGCGCACCCACGGCATTCCCTATCTCGGCATTTGTCTCGGCATGCAGGTGGCGGTCATCGAGTACGCGCGCAACGTCGCCGGACTCAAGGGCGCGCACAGCACCGAATTCAATTCCAAGACCCCGTACCCGGTCATCGCCATGATCACCGAATGGACCACCTCCGAGGGTGGCAAGGAAAAGCGCGACGCCGGCGGCGATCTCGGCGGCACCATGCGTCTCGGCGGCCAGGAATGCAAACTGATGCCGGGCACGCACGTGCGCGGCCTGTACGCCAAGGACGCGATCGTCGAGCGCCATCGCCACCGCTACGAATTCAACAACCAGTACCGCGACGCGCTTCAGGAGAAGGGCCTGGTGGTGGCCGGCACTTCCGTGGACGGAATGCTGGTGGAGATTGTCGAACTCAAGGATCACCCGTGGTTCGTGGGCGTGCAGTTCCATCCGGAGTTCACCTCCACGCCGCGCGACGGTCACCCGCTGTTCACCGGCTACGTGCAGGCCGCGCGGGCGCGACATACCCAGGCGGCGCCGCGCCCGCAGGCGGCCGCGACATGAAGCTTTGCGGTTTCGAGGCCGGACTCGACCGGCCGTTCTTCCTCATTGCCGGGCCGTGCGTGATTGAATCCGAATCGCTCGCGCTGGACACCGCCGGTCAGCTCAAGGAAATCACCGGAAGCCTCGGCATTCCGTTCATCTACAAATCGTCCTACGACAAGGCCAACCGCAGCTCGTCGAAGTCATATCGCGGCCTCGGCATGGAGCAGGGGCTGGCGATCCTGGCCAAGGTGCGGAAACAGATCGGCGTGCCGGTGCTGACCGACGTGCACGAGGCCGAGGACATTCCCGCCGTCGCCGCGGCCGTGGACGTGCTGCAGACGCCGGCGTTCCTGTGTCGCCAGACCGATTTCATCCGCGCCGTGGTCGCGGCCGGCAAGCCGGTCAACATCAAGAAGGGCCAGTTCCTCGCGCCGCACGACATGAAGAACGTCATCGACAAGGCGGTCGAGGCCGGCGGCAAGGACCGCATCCTGGTGTGCGAACGCGGCGTGTCTTTCGGCTACAATAACCTCGTCTCGGACATGCGTTCGCTCGCGATCATGCGCGAGACCGGATGCCCGGTGGTGTTCGACGCCACGCACTCGGTGCAGCTGCCCGGCGGGCAGGGCACGAAAAGCGGCGGGCAGCGCGAGTTCGTGCCGGTGCTGGCGCGCGCGGCGGTCGCCACCGGTGTCGCGGGACTGTTCATGGAAACCCACCCGGACCCGGACAAGGCGCTGTCCGACGGGTCGAACGCCTGGCCGCTGGGACGCATGAAGAACTTGCTTGAGACGCTGAAGGAACTGGACGCGGCGGTCAAGCGCCGCGGCTTCGCCGAGACGACATTGATGCCGAATTGAAAAAAATCTCGCCGCAAAGTCGCAAAGAACGCAAAGATTTCTTGGGTTTTACTCTCCTGAGCCTTTCTTTGCGTCCTTCGCGTCTTTGCGGCGGATGATCATAATAAATCAGAACATTCTTAAGAAATAACAACCATGCCTGTGATTACTGATATACGAGCGCGCGAGATTCTCGATTCGCGCGGGAATCCCACCGTTGAAGCGGATGTGATCCTCCAATCCGGCGCCGTCGGCCGTGCCGCCGTGCCTTCCGGCGCCTCCACCGGCACGCGCGAGGCCATCGAGCTGCGCGACGGCGACGTCCGGCGCTACGGCGGCAAGGGCGTGAAAAACGCCTGCGCCCACGTGAACGGGGAGATACGCAAGGCCCTGTTTGGCAAGGAGGCGAAGGATCAGACCGGCTTGGACCGCGCCATGATCGATCTCGACGGCACGGAAAACAAATCGCGCCTCGGCGCCAACGCCATACTCGCCGTGTCGATGGCTTGCGCGCGCGCCGCCGCGTCCGATGCCAAACAGCCGCTGTACCGGTACATCAACGGTCTGGCGGGCAATGTGCCGATGCAGATGCCGGTGCCGATGATGAACGTCATCAACGGCGGCGTGCATGCCGACAACAACATCGATTTCCAGGAATTCATGATCCTGCCGGTCGGCGCCGCCAGTTTCGCCGAGGCCTTGCGCTATGGCGCGGAGGTATTTCATGCCCTGAAAAAGGTTTTACAGGGAATGAAACTCACTACCACCGTGGGTGACGAGGGTGGTTTCGCTCCCAACCTCAAGTCCAACGAGGAAGCGGTTCGGGTCATTCTTCAAGGCATCGAGAAAGCCGGTTTCAAACCGGGCGTTGACGTCTGTCTCGGCATCGACTCGGCCAGCTCTGAATTCTATGACAACGGAAAATATGTGCTGGAATCGGAACAGGCTAACCTGTCCGCCGGAGAGCTGATCGACAAGCTGGCCGGTTGGATCGCCAAATACCCGATCATCACGATCGAGGATGCCTGTGCCGAGGCGGACTGGGCGGGCTGGGAACTGCTGACGCAAAAGCTCGGGAAGAAGGTCCAGATCGTGGGCGATGATATTTTCGTGACCAACACGAAAATCCTCGAGCGAGGCATCCGTCAGGGCGTCGCCAACTCAATACTCATCAAGGTCAACCAGATCGGCACGCTGAGCGAGACCCTGGCGGCTATCGCGATGGCGCGCCAGGCCGGTTATACCGCGGTGATTTCGCACCGCTCGGGCGAGACCGAGGACACGTTCATCGCAGACCTGGCGGTGGCCAACGGTACCGGCCAGATCAAGACCGGCTCGTTGTCGCGCTCGGACCGCGTGGCCAAGTACAATCAGCTGCTGCGGATCGAGGAGGAAATGGGCGCGAAGGCCGGGTATCCCGGCCGGCGCGCGTTTCCCATGCTGGGAAACTGAAATGCAGCCCGGGTGCAGCATGTAGCCCGCATGGAGCGCAGCGTAATGCGGGGAATAATATCTTCCCGGATTCCGGCGCTTCGCGCCTTCATCCGGGCTACATGTTTCTACGACCTTTCGATTGGGCGGTGATGAACTAGAATGAAGTTCGTGAAAATCGCCGCTTATGTCCTGCTCGCGATCCTCGTGCTGTTGCAATATCCGTTGTGGCTCGGCAGCGGCGGCGTGTTCGCCGTGTGGCGCCTGCACCGCGAGATCGCCGCACAGCAACAGGAAAACGCCCGGCTGAAGGAGCGCAATCAGGCGCTTGAAGCGGACGTGAACGATCTCAAGCAGGGCCTGGCGGCGATCGAGGAGCGCGCCCGCGCCGAGCTGGGCATGGTGAAGAAGGGCGAGGTTTTTATTCAGGTGATCGAGCAGCCGCGCGATAAAGCGCCGCCGCCGGACAAAAAATCGAAACCTTAAATCACGGGTACAGCAGAAACGGCCGGGTCGCCTTTCGCGCCAGTCTTTCGCCCAGCGTCTTGAGGCTGGGACGCCCGCTGACCTGAAACACCCGCCGGCTCAGCACCAGCAGATCGGTCGAAGGCTTGTTCGCGAGTTGCAGCACCACTTCCGCCGGATCGCCGGCTTCCACGGCAAAATTCACCGCCGGCATGCCATGGACGGTCGTCTCGAACTGCTGGCGCGCCGCTTCGGCCTGTTGCTCCTGTTCTTCCCGGATGTAGTCGAGAAATCCCTGACGCGCTCCTTTGGAGGATTGCCAGTCGTTGCCGATGTAGTCGGCCCAATGACTGTCGATGACAAAAACGCCCGTCAGGTCGGCCTGACCCTGACGGGCGAGATCCGCGGCCCGGTCCAGGGCCTCTTGCGAGGCCGCTGAACCGTCTACCGCTACAACAATATGCGTCATCGTTTCTTCTATTTTGCCGGCGCCGCCGGAGCAGGCGCCCCGGGTGCGGGAGCGGCAGGCGCCGTCGCCGCCGGCGGAGCAGCCGGTGCCGGAGCGGGCGGCGCGGGCGATTTGCCCCCGGTCGCTATTACGATGTAGGCGATGACGAGCGCGGCGACGACGATCGCGCCGATGTCTTCGCCGCGATCGTCCTTGAACAAGGTCATCTTGCCTTTTTCGCCGGCGGCGCCAAGGGTTTCACTACCAGGTTTTTGAGCCATGAATGATTTCCTCCGTTAGCGCGTCAGATGGCGACCAGATAGTCCCTGATCATCAGAACCACGATGAGGGCAAGGACGTACTTGGTGACGCCGACAATGAGACCGACCTTCAGCGGCGTACCGCCAGCCTGGGCGATTTCCTTGAAGTCGATGTAACCGCCGAGGCCGACCAGGCCGAAGCCGAAGATCCAGGTCATCCACAGGCGCAGCATCTTGATGGTTTCGGAAGGCGGCAGACCGCATTGCAGGAACGCCTTCTCCGCTTCCGAAATACCCGTCGGACATTTCATGCCCACCGAGCCGAAGGCGCCAAGGCTAGTCAGCAGCACCATCGCCGCGAAGCCGATGACGAAGACCGGGAATTTTTCCACCAGCAGCGTTCCCAGTCCCTTGCGTGCGCCCGCGCCTTCCTGCGCGCTCTTGCCGGCCCAGTACCACACGGTCACGATGAACACCGCGAACGGGATCGAGATGACGCGCATGATGTTCCAGATTTCCGCGACCGAGACCGCGGAACCCGGTTCCACCTTGGGGTTGAACGCCAGCGCCGCCGCCAGCACCTGGCCCGAGTTCAGGATGCCGGTGCCGATCCAGGCGCCGTATTGCAGGTCGGTGAGACCCAGCGCATGGCCGATGAACGGACTGATGAACATGGTCAGGATGCCGAAGCCGAGAATCGTGGCGATGGCGTAGGCGACGTGGGCGCCCTTGGCTTCAACGGCCGGTGAGGTGGCCACCGCCGCGCTGACGCCGCAGATGCTGAGCGCGTTCGCGAGCACGCCGGTCATGGAACGGTCAACCCCCATCACTTTGCCGAGCCACAACACCATCACGATACTCAGGAGCACGAAGCCGCCGATGAGGAAAATGGCGAACGCGCCCAGTTGCACGATGGCCTGCACGGTATAGAGCGAGCCCAGCAGGATGATGCCGGTCTTGATCATCAGACGGGAAAGCTTGAAGCCGTCGCTGAAGATCGCCGGTATTTTCCCGCCGAAAAGAAAGTTGCGGTAGATGAGACCGGCGAGAATGCCGAGCAGGATGTAATTGAGGTGGACGACTTTAACGAGCCAGCCTTTCTGCCCCAGGATGACGGCATCGCTCATCCAGGGTTCGACCCAGAAACGGATCACGACCATCGTGATCACGATCAGCGCCAGGCCGGGGATGGCGCTTGGCAATTTTCGGAAAAAACCTGTATCACTCATAGTCATGTTCCTCCAAAGAACCATTCTTGTGTTGATACGACGGTTTACTTCTGCTGCCAATCGGGTGTGGACTGAACGGGCGAGAGTTATGTCATCCTTTCTGTCTCCTTGGTCGCGTGGTTTGTCGTTTTACTAACGACACGATGCAGTTTATTAGAATTTCCTTATATTCCGACCTGTGCAAAAACATTCAAGCACAAGCCTAGACACCAGACAAGCGATGTCAATGCAAGCATCGCGATGACGGGAGGCGGCGGATGTTTATTCCGCTCAGCCGTTGGCGGGAAAAGAATAAGGCAGGGATTGTAACGAAAGTTGCGGACCGCCTTCGTTTTCGAGATGCAGCTCGCCGGTATCGGCGCTGCCGATCTGGATCACCGCCAGCAGATCATGGCCGCCGTCCGGCGACGGCTGCGATTCCACGACCGTGCCGGCCGACTGGCCGGGAAAGTCCGGCGCATAGACCGCCTCGCCGGGACGCGGCGCGCGTTCGCCGGCGAAATGCGCGCGGTACATGCGTTGTTTGAGCTTGCCGAGATATTGCATGCGCGCGACGATTTCCTGCCCGGGGTAGCAGCCTTTCTTGAAGTTCACGCCGCCGACGGCTTCGAGGTTGGCCATCTGCGGCACGAATTCCTCGCTGGTTTCGGGATGAACGCTGGGAATGCCGGCCATGATGTCGAGCCAGGCCCAGACCGCGGGACCGACGGGAGATGCCCCGGACTTGAGCTTGTCCCACAGTTTCATGGCCGTCGTTGTTGGCGCGACGATCTCGTAACGGGGTTGCGGGCCGGGCAGACTTAATATAGTCATCCCGTCCAGGGTTTCGCAGGCGTTGTCTCCCCGGGGCGCAAAGCCGGCCGACTCGCGCAGCCGGTTCTCCGCCTCCGGGCCCGACAGCCCGAAGCAGGACAATTCAGCGTCCACGTTTTCCAGCGTCACTTTGGAGCGCAGCACGAACATGCGCAGCCGCTTGAGCGTGTTCTCGTGCAAGGCCGCGGGCAATTGCAGCAGATAATCCTTGTCGCGCCGGAACAGCCGGAAAATGACCATCATCCGGCCCTTGGGATTGCACCAAGCGGCGAGCTGGCTGCGCGTCGCGTCGAGTTGGCGAATATCGTTGCTCAGTTGGCCGTTGAGGAAATTCAGCGTGTCGTCACCGCGCGCGCGGATCAGCGAATAATCCGAGAGGTCGGCGAGGACATGGCCCTGCGCGGCGGCGTGGCGTTCTTCTGCCGGATGGCCGAAGTGCTGCACGCGGCCATTCTCGAGGACGGCGCCCTGGCTTTCAATGAAGTTTTTCCAAGTTTCGTTCACGGTTCGATATCCGCCGATGCTGACCGGGATGCGCATGATAGCGGAAACCGGTGACGCGGGAAAAACGGGTGGACGCCGCCAATGGCCGGTTTACACTATTGCGCGCGAAATTCCCTATCTCGGTACGAGGGTGTAGAGTTCGCATATATAAGGTAAGGATGGCTTTTCACAGGCATGGGAAAAAACAAAAAACGCCCGGTTTACCTGAATCTTTTCAAAATCCGCCTGCCCGTGGGCGGAATCGTTTCCATCCTGCACCGCGCCACCGGCGCGTTCCTGGTCCTGCTGCTGCCGGCCGCACTCTATATATTGCAGCGCTCGCTGTACGACCCCGAAGCCTATGCCCGCATCGCCGCGCAGGCGACCACCCCGCATGGCCGGATGGTAATCCTGGTGCTGGTGTGGGTATTCACCCAGCATTTCTTTTCCGGCGTGCGTCATCTGTTGCTGGATATCGGCGTCGGCGACAGCAAACCCGCCGCGCGCCGCAACGCGTGGCTGGCGTTCGCCGCTTCGCTGGCGGTCGTGGCGCTGACCGGAGTCTGCCTGTGAGCCGCGCGCGTTCCGGAGGCAGCGCCCACGCCGGCGTGACGGAATGGCTGCTGCAGCGCGTGACTTCGCTGTACATGGGCGGCTTCGTCGTTTTTGTTATCGTGCATCTCAGCCTGTCGCCGGTGCGCGACCACGCGGCGTGGAAGGCCTGGTTCGCCACCGGTTACGTGCGCATCGCCTGGGCGCTGTTCCTCGCCAGCATTTTGATCCACGCCTGGGTCGGCATGCGCAGCATCTATCTCGATTACCTGCATCCACTGTGGTTGCGCTTCAGCGTGACGCTGCTCACCGCGCTCGGTCTGCTGGCGCTCGCACTGTGGGCGGCGGAAATACTGCTCACGGTCGCGCCATGATAAACATCGCCCGTCGTCGTTTCGATTGCCTCGTCATCGGCGCCGGGGGCGGGGGGCTGCGCGCGGCGCTGCAACTGGCGCAGGGCGAGGCGCATGTCGCGGTCGTGTCCAAGGTCTTCCCCACGCGTTCGCACACCGTCGCGGCGCAGGGCGGCATCAACGCCGCGCTCGGCAACGTGCAGCCGGACAACTGGCACTGGCACATGTACGACACCGTCAAGGGCAGCGATTACCTCGGCGACCAGGACGCGATCGAATACATGTGCCGCGCGGCGGCGCATCTGGTGATCGAACTGGAACACTACGGCGTGCCGTTCTCGCGCCTGGACAACGGCCGCATCTACCAGCGCGCCTTCGGCGGCCAGAGCCAGAACTTCGGCGGCGAGCAGGCGCAGCGCACCTGTCCCGCCGCCGACCGCACCGGCCACGCCATGCTGCACGCGCTGTATCAGCAGAACCTGAAAGCGCGCACGCATTTCTTCGACGAATTCTTCGCCGTGGACCTGCTGATGGACCCGGAAGGTTATGCTCTTGGTGCTTTAGTCATCGAAATCGAAACCGGCGAGCCCTTGATCATCGAGGCCAAGACCACGCTGATCGCCACCGGCGGCGCGGCGCGCGTGTACCGCACCACCACCAACGCCATGATCAACACCGGCGACGGCATGGCCATGGCGCTGCGCGCCGGCATCCCGTTGCAGGACATGGAGTTCGTGCAGTTCCATCCCACCGGCATCGCCGGCGTCGGCATACTCATCACCGAGGCGGCGCGCGGCGAGGGTGGATTCCTTGTCAATTCCGAAGGCGAGCGCTTCATGGAGCGTTACGCGCCCAAGGCCAAGGACCTCGCCAGCCGCGACGTGATCAGCCGCGCGATCTACGAGGAAGTGCATGCCGGGCGCGGTTGCGGCCCGAAGAAGGACCATGTGCTGCTCAAGCTGATTCATCTCGGCGAGGAGATCATTTCCAAGCGCCTGCCGGGCATCCGCGAATCCGCGATCCGTTTCGTGCATGCCGATCCGGTGACAAAACCCATCCCGGTCTATCCCACGGCGCATTACACCATGGGCGGCATTCCCACCAACCGCTCCGGGCAAGTGGTGGTGCCGGTGCACACCGGGCCGGAAGAGGCGGTGCCGGGCCTCTATGCCGTGGGCGAATGCGCCTGCGTGTCGGTGCACGGCGCCAACCGCCTCGGCGGCAATTCGCTGCTCGACATCATCGTGTTCGGCCGCGCCGCCGGCAATCACATCCTCGAATATCTCGAGGAAAACCGCCGCCATCGTGGATTGCCGGATGAAGCCGTCGAGAGTGCCATGGCGCGCCTCACGCGCTGGGACCGGCAGGGCGACGGCGAATCGGTGGACAAGCTGTGCGACGAACTGCGCCTGACGATGGAAGATTATTGCGGCGTGTTCCGTAATCAGACACTGCTCGACGAAGGGATAAGAAAAATCACGAAACTGGCAGAGCGCTTGCAACGTGCCACGCTGCGCGATCACAGCAAAATCTTCAACACCGCGCGCATCGAGGCGCTGGAACTGGAAAACCTCATGGACATCGCACTCGCCACGGTCCACTCCGCCGCCGCGCGCCGTGAATCCCGCGGTGCGCATTCACGCCTCGATTATCCCAAGCGCGACGACCGCAACTGGCTCAAGCACACGCTCTACAGTAAGGAAGGGAACAAGCTCGATTACAAACCGGTGCGGATGAAGCCGCTGACGGTTGAGACGTTTCCGCCGAAAGAGCGGGTGTATTGAAGACCGATTTTTTATTTTTCTATATTTGCCACGCGGATTTACCCGTTATCAATCCATAGCTACTGTTCTATGGGCACATAGCTTGAGGTAAATTTTATGCGAAACTATGGCCCTATAGGCGGGTAACTCAAAATTCCTGAAAATCAGCACCAAAATAATTCTTGTCGACGATATTTAGAGAAATGTCAAAACCGAAGTTGCCCAATTTCACCCGCCCTGGAATGCAAACCTTGCAGAAACAGCATGATACGGTATCAAAATCGATCAATAGAGTACTGCTCGTCCTTATCGGTTTCAGCCTATTCTGTGTCCTGACTCTTGGGGCGGAAGATGCGTCCCTACTGCGAACAGATGCAACTATCATGATGCCATTTGCCGGTACACGGATTTCGTTTGTTGCCTTCCTCGTTATCGGCCCCACAGTTTTAATTGCACTTACGGCATACCTGCATGTGCTTGTTGGATACTGGAATAGCCTAGGGGGGGCGCCAATATAAAGGTGCATTACCGCAAATCCAAAACATACGAGCTGTAGGGGCGGTGATGGTTTCTGGTTACCTCCTATATTGGCTAACACCGACAGTATTAGCAGTATTTGCATGGAAAGCGCTGCCGCGGCCCGAAGGACCGTGGCTGGTTGTTGTAGGTTCCTTTGTTGCCGCAGCTCTGGCTTGGCTACAGATATATCGTCAGAAAATTCATCGCGTAAGATGGTTAAAACGAATATGGATATTGGTGCCGGTGGTTTTTGCGACGCTGCTCGTTTTTCAGAGCTACTACCAACTGCCGTTTATTGTTCAGAGCTACTACCAACTGAAAAATCTTCTCCTTCCAACAACTAATAATAACCTTCAACTTTCATCTTCAGTTGCACAGCCCGGGGGCGGTCACCCGCTAACATATGTGCCTGAATTATGGCCGCGTCGCCTATTTGAACGACGGCTGCAACTACGTGGCGCCGACTTGTCAAGCCAATCAATCGGTCTCATCTCCATCAAAAACGGAGATCTATCCTTTGCCAACCTGAGCAAAACTCTGTTCAGCTTCACAGAGTTTACAAATGCTGACATACACGGCGCTAACCTCGCGGGTTCACAATTTGCTTACGTATGGCTGAACGACGCCAACCTGCAAGGCGCAGATCTTTCTGGCGCGCAGTTGTCATTAAGCGCCCTGAATAGTGCAAACTTGCGCGATGCGGATCTCTCGGATGCGAATATGCGGATGTCAGAAGGATTAACTTGTGAACAACTCACCCAGGCAAAACGGTGGTGGGAGGCAGGTAGGCCTCCTGATCTCGCTTGTGGACGTAATATCCCGGCAAAATTCGCAAAAGAGGGGTACTTAGCGCCCTTGCATCCTAGAACGGAATTAAAGTAAATGAAATGGGCCAGGCCAATTAAATTGGCTATGAACTACCCCGTCCCTTGAAAATCCGCTCCAGATGCTCCAGATCGTTCACCACCTTCCAGTCTGTTGCCCCGGCGTCGCGGGCGCGTTTCTCCCACCATTCCAGTCGCCCCATGTAACGGCGCGGGTCGACGTTGTCGGTGGTGAGCTTGGTGACGTTCAGCGCGATGATGCGGATGCCTTGCAGATTGATGGGAAAATCCCGCACGGTCTTGTAGTCCAGTTCTTCCTGCATGTCGGAGAAGATCAGGATGGTCTTCTGTCCGGCGCCGGTCTCGTTCAGGTATTCCGAGGCCTGGATGATGCCGCCGGTGATGTCGGTGTAGGCGCTGCCTTTCTTGAGGTCGGCCTTGAAGGTGCCGACCTTGTCGGCGAACTCGCGTTTCTGGTTGTTCGCCTGCATCGGGTCCTTGCCCAGGGTCATTTTGGCGACGATGTCCTTTTCGGAGAAGCTGCGGCTCTTGACCCGCGCCACGGCCAGCGAGTCGCCGGCCTTGAGCGTGCCGAGCAGATAGCTCACGACGCGCTGCGCCTTGTCGAGCTCCTGTGAATAAGTGCCGGAGGTATCCACCAGCATGTAAACCGCTTGCGCATGGCTGCGCGGGTCGGCGCAGGAGGTAGCGAGCAGACCTAAGGCCAGAACCGGAATAAACCAAAGCGGCCGCTTCACAGCACATGCTCCCCGGCGGCGCCGCGCTTGGAAAACGATGCTACCTTTCCTGATCCGCCCGGCGAGGTCGATTGCGACCCGCGATTCAGCACCGCGTGCTCGATGATGAGCGGAAGAAAAATCACGGCGTCGTAGAGATGTTCCGTTCCTTTGCCGATCTGGCGCGTCATGCTGGACAGGAAACGCGTCGCGAATCCCAGGCCGCGGATGCCCAGCACCAGCAGCACGCCGAACACGGTGCGTCCGGAGTGGATCAGGTATTCGAGCGGGATCGCCACGAACGCCAGCGCGAAGGGCAGGGTGAAGCCGAGGATCATCTGCGCCGCCTTGGGAATGTCGAGCGCCCAGGTGCTGGCCACCGCTGTCTTGATGGCATTGTTGCCGGCCAGTTCCTGTTTCAGGGCGATGTCGGCCGAAATGATCATGTCGCGCATCACCGCGAGCGCGACTTCGACCCCGGCCAGGATCAGCAGGATGCCGAACGAGATCCACACCAGCCAGCGGCGCATGCGATTGTTGATGCCGTTGAGCGGGAACAGATGGGTGTAACCGAGCGATTCCATCAGGAACAGGCCCATCAGCGTTTCGAAGAAGATGATCACCATCGCCGCCAGATACGACGCCTGGATGTCGCCGACGATGTATTCGGAGCCGCCGACCATGGCCGCCATCGGGCGTTCGATGAGCCAGAAGTTCACGAACGCGCCGCCCGCGGCGATCGCGATCGCGAGCAGGGAAATGACGAACAGGATGGTGGAGGAAGAGGCCAGGCTGTGTTCGACCTGGTCGCTCTTGGCGTGAATCTGTTTGTACTTCTCCACCTGCTCGTCGATCTTCGCGGCGCTTTCCTGCATGCCGGTGAGGTTCTTGTCCACGCGCTTCAGGGTCTGATCCACCGAGCGCCAGAACGGCATGAAACCTTTCAGGATGTCGTGGCGTTTCTTGTATGACTCGCGATATTCGGAGACGACTTTCTCGTAAATCTCGTCGATGGAGGTGCTGATGTCGTCCAGTATCCTTTCCACCAGACCGTCGCTGGAAGGCTTGATCTTGGCGATCGCGGCCACGGCCTTGGTCCACTCCGGCGGGGGCGGCGGCACCTCGCCGCATTTCTGAAATTCTTCCTCGATGCGGGTGATCTCGTCCGTGAGCTTGCGTTGCAGCGCCGGGTAACCGTGCAGATCGCGCTGCACCAGGTTCGTCACGCGCTCGAATTCCTTGGCGATGCCGTGCGAGACTTCCTCGCGACCGCGGCTTAGCAGCACGAGCTTGTTGCGCGCCTGGAGCGTGTCGGCGGTCTTGAACAGCCAGTGCGACATGAGGCGCAGCGGGTTGCTGACGCCGCGGAACAGCGCTTGCAGCAGGCTGTGCATCGCCTGGCGCGCGCCGTACAGGATCGGGATCGCGGCGAAAATCACGACCAGCAGCGACAACAGGGGATTTTCCGGCCAGATGAGCAAGGTTTGCAGACTATCCATAGTTTCCTCCCAAAAATAAACGGGCGGAAGCGCCCGTTTCTGGAAGCATTTCCGCCGTGATGCTGTTTATTATTAGCGCGATTCCGGCCGCGAACCGCTCCGGTCCGACCGAAGGCGCGAAACATGGGGATTACTGGTCAATATCTGCGGGAAATCCAGGCAAAGCACCTCGTGCATTCCGGTATTTCACAGATGAAAACAAATGGCTAAACTGCATGCATGCGATTTTCAATCTATCGCTTCAACCCCGAAACCGATAAAAAACCGCGCATGCAGGTCTATGATCTGCCGGACGATAGCGGCGCGGTGATGCTGTTGGACGCGCTGGTGCTGCTCAAGCAGCAGGACGACAGCCTCGGGTTCCGGCGTTCGTGCCGGGAAGGGGTGTGCGGTTCGGACGGGATGAACATCAACGGCCGCAACGGGCTGGCCTGCATAACGCCGCTCAAGGATTTGAAGCAGCCGATCGAGTTGCGGCCGCTGCCGGGCGTGCCGGTGATCCGCGACCTGATCGTGGACCTGAGCCAGTTCTTCAGCGCCTATCGCGCGGTGAAGCCCTGGGTGATCAATCACGACCCGGAGCCGGAGATCGAAAGGCTCCAATCCCCCGATGACCGGGACAAGCTGGACGGCCTGTACGAGTGCATACTTTGTGCTTGTTGCACAACGGCTTGCCCGTCATTCTGGTGGAATCCCGACAAGTTCCTCGGACCGGCGGCGCTGCTGCAATCCTGGCGATTCCTGGCCGACAGCCGCGACCAGGCGACCGGGCAGCGTCTGGACGATCTGGAGGATCCGTATCGACTATTTCGTTGTCACACGATCATGAACTGCACGGATAT
>DAIDLH010000086.1 GCA_027449605.1 Candidatus Muproteobacteria bacterium | reverse complement strand
TGCCCGATTCTGGCTGCACTGGAGTCGAGCCTCGAGGCTCCAGGACGCGATCCGTGTTGAATGCGGAGGGAAGCGATGAGCATCAAGATCGAGATTTTCTATACGCCCGGTTGCGGCCGCTGTGAGCGTGTCCGGGATACGCTGAAAGAAGTTGCGAAATCCTTCGGCGACCAGCGGGTGACGTGGTGTGAGGTGAACCTGCTGGACGAACTGGACTATGCCGTGCGGCTGGGCGTGTTGACGCCGCCGTCGATGGCGATCGACGGCGAACTCGTGTTCGCGAGGCTGCCCCGGCCTGCCCGGCTGCGCAAAGAGCTGTCCCGGCGGCTCGCCCGGGAACAGACGTGAGTCGCAGCCTGTGCGCGGTCTGCATGGAGGCCGGCCACGTCGAAACGAATATCCGCACCAACCCGGGAGCGCCCTTTGGATTTTGATGCCGTACGTGCCACGCTGGAGCAGGCGAGCCTGGTTTCCCTCGGGGTCGGCTTCCTGATCGGCTTCGTATTCACCTTCAACCCGGTTGTGCTGGCCTCGATCCCGGTTGCGCTCGCCTACGTCACCAAGGCGCGCGAACCGAAAACCGCCATCGGCTACGGCGGCATGTTCATACTGGGCATGCTCGCGGTGCAGACCCTGTTGGGACTGATCGCCGGCCTGGGCGGGCAGTGGGCCAGCGGACTGATCGGCCGGGAGTGGGGGCTGGTCCTCGGTCCCGTGCTGGTGCTGCTGGGCCTGGTCTGGCCGGGCTGGATCCGCTTGCCCCTGCCCGCCATTCCGGTGCGTGCGAAACGGGTCGGCAGTATCTGGGGCGCCGCGGCTTTGGGCGCGGTTTTTTCCGTGGCGGTCTGTCCGTTCTGCACGCCCGCACTGGTCGCGTTGCTGGGCATCGCCGCCGGCATCGGTTCGCCGCTGTTTGGCGCCACGCTGTTGTTCGCTTTCGCCCTGGGCCGTGCGGTTCCAATCCTGCTCGGCACCGTCGCGATGGGCTGGCTGGAAAGCCTCGCCGGACTTCAGCGCTACCGGAAGGTGTTCGAGGTCGCAGGCGGCCTCACGCTGATACTGGCTGGCCTGTACATGCTGAACGCGTACTTCTTCTTCATCCCGGTGCTCGCGATTTAGCCGCCTCCTCTGCCAGACTTTGCGGAAACCATATTGTGCATCAGACCGTATCACCCACTCCTGACCATCACGGGCGGGAGCGCCTGCTGCGAATGCTTGCGGCCGCCACATTCATCATTTTTTTCCAGGCGTACATGGTTGCGCCGATCATCCCGGCGCTTGCTGCTACGTTCGGGGCCCAAGTACAAGCGGTTGGGCTGATGGTTCCGGCCTACCTGATTCCCTATGGTATAGCGACGCTGGTCTATGGTTTTCTGGCCGACCGCCTAGGCGTGCAATGTGTCATGTTCGCGTCGCTCATCGCGTTCGCGACGCTAACGACGTTGACGGCTACGGCGACATCGATCGGCCAGATCGCGACTTGGCGGATCCTGACCGGTGTCGGTGCCAGCGGCGTGGTGCCGCTCGCACTCGTGCTTGTCGGCCGGCTGTTTCCCTACGAGCAGCGGGGCCGACCGCTGGGCTGGCTATTCGGCGCGATGGCGGGTGGGATGGCGTTCGGCTCGACCTTGGGTGCAGTGCTGGAACCGCTACTCGGCTGGCGCGGACTC
>DAIDLH010000085.1 GCA_027449605.1 Candidatus Muproteobacteria bacterium | reverse complement strand
GACAAATTCGACCGGATCGAATTTGGACCGCCGCAGGCGGCCCGCAGGGCGAGGGCCATGGATGGCCCGAGTCCAAAGTCACCTGCCGTGGGTCAGCCACCCACAAGTACACACGGGCGAAGCCCGTTCGACAGAAAGATTTTGGAGCAGATATTGCCCCAGCAAATTGCTCTTGAGAAAACACTACTTCAAAAGAAACAAACACATGATGTTGGTCGGGGCGAGAGGATTTGAACCTCCGACCACCACCACCCCAAGGTGGTGCGCTACCAGGCTGCGCTACGCCCCGTTTGTGTATTTGCGTGGAAGGATCCCGCATGATGTACCGCAGAGTTGCGGTCGCCATCATACCGGAGAATCGGCTTGAAACAAGAATAATTTAGAGTTTTTTCAGCATGCCCAGGACATCTTCCAGCTCGTTGATGAGCGTCTTGATGGCCTGTTGACGATTGATGTCCAGCGGCTCGGGGTTGTCCAGATCGAGCTTGTTGCGCGCGCCGCTGATGGTGAAACCCTCGACGTACAGCAGGCTGCGAATCTGGCGGATGAGAATCACGTCGTGGCGTTGATAGTAGCGCCGGTTGCCGCGGCGCTTGACCGGTTTGAGCTGCGGAAATTCCTGCTCCCAATACCGCAGTACGTGCGGCTTCACAGCGCACAACTCGCTCACTTCACCGATGGTGAAGTAGCGCTTTCCGGGTATCGTGGGTAGTTCGTGATTCTCGCCGGGGTCAAGCATTTAGTTCAGCCTGCGCTTTGAACTTTTCGCGGTTGGCTTGAGCATTTTGCTCGACTCGCTCCTTGAGCTTGTGGCTGGCGCGGAAGGTGACGACGCGGCGCGCGGAGATGGGAATTTCCTCGCCGGTCTTGGGGTTGCGTCCCGGACGGGGGTTTTTCTGGCGCAGGGAGAAATTGCCGAAACCGGAGAGCTTTACCTGTTCGCCTTCGGCCAGGGCGGTGCGAATCTTTTCGAAGAAAAACTCGACAAATTCCTTTGCCTCCCGCTTATTCAGACCCAGCTCATTGAACAGGTTTTCCGCAAGATCTGCTTTGGTCAAAGCCATATGTCTATATCCTTCTTCTTCATTCCCAAGTACTTATTGACGCGGGACCGCTCCCAGCTTGGATTCCAGGGTGGACATCACCTCCGTCATCACCTGCTCCACGTCCGTTTCATTAAGAGTGCGCGAAGAGTGTTGCAAGGTCAAGCCCAAAGCCAAACTTTTTCGTCCGGAATCAACACCTTTCCCGCGATATTCATCAAATAGCTCAAGGTTAACGAGCAGCTCTCCGGCCGCCTTCTGCGCCCACTCCAGCACCACTTGGGCCGGCGTGGTTTCATTCACAATAATAGCAATATCCCGCCGGATCGACGGAAATCTTGAAAATTCCCTGAAAACCGGGAGCTTCTCCTGCCGCAAAAGAGACAACCGGAGTTCGAATAAAATCACCGGTTGGGACAGGCCGAATCCGGCTTGAACCGCCGGATGCAGCAGACCCACCAGGCCCAGTTGCTGGCCCTGATACAGGATTTCCGCCGCCTGCCCGGGATGCAGCGCCGCGTGCCGGATGGGCCGGAATTGCGCCGCTTCGTCCATTCCCGCCAGCGCCAGCAAGGCCTCGACATCGGACTTTACGTCATGGAAATCGACCGTGCGCCGGGGCATGCCCCATTGCTCGGGCGCGGCGTCGCCCGAGACCGCCCCGCCGAGCACGTACTCCTGCGTCAGCTCGTTATTCAGGGTCAGGAAACGACGCCCAATCTCGAACAACCGCAACCGCGTCTGCTGGCGGTTCTGGTTGTAGAGAATGGCCTGGAGCAATCCGGGCCAGAGCGAGGTGCGCATGACCGCCATGTCGGCGCTGATCGGGTTGGCCAGCGGCAAGGGCGTGGCACCGGGATCGAGCATGGACTGCATTTTGGGATCGACAAAACTGTAGGTGATGACCTCCTGGTAGTCGCGATCGACCAGTGCCGCGCGCAGACGCGGGCTGTCGACATCGGATTCCGGCGCCGGACGCGCGACCATGGCCATGCGCGGCTGGCGTGACGGGAACATGTCATACCCGTGAACCCGCGCGATTTCCTCGATCAAATCCACCTCGCGGACGATGTCGAAACGCCACGATGGCGGAATGACGATCCAGTTCTTGCCGGATTTTTTCAACTTCATGCCGAGACGCGCAAGAATATTCTCGACGGTCCTGGACGGTATCGCCATGCCCAGCAGGCGCTGGATACGATCGGCCCTCAACGTCACGGGAACGACACGCGGCAGATGACGCCGCGCGGTTCGTTCGACAACGGGTCCCGGTTTGCCGCCGACGATGGTCAGCAATAACGCGGTCGCCCGTTCCATGGCGCGCACCGGCAATTCAGGATCGACGCCGCGCTCGAAGCGTTGCGACGAATCGGTCTGCAATCCGTGCGAACGCGCGCGGATGGAAATCGTCTCCGGCCGGAACCAGGCGCTCTCGAGAAACAGATGGCGCGTGGCGTCGCTCACGGCGGACGAAAGTCCGCCCATGATGCCGGCCAGCGCCAGCGGCTGGCGGTCATCGGCAATCAGCAGACTGCCCGGCTCGGGCTTGATCCGCTTGCCATCGAGCAAATCGAGCGATTCGTTTTCGACGGCATGCCGCGCATGAATCGCGCCTTGCAGTTTGTCGAGATCGAACGCATGCATGGGTTGGCCGAGCTCGAGCATGACGTAATTGGTGACATCGACGACCGGATGGATGCTGCGCAGGCCGCTGCGGCGGAGTTTTTCCTTCATCCATAACGGCGTGACCGCCGCCGGATTGATATCGCCGATGACACGGCCGACGTAACGCGGGCAATCCTGTCCCGCGTCGAGCTTGATGGAAACCTTGCGGCGCACCTTGGCGCCGACGCGCTTGACGGCCGGCGGCTTGGTCCCGGCGCCGGTCAGCGCCGCCACTTCCCGGGCGACGCCGGCAACGCTCAGGCAATCGCCGCGATTGGGCGTGAGATCGATCTCCAGCGTGGCGTCATCGAGTTCGAGATATTCGGTAATGGACATTCCCGGCCTGGCGTCGCGATCCAGCGACAGCAAACCCTCCGAAGATTCCGCGATGCCCAGCTCGCTCGCCGAACAAAGCATGCCGGACGAAGTCGCGCCGCGGATTTCGGTTTTTTTGATTTTCATTCCGTTCGGCATGACCGCGCCTTCCAGCGCCACGGGCGCTTTCATGCCGGCTGCGGCGTTGGCGGCGCCGCAGACGATGTCGAGGATTTTGTTCTTGCCGACGTTCACGCGGCAGAGCCTGAGTTTGTCGGCCGACGGATGCGGCGCGATGGAGACGATCTCGCCGACCACGACGTGCTCCAGGCGCGGCGCGACGGGTTCGATGGCGCCGACTTCCAGTCCGGCCATGGTCAGACGGTCCGCCAGCGCCCGGGTGTCGAGCTTCGGCGCTGCCCACTCGCGCAGCCACTTTTCGCTTATTTTCATATTGCTTGAAAATGACTTTTAACCGCAAAGACGCGGAGATCGCAAAGAAAACCATTTTAGAAATTTGAAAACCACTTTGCGTCCTTTGCGCCTTCGCGGTGAGTTTTTATCTAAATTGTCGCAGAAAGCGCAAATCGTTTTCGTAGAACAATCTTAAATCATTCACACCATAACGCAGCATCGCCAGCCGCTCCACGCCGAGTCCGAAGGCGAAACCGGTCCAGCGCTCGCTGTCGATGCCGACGTGGCGGAACACTTCGGGGTGCACCATGCCGCATCCCAACACCTCGAGCCAGCCGGTGTTTTTGCACACGCGGCAGCCCCTGGCGCCGCAAATGACGCAACTGATGTCCACTTCCGCGGACGGTTCGGTGAATGGGAAGTACGACGGACGCAGCCGTACCTTGAGCGGCTTCTCGAAAAACTGCACCAGGAAATCGCTGAGCACGCCCTTGAGATCGGCGAAGCTGACGTCCGTGTCCACCAGGAGTCCCTCGATCTGGTGGAACATGGGCGTGTGGGTCACGTCGGAATCGCAGCGGTAGACGCGCCCTGGCGCGATGATGCGCAGCGGCGGCTGGTGTTTTTCCATGTAGCGCACCTGCACCGGCGAGGTATGCGTGCGCAGCAGGCGGTGGGCGTCGAAATAAAAGGTGTCGTGCATCGCCCGCGATGGGTGGCTCGCGGGAATGTTGAGCGCCTCGAAATTGTGAAAGTCGTCCTCGATTTCCGGGCCGTCGGCGATTTCGAATCCCATGTGCAGGAACAGGGTCTCGAGCCGTTCCAGCGTGCGCGTGATCGGATGCGGTCCGCCCTGGCGCAGGCCGCGCCCCGGCAGCGTCACGTCCAGCACTTCGCTCGCGAGCTGCCGGTCGCGGGCGGCGGATTCGAGACTGTCCTTGCGCTCGCCGAGTTTCACCTGCAGTGCTTCCTTGGCGCGGTTGACCAAGGCGCCGACGCGCGGGCGCTCCTCCGGCGGAAGCCCGCCGAGACTCTTGAGCTGCTCAGTCAGCAGGCCCTTCTTGCCCAGGTATTTGACGCGCAGGTCCTCGACGGCAGCGACGTCGCCCGCGGCGGCGGCCGCCGTCTCGGCTTCGGCCATCAGCATCTTCAGTTGCTGCTCGACTGCGTTCGTCGTATCGGTCACGGTTTGCTCGACTGCGAATAAAAAAAGGGAAAGGTCCGTTGACCTTTCCCTTTCGGTGACAATAACTCGTGAGGCGGCTCGCGCCGCCTCGCCGGCTCAGGCGGTCAGGGCTGCCTTGGCTTTGTCGGCCAGAACGGAAAAGGACTTTTTATCGTGCACCGCGATATCGGACAGAACCTTGCGATCGATATCGATGGTGGCCTTTTTCAGTCCGTTCATAAATCGGCTGTAGGAAAGACCGCACTCGCGCGCCGCGGCATTGATGCGCGCGATCCACAGCGCGCGGAATTCGCGCTTGCGGACGCGACGGTCGCGGTACGCATACTGCCCGGACTTGGCGACCGCCTGCTTGGCGACGCGATAGACCTTGCGGCGTGCGTTGTAATAACCCTTGGCCTGCGACAGCACCTTCTTGTGGCGCGCGCCGGCGGTGACTCCACGTTTGACTCTTGGCATGTGCTATTCCTCCTCAGCTGTGCGGCAGCAACTGCCGCAGGCGGCCGGTGTCGGTGCCGTGCACCATGATCGTGCCGCGCAGATGACGTTTGCGCTTGGCGCTTTTCTTGGTGAGGATGTGTCGCAGATGCGAATGCGAGCGCTTGAATCCGCCGCTCGCCGTCTTTTTGAAGCGCTTGGCGGCAGCGCGGTTGGTTTTCAGCTTGGGCATGTTTGTACTCCTTCGGTTAAGCGCCTGCGGGCACATGCGTGGCCCGTTCGGTCGCGGTTATCAAAACCTTAACAAAAAAATCAGACAGGATTTACAGGATTTCTTAATTCGAAAAATCTTTAATCCTGTAAATCCTGAAAAATCCTGTTAATCCTGTCTATTCATTTTGGCGATATAAACAGCTTACGTCGCCGTCTTGGTTTTGGGTTCAGCCTTCGGTTCCGCCTTCGGCGCGGGCTTCTCGCTCTTGACGGTCTTGCCGGCGCCCGGTTTGGGGTTGAACACCATCACCATCTGCTTGCCTTCCATGCGCGGGTGTTGTTCCACCACGCCATAATCCTTGAGATCGCTTTCCAGGCGCTTCAGCATCTCGATGCCGAGCTCCTGATGCGCCAGTTCGCGTCCGCGGAAACGCAGCGTGATCTTGGCCTTGTTGCCCTCTTCCAGGAAGCGGACCAGATTGCGCAACTTGGTCTGGTAATCGCCGATGTCGGTGCCGGGTCGGAATTTGACTTCCTTCACCTGAATCTGCTTTTGCTTGCGCTTCGCCGCGTGCTTGCGCTTGCTTTCCTCGTACTGGTATTTGCCGAAATCCATGATCCGGCAAACCGGCGGCGCCGCGTTGGGTGAAATCTCGACGAGATCGAGGCCAGCTTCCTCGGCCCGGCGCAATGCATCGCTCACGGGAACTATGCCAACCTGCTGGCCATCACTGCCGATCAATCTGATTTTCGGGGCGTTGATGCGCCCGTTGACACGAACTTCTTTATCCGTCGCGATGTTTCTGTTCCTCCAAAATAGTAACGCCGCGGCTCGCGGTCTCCCGGGTGAGCATGGCGTGGAACGCCTCCGGCGTCATGGCGCCCAGATCCTCACCCTTGCGCGTGCGCACGGCTAGGGTACCTTCCTGCGCTTCCTTCTTGCCGATCACCAGCATGTACGGGATGCGCTGCAAGGTATGTTCGCGAATTTTAAAGCCTATTTTCTCGTTTCTCAAGTCGGATTCGACCCGCCAGCCGAGCCGGCGCAGGGTTTTCTCGATCTGGCGGGCAGTCTGCTGTTGATCGTCGGTGATGGTCAGGACGACGGCCTGGACCGGCGCCAGCCAGGTCGGGAGCGCCCCGGCGTGTTCCTCGATCAGGATGCCGATAAACCGCTCCAGGGAGCCCAGGATGGCCCGGTGCAACATGACCGGGACCTGTTTGCTGCCGTCCTCGGCGATATAGGTCGCGCCCAGCCGGCCGGGCATGGAGAAATCCACCTGGATGGTGCCGCACTGCCAGATGCGCCCCAGGCTGTCCTTGAGCGAGAACTCGATCTTGGGGCCGTAGAACGCCCCCTCCCCCGGCTGCAAGTCCCATTGGAGCCCCTTGGCATTGAGCGCCTGTTCCAGGGCGTGTTCGGCCTTGTCCCAGCTCTCATCCGAACCGATGCGATTGGGCGGGCGGGTGGAGAGTTTGTAGATGATGTGCTGGAAGCCGAAATCGGCATAGACCCGGTGCAGCAGGTCAATGAAGGCCGACACTTCCGGCTGAATCTGGTTTTCGGTGCAGAAAATATGCGCGTCGTCCTGCACGAAGTTGCGCAGTCGCAGCAGCCCGTGCAAGGCGCCCGACTGTTCGTTGCGGTGGCAGGAGCCGAACTCCGCCAGCCGCAGCGGCAGGTCGCGGTAACTTTTGAGTCCCTGGTTGTAAATCTGGATATGGCAGGGACAGTTCATCGGCTTGACGGCATAGAGCCGCTTTTCCGATTCGGTGATGAACATGTCGCTGTGGAACTTCTCCCAATGGCCGGATTTCTCCCACAGCGAGCGATCCACGAGTTGCGGCGTGCGGATTTCGCGGTAGCCGTGTTCGCGCCATAGCTCGCTCATGTACTGGACGATCTGCTGGTAAAGCCGCCAGCCGCGCTCGTGCCAGAACACCATGCCCGGGGCCTCTTCCTGAAAATGAAACAGGTTGAGCTGGCGCCCGATCTTGCGGTGATCGCGCTTCTCGGCTTCCTCGATCTGGTGCAGGTAGGCGTCGAGCGCTTCTTTGTTCGTCCAGGCCGTCCCGTAGATGCGCGCCAGCATTTCGTTGCGCGAATCGCCGCGCCAGTAGGCGCCGGCCACTTTCATGAGCTTGAACGCCTTGAGCTTGCCGGTCGAGGGCACGTGCGGACCGCGGCAGAGGTCGATGAACTCGCCCTGACGGTACAGCGAAATCGATTCGCCCTGGGGAATGCTGGCGATGATCTCGGCCTTGTATACCTCGCCCATGTCGCGGAAAAATTTGACCGCCTCGTCGCGCGGCATGACGCTGCGGGTCACGGGATAATCGCGCTTGGCGATCTCGTGCATGCGTTGCTCGATTTTCGCCAGGTCCTCTTCCGTGAAACCGCGCTTGAAGGCGAAATCGTAGTAAAAGCCGTTCTCGATCACCGGACCGATGGTCACCTGCGCCTCGGGGAACAATTCCTTGACCGCCTGCGCCAGCAGGTGCGCCGTGGAGTGCCGGATCACCTCGATCCCTTCCGGGCTCTTGTCGGTGATGATCGCGACTGTGGCGTCCCGGTCGACCAGGAACGAGGTATCGACCAGCTTGTCATTGACGCGCCCGGCAAGAGCGGCGCGCGCGAGACCGGCGCCGATGCTCGCGGCAATCTCGGCGACCGTAACCGGTTGGGGATATTCCCGGCGGCTGCCGTCCAGCAGCGTGATGACAGGCATGATGCGCGACCCTTTCGTCAGTGGCGACCGCTACGAATGGCCGCATGAGCAACAACTTTTAATATCACTCGCCGCAAAGACGCGAAGGACGCAAAGAAAAGCTCAGGAAAATAAAACCCAAGAAATCTTTGCGCTCTTTGCGCCCTTTGCGGCAAATAATCATACACTGGTAGGCGCGAGTGGGATTGAACCACCGACCACCACCATGTCAAGGTGGTGCTCTACCACTGAGCTACGCGCCTGCAAACAGGCGCGGAAAAATAGCACAATTCGGCGCGGGGTCACAAGTTTTATGCGGCCTGGACGCGTGAAAACACCACCGCGCCCGGCAAATCGATGGCACACGGGCTGCGACCACTCCCGTCAACCGCGTTTCCGCCCGCCGCCCTCGATCACGCCGAACTGGCGCGAGCGGATCGTGTGAATCTTGTCACGCAGCGCCGCCGCCTGCTCGAACTCCAGGTTGCGCGCGTGGGTGTACATCTGTTTTTCCAGTTTGCCGAGCAGCTTGGCCAGCGCGTCCGGCGCCATGGCCGCGTATTCGGCCTCTTCCTCGGCGGCGCGCAGGAACTCGCGTCCGACATGCGCCGATTTGGCGCCGTAGTTTTTCGTGCCGAACAGCGGGTGCGCCGGCGATACCCCGTCGATGATCTCCTTGACCGCCTTGACGATGCCTTTGGGAGTGATCCCGTGCGCTTCGTTATAGGCGATCTGCTTCTGGCGGCGGCGTCCGGTTTCGTCGATGGCGGCGCGCATCGAATCCGTCATCCGGTCGGCGTAAAGAATCGCCTTGCCGTGGATATGCCGCGCCGCCCGGCCGACGGTCTGGATCAGCGAGCGGGTCGAGCGCAGGAAGCCCTCCTTGTCGGCGTCGAGTATCGCGACCAGCGACACCTCGGGAATGTCCAGGCCTTCGCGCAGCAGGTTGATGCCGACCAGCACGTCGAAGGCGCCGGCGCGCAGGTCGCGGATGATCTCGGAACGCTCGATGGTCTCGATGTCCGAATGCAGGTAGCGCACCTTCACGTCGTGCTCGTGCAGGTATTCGGTGAGGTCCTCGGCCATGCGCTTGGTCAGCGTGGTGACCAGCACGCGCTCGCCGTCGCGCACGCGGGCGCGGATCTCGGACAGCAGATCGTCGACCTGCGCCGTCGCCGGCCGCACCTCCACTTCTGGATCGACCAGTCCGGTCGGACGCACGATCTGGTCCACGATGACGCCGTGACTGCGTTCGCGTTCGTAAGGTCCCGGCGTGGCGGAAACAAAGATGGTCTGCGGCATCAGCCGCTCGAATTCGTCGAAACGCAGCGGCCGGTTGTCGAGCGCCGACGGCAGGCGGAAGCCGTACTCGACGAGTGTCTCCTTGCGCGAACGGTCGCCCTTGTACATGCCGCCGAGTTGCGGCACCGTGACATGACTCTCGTCGATGACCAGCAGCGCATTCTTCGGCAGATAGTCGATGAGCGTCGGCGGCGGCTCGCCGGCCTTGCGTCCGGAAAGATAGCGCGAGTAGTTCTCGATGCCGGCGCAGTAGCCGACTTCGCGCATCATTTCGAGATCGTACAGCGTGCGCTGCTCCAGGCGCTGCGCCTCGACCAGCTTGTCGGCGGCCTTGAGTTGTTCCAGACGTTCGCGCAGTTCCAGCTTGATTTCGTCGATCGCCTTGACGATGGTTTCGCGCGGCGTGACGTAATGCGACGACGGAAAAATGGTCATGCGCAGGCGGTGCCCGGCCACCTCGCCCGTCAGCGGATCGAATTCGGAGATGTTTTCCACGTCCTCGCCGAACAGCTCGACGCGTACCGCGAGTTTTTCCGATTCGGCCGGGAAGATGTCGATGACGTCGCCGCGCACGCGGAAGGTGCCGCGGCGCAATTCCATGTCGTTGCGCGTGTATTGCATTTCCGTCAGCCGCTGCAGGATGGCGCGCTGGCCCATGGCCGCGCCCTGACGCAGATGCAGGATCATGCTGTGGTAGGCGTCGACGTCGCCCAGACCGTAGATCGCCGAGACCGTGGCCACGATGATGCTGTCCTCGCGTTCCAGCAGCGCCTTGGTGGCGGAGAGGCGCATCTGCTCGATCTGTTCGTTGATCGAGGCGTCCTTCTCTATATAAGTATCCGACGAGGGCACATAGGCCTCGGGCTGGTAGTAGTCGTAATACGACACGAAATACTCCACGGCGTTGCGCGGAAAGAAATCGCGGAACTCGGAATAGAGCTGCGCGGCAAGGGTTTTATTCGGTGCCAGCACCAGCGTCGGGCGTTGCACCTGCTGGATGACGTTGGCGACGGTGAAGGTCTTGCCGGAGCCGGTCACGCCCAGCAAGGTCTGGCAGGCCTCGCCATGGCCGAGCCCCGCCGTGAGCGCGGCGATCGCCTGCGGCTGATCGCCGGCCGGCTGGAATGGACTGACGAGTTCGAATGTCTGGCTCATGCGCTATCGTTTTTCCGCTGACTTGCGGGTATATTACCGCGTTTTTCCGAAACCGAATTCACGAGGAACCGTTGTCCACCATCCGCCTGTCAGGCCGCGTCAACCGCATCAAACCCTCCCCCACGCTGGCCGTCGATGCCCGGGCCAAGGAACTGAAAGCCCAGGGCAAGGATGTCATCAGCCTCGGCGCGGGCGAACCCGATTTCGACACCCCGGATCATATTAAAGAAGCCGCCATCCGCGCCATCCGCGACGGCTTCACCAAATATACCGCCGTGGACGGCACGCCCGGGCTCAAGCAGGCGGTGATCGGCAAATTCAAGCGCGACAACGGACTCGATTACAAGCCCGATGAGATACTTGTCTCCGTCGGCGGCAAGCAGAGCTTCTTTAATCTGGCGCAGGCGCTGCTCGACAACGGCGACGAGGTTATCATCCCCGCGCCGTACTGGGTATCCTATCCCGACATGGTGCTGCTCGCCGACGCGAGCCCGGTCATTATCTCGGCCGGCATCGATCAGGCGTTCAAAATCCGCCCCGAGCAACTCGACCGCACCATCACCCCCAGGACGCGGCTGCTGGTCATCAACAGCCCGTCGAATCCGACCGGCGCGGTCTACACGCGCGCGGAACTTGCGGCGCTCGGCGAAGTGCTGCGCAAACACCCGAACGTGCTGATCGCCACCGACGACATGTACGAACATATTCTCTGGGCGGACGAACCGTTCAGCAACATCCTGAACGTTTGTCCGGACCTCAAGGAACGCACGATCGTGCTGAACGGGGTTTCGAAGGTGTATGCCATGACCGGCTGGCGCATCGGTTACGCTGCCGGGCCGAAGCCGCTGATCGCGGCGATGAAGAAAATCCAGTCGCAGAGCACCTCCAATCCGACCTCGATCGCGCAGGTGGCGGCGGAGGCGGCGTTAAAAGGCGATCAGGGCTGCATCGCGCCGATGGTGCGCGCGTTCAAGGAACGGCACGATCGCGTGGTGGACCGCCTGAACAAAATTCGCGGCGTGCGCTGCCTGCCCTCGCGGGGAACGTTCTACGCGTTTCCGGATTTCAGCAAGGCCATTGCCGCCACCGCCGGCATATCCAACGACATCGAGATGGCCGAGCAACTCCTTAATAAAGCCGAGGTGGCGCTGGTGCCCGGTTCCGCCTTCGGCGCCGAAGGTCACCTGCGACTCTCCTTCGCCACTTCCATGCCAATACTGGACAAAGCACTGGACCGGATTGAAAAACTGCTCGGCACGAACGGATGACAGATATTAAGAAATAAAGCCTTCTTTCCAGGTGTTGCAACCTCGAAAGAAATCGGCATAATTATCCGGTCAGTTCGAAACAACAAGAACCGGAATAAAAACGTCGCAGGATCGCGGCGTTCATAAAAAACAGGATGGAGTCGGGGTGTTTCGTCGCTTAGCCATTTCATTTTCGGCGTCCGCCGGCGTCAGGTCGTGCCTGAGGCAGCGCGGTTATTCGCTCTACGACCTGCTGATAACTACTTCTGTAGTAAGCATGCTGGGGGCGGGTGCCACGAGCCTCGCCGGTCTGGTGCAAGATACACAGATGACCGCCGCGGTAAATCAGCTCATGGGCGAGCTGAGCCTGGCGCGCAGTGAAGCCATCAAGCGGAATGCGATGGTGGTCATGTGCAAAAGCACGAACGGTTCTTCATGCACAGACGAATCCGCCTGGCACGAAGGCCACATCGTTTTTGTCGATGCGAACAAAAACCATCAAGTAGATGCGGGCGAGCCGATCATTCATGTCCAGCAAGGCCTGGAAGGCAATCTGAGGCTGCGCTACGGAGGACTGCACGAATATGTCCGTTACAGCCCGTTGAGCGAGGTCTGGACGGGCACATTCATTTTTTGTGACACACGTGGCGCAGAGAAAGCCAAGGCGGTCATTATCTATTGGACAGGACGGCCGCGCGTGTCCACGAAAACCTCGGAAGGGAAGCCCCTGCGCTGCACCTAACGCGGTTGCCTTGACCCTGCCCCGCCTTTCGCCCTAACATACGCGCCCTTCGGCGTCTTATGGCAAGACGAACGAACGAAGCGAGCAGGGTTTCTCGTCATATGACAGGACGAGCGAGCACAGCGAGCAGGGCTTCTCGTCATATGACAGGACGAGCGAGCGCAGCGAGCAGGGCTTCATTTACTCCCCGGTAGCTCAGTCGGTAGAGCAGGTGACTGTTAATCACCGGGTCGGCGGTTCGAGTCCGTCCCGGGGAGCCATTTCCAGCACACTATATTTATTTCACGCCAAAGCCGCGGCGCCGGCGCGGGCGATCTGCCCGTCCTCGCTGGCCTTGACCCCACTCACGCCGATCGCCCCGACGATCTGATTCTTCCACACAATCGGCACGCCGCCTTCGGACGACAACACGCCCGGCAGATTGAGCACGCGCTGTTGCCCGCTCGCCAGCAATTCCTCCCAGGCTTTGGTCGGTCGCTTGAACGCCACCGCCGATCTGGCCTTCTGGATGGCGACCTCCACGCTGCCGAACTGGGCGTTGTCGAGGCGTTGCAGGCAAATCAGATTGCCGCCGTCGTCCACCACGGCGATCACCACCGGCCAGGCATGCTTCAGCGCTTCGGCCTCAGCCGCGGCGATGATCTTTTTCGCGGCCACCAGCGTCAGCGCCGGTTTTTCGGTCAGCATGTTCTCATTCATGGCGGCCCTCCTCGATTTACCGTGTCCGCTCCGCGGCGGATTCATTAATGAACTTCGCATATCGCGCGCGACGATACAATCTCTCGCTTGTCAGCGGCGACGGATGTCGCATAATCTGCCTCATCCCATACCGGTGCGCCATGTTCGTCGTCCGACTTTTCAGCATCGTTTTTCCGGTATTCGCCATCGTCGCGGTCGGTTATCTCTACAGCCGCTGGCGCCGTCCCGACATGACCGCGGCGAACCAGATCAACATGACCATTCTCCTGCCGGCGCTGTTGTTCCATGTTCTCTCCGGCAAGGATTTTCGTCTGGTCGAATTCGGCTGGCTCGCGCTGGGCTGCCTCGCCATCGTATTGGGCTCGGGGCTGCTGGCGATTCCGGTCGCCAGGGCCGCGCGGATCCCGCTCAAAACCTTCGTGCCGCCGATGATGTTCACGAACGCCGGCAACATCGGCCTGCCGCTGGCGGTGTTCGCCTTCGGCGAACAGGCGTTGCCGGCGGCGGTGGTGCTGTTCCTGGTCGAAAACGGATTGCATTTCACGCTCGGCACCTGGCTCATAGATCACCGCGCCCCATGGCACAAGGTGCTGCGGCAACCGATCGTGGCTGCTACCTTGATTGGAATCGCCTTCAGCCTGTTTCGCTGGGATGTGCCGATGCCAATAAGAGAAACGGTCAATCTGCTTGGCCAAGCCTCCATTCCATTATTGCTGTTCGCACTCGGCACACGCCTCACCAGCGTCGACTTCCGGGAATGGCGCATCGGGCTGCTCGGCGCCGTAATCTGTCCGGCGACCGGCGTGCTGATGCTGCTGATCGTGAAACCGTTCCTGCAACTCACGCCGCTGCAAGCGAGCCTGCTGCTGGTGTTCAGCGCCCTGCCGCCGGCGGTGCTCAATTATCTCGTGGCTGAACAATACCGGCAGGAACCGGGCAAGGTCGCCTCGATCGTGATGCTCGGGAATCTCGCGGGGCTGATCAGCCTGCCGCTGGCGCTGGCGTTCGCGCTTCACTGAGCGCCGTCAACGCCGCAGTATCGGGTCGGGTGCGCTGCCGATGTCGGGCCAGATGCAAGGGCGTCCACGAATGCGGAACCTTGAACACGAAATTGTAGCGCGCCACGTGATAGCTGGGATCGAAGCCGTAGAAGTTCCGCTTCATGTGCGCCAGCTCCTCGGCCCGGTACTGCGCCAGCGGCTTGGCCGCCTCGTCGCTGGCGCGCCGCGCCCGTTTGGCTTCGAGTCGATCCGGGTAATCCGCCGCCAGCGCCAGCGCCCGCGCACGGCGCCCGACCTCGCGGGCGAACTCTTCGGGGTC
>DAIDLH010000084.1 GCA_027449605.1 Candidatus Muproteobacteria bacterium | reverse complement strand
AAGCGTATCTATAACATCGTTCGCCCGCGCGAGGGCAAAGACGGCAAGACGTTCTGGGACCGCCACGGCGCCATGATCGTGGACGGCGACAAGATCAGCATTCACCTCGACAGCATTCCCGCCGGCGAGTGGAACGGCTGGTTCAACGTCTACCCGAAAGAGGACGCCGAGGCGCAGCCGCGCCGCGCGACCAGCCCCGACGACTACCGCAAGGCCACCGGCCGCGCGAACGCACCGGTGCCGGCTGGTGACTTCGATGATGACATTCCGTTCTGAGGGACCAGACCATGCACATCTATCTCGACATCGAAACCATCCCCGGCCAGGCGCCGGGACTCAGGGACGAGATCGCGCGCGGTATCGCGCCGCCCGCGAACTACAGCAAGCCCGAGACCATCGCCAAGTGGGAAACGGAGATCAAGCCTGGGCTGATCGAGGAGGCGTGGCGTAAGACATCGTTCGTCGGCGACCGTGGCGAAGTGATCTGCATCGGCTGGGCGGTGGACGATGCGCCAGCGCAAGCGCTGACGCGCACCCTGGCCTCGCCCGAGGCCTGGCTGCTCGGCGAGTTCTTCGGTGCCGTGCACCGGGCGATTGAGGCCAGCCACGGGCGCGTCCCACGCTGGGTCGGCCACAACGTCCGCGACTTCGACCTGCGCTTTCTGTTCCAGCGCGCCGTGGTGCTCGGTCTGCGCCCGCCGTTCGCGCTGCCACACGACGCGCGCCCCGGCTCGGACTTCGTGTTCGACACCATGACCGCCTGGGCGGGGTGGGGCGGGCGCGTGAGCCTCGCGCGGCTGTGCGCGGCGCTCGGGCTGCCGGCCAAGGGCAGCGAGATCGGTGAAGAGGAGATGGACGGTTCGCGGGTGTGGGACTTCGTAGAGGCCGGGCGACTGGACGACGTGGCCGAGTATTGCCGTGGTGACGTCGAGCGCGTGCGCCTGCTGCATCGGCGGCTCACCTTCGAAGCTCAGCCCGAAACCGTGAGTGTGGAGCGCGGGAGAAGCGCGGCATGAGCGCGACCGACCGGCTGTTTGCAGTGAGCATTGAGGAGCAGATCGCGAGCGTCGAGCGCGAGATCAGGATGCGCGAGAGCGCTTACCCACGCTGGGTCGAGCAGCGGCGCATGACGGTGAAGACGGCGGAGCATGAGATCACCTGCATGCAAGCGGTGCTGGTGACGTTGCGGCGGATAGAGACGACCATGGAGGGAGTACAATCGTGAAGGCAAGCGCGGCTGAACAACCAGGGCTGAACAGGGAAGGCGCGATGAACGAGGAAAAGCCCACGTTTCTGAATGCGGACGAAATCGCTGCGCTCACCGGCATCAAGGGCGGGCGCGGCGGACGGTCGAAACATGCCCTGCAGATTGACCAGCTGCGGAAGATGGGCCTACCCTTCTGGATCAACGCGGCTGGGAAGCCGGTCGTCACCAAGCCCGCGGCGTGACACCATGGGACGCAAACGAACCACAAATCCGACTCTCCCGCGACGTATGTGCGCGCGTCGTCGCCGTGGGAAAATCTATTACTACTACGACACCGGCGGCCGTCCGCGCCGGGAGATCCCGCTTGGCAAGGACTTCGTGCTCGCGGTGAAGAAGTGGGCCGAACTCGAGATGGACGCGCGGCCCCGGCATCACGAGATCACCACCTTCCGCTACGTCTCCGAGGGCTACATCCGCGAGGTGGTGCCGACCAAGGCCCCCAAAACGCAGCGCGAGTACATCGCGGCCATCCACACGCTGCTGCGCTTCTTCGACAACCCGCCTGCGCCGCTCGACAAGATCGAGCCGCAGCACGTCTTCCAGTACATGCGCTGGCGCAAGAGCGCGCCGATTGCCGCGACCCGCGAGAAGGCGGTGTTTTCGGCGATCTGGAATTGGGCGCGCACCCAGGGTTACACCGGCAAGGCGAACCCCTGCGCCGGCGTGAAGGGCAAGAAGGCCCGGCGCGAGGTGTATGTCGAGGACGCGGTGTACCGCGCGGTGTGGGAGGCTGCCGACCTGCCGACCCGGGACGCCATGGACCTGGCCTACCTGACCGGTCAGCGGCCGGCCGACGTGCTGGCCTTTGCCGAGCGCGATATCAAGGACGGGGACCTGTCGGTCGCTCAGAAGAAGACCGGCGAGAAGCTGCGGATCGCCGTGGCGGGCGAATTGGCCGATGTGGTCGCGCGCATCCTGGCGCGCAAGGCCGACCACAAGGTCCGTGCCCTGGCGTTGGTGGTCAACGAGGACGGCCAGCCCCTCGGCCAATACGCCTTGCGGTCACGGTTCGACGCCGCCCGGAAGAAGGCCACTCTGAAGCACCCAGACCTCACCGCCGAGATCAAGACCTTCCAACTCCGCGACCTGCGCGCCAAGGCCGCGACCGACAAGGCCGAGTCCAAGAGCCTGGAGGCCGCCCAGCGCCAGCTCGGTCACGCCTCGATCACGACCACCGAGATTTACATCCGCAACCGCCGTGGCAGGAAGACAGACCCGACCAAATGAGCCCGATCCCGTTCCACAACCGTTTCCCGGTCACTGATTCTTCTGGAGTTTTTCGGCGCCTTCGGGTACAAATTGCGGAACTGAAATTGCCGTATGTGCCTGAACCGGCGGACTTTCCGAGAACATTCGTAATCAGTAGGTCATCGGTTCGACTCCGGTCACCGGCACCATCTTTATATAAGGGGCGGTCGGCTACAATTTCTCCATGACTTCAGCCCGGACAGCAAAGGATTTGCGTGGCGTAATGCCGATAGACGTCTCGACCGGACTCATCCGGGGAGTTCCGTACGTGGCGTCTCCCAACTGCGACGCGCGCCCCGAAGGCGCGCCGA
>DAIDLH010000083.1 GCA_027449605.1 Candidatus Muproteobacteria bacterium | reverse complement strand
GCAAAACAATTAAGGATGAGTTTCCGGATGAATGGTTGGCCGACTACCCGGGGCACGTTGGAACAGAAGAAGCAAATGCGGTGCTTTCTGGCATTGTCCGTCAATTACGTTAAGGCTGGGCCAAAAACAGGGGTCAGGTTGTACTTTTATAAAACTGCGCCCTGACCCCTGTTTTGGACCCCTGTTTTGTTAACTCTTGTTTTACAATTGCAATTGGGATTTTCCCTCGGCCAAGAAAATGAACTTCACGATAGCTCGCCAAGTTATTAAATTTTTTGCTATATCAGCCTTGACGCTGCTGACCGGAATATTGATCTACGTCGAATTTGCCAGTTCCAATTTTAAAAACAGGGGTCAGGTTGCACTTTTCTGAAACTGCACTCTGACCTCCGATTTCGGAGAATATGCCGAGCGTAGACCTGCCAGGCCTTGCTCACAGCTCGACGGCTTCTTTCAGCACGACTTCGCGCAGGTGACGGCTGAGTTCGTGTTCGGGAATCAGGTCGAGCCGGCGACCGGTGATCTGGGCCAAGCGCTCGGCCAGCGGCAGGCGCTGGGCGAACAGGTCATAGCCGCGCGGAAAATCCACCAGGAAGTCGATGTCGCTGTCGGGCTGTTCCTCGCCGCGCGCGACCGAGCCGAACACGCGGATACGACGGGCGCCATACTCGCGGCACGCGGCGTGGATGGCGTCTCTTCGTGCATGCAAGGTGTCAAGCAGCATGGTCATGGCCTCACGACAGAATGATGCGTCGCCGATCGAAGCAACCCTCACGCCCAGTGTAACTGTGACATCGAGTGGCGGGCCAATGAAACTGGTTCAGGTCGCACTTTCCGCAGCAATGAAACTGGTTCAGGTCGCACTTTCCGCAGCTATGCAGCCATCCTCGCAATGCGTGCCACCGCGGAGCCCAGCGCGCGACGCGCTTCCTCGAGGTCGTAGTCGGCCTGCAGGCCCAGCCAGAAGCGTTCGTTGGTGCCGAAGGCAACCGCCAGCCGCAGCGCGGTGCCGGCGCTGATCCCGCGTTTGCCGAGAACGATCTCGTTGATGCGGCGCGGCGGCACGTCGGTCGCGCGCGCCAACGCGTTCTGGCTGAGCGCCATCGGCTCGAGAAACTCCTTCAGCAGTACGTCGCCCGGGTGGATGTTGGGCAGCTTGTTCATGGTCAGTCGCGGAATTTCAGTGGCAGTCGATGATCTGCACGTCGTGAGCGTCGCCGTCCGCCCAGCGGAAGCAGATGCACCACGGGTCGTTGATGCGGATGCTGTACTGGCCTCTGCAGCTGCCTTTCAGAGCTTCGAGCCGGTTGGCCGGCGGCACCCGCAGATCGTTCAGGTTCTCGGCGTTGTTGAGCATGCGCAGCCTGCGGCGCGCGATGGTCTGCAGGTCGGCGGGCAAGCGCCGCGACGGGGTTCCGTCCCGGATCTTTTCCGCTTCCCTGTCGGCGAAGTTCCCGATCACGGCGCGGCCACAACGCCTTGCATCATATGACGCAAGGCGTCTTTAACCGCTCAAAAGAATCTTTCCGGGACGGTGCGTTTCATGCATGGCGCGGATGGCCTCCTGGACCTCGGACAGGGCAAAACCGCCGATCACCGGCAGCAGGTCCGGCTGTTCCGCGAGCATCGGCCAGAGTTCCTGTTGCGCGGCGGCCAGTTCTTCTTGCGAGGCATGGTCCAGCCAGCCGTCGATGCCGAACCCTTGCCAGATCATGTTCTTGTACAGGACACGCGATGCCTTGAGCGTGATCTCGCCGTCATCGAGAATGCCGTAGGAAATCAGCCGACCTCGCGGTTCGAGCGCGTCGATCAGCGCGAGCGTATTTGCACCCCCGACCGCGTCCAGGATGGCGTGGTAGCGCCCCTGGTTGTCGGCGACGGCCTGCAGCGCTTCGGCGACGCTTTTTCCACCGGCGATGGTTTGTCCGGTGTCGCCTTCCAGCACGGCATAGCCCCCGCCATCGCGCACCAGCAAGCTTGCATCCAAGCCCTTGCGTCGAGCCAGTTGGGTCAGGAGGCGCGCGACGATGGAGCGCCCGGCGGTGATCAGGAGCCGGGAGGATTTCGGCAAATCGCACGCGCTGAGCAATCCCCAGGCAGTGAGCGGGTTGAGCGCGAACTGGCAGGCGATGGTGTCGGAGATTTCCGGCGGCACCGGATAGACCAGCGATGTCGAAGCGATGGCAAACTCCGCCCATGCGCCGGGAGCGCGGAAGGCAACGCGCGTTCCCGTTTCAAGGCCGGTCACTTCCGGGCCGCAGGCGACGATCGTCCCGACCCCTTCGAGTCCCGCAACTTGCGGAAATGCCGGCTTGATGCGGTAACGACCTGCGATGAACAGGAAATCGGCGGGCTGGATGGGTCGCGCAGCGACCTGAATTTGCACCTGACCGCGGCCGGGAACGGGCGACGGCATGTCGTGCACGGCGAGGACTTCTTCCGCTCGTCCGGGCTGCTCGAAAATGATCGCTTGCAGCGCCGCGTTGCTCCTGTTCAACCATTGATGATCCGGGCACCCGCCATC
>DAIDLH010000082.1 GCA_027449605.1 Candidatus Muproteobacteria bacterium | reverse complement strand
CTTGTTGCCCTTGTCGATGCCGTCGCCCTTGGGGATGGCGACGCCGAACACGCTCACCTGTTTTCCGGGGAGGTCGATACGGTAAACCTTCCTGGTTCCGCCAAGTCCGGCGGCCAGATTTTTTTCCACGGTCTCGACCGCGGTTTTATAGTCCGGGTGCTCCTTGAAGATGTCCACGTCCTGGAAGTACGGCATGAACATGGCGTAACGGTATCGGCCGGGGCCGAGACTCTCCTCGGCGATGCCCTTTTCCGATCCGAACGGCTTGACGGCGCCAAGGGCGTTCTTCAGTTTGGTGGAAACGGTTTCAAGCTTGCCCATGCCGTAGGCGGTGCCAAGATAGGCCGGGTTGACATAGGACACCTGGATCTTGCCTTTGACATCGGTCACCGCGACACGCTGGGCGGCGCCGAATCCGCCGTTCGGCGCCTTGGCCGCGGCGGCCTTGAGATCGTTGTTCGTGACGCAGATCACCGTAGCGCCGGCGAACGGCGAATAACTGCCGACGACTTCAAATCCCTGCGCCGTCAGCTTCATCTTGACTACCTCGGCCACCTGCCTGAGGTCGCCGGCGGGCGTGTCGCCCAGGATGAATGGCTTGAGTAATTCCGCCTGCACCGTGGCACAAGCCATCCACAACAGCAGGCCGATCAACAATTTTGTTGATTTGTTCTGCATGACGTCTTTCTCCAGATTCCTCAACTTTAAGGTATTTCTTTATTGTTCAAATAACAAAGGGCCAGATTTGCATCCGGCCCTCCGTTTTTTGCCACCTTAACCACCGTTTAACAACAACTGTAAGGATCGTGCTTAGAATGTCTTGTTGTAACCGAGGCCGAACGAGTTCTGGTACATCTTCAGGTTTGCCTCGCCACCAAAGAATTGGGATGGAATGGATCCCGATCCTTTGACTTCATTTTCTTTCGCATGCATGTACATGGCCGACATTTCGCTGCCCTTCTCGATCTTCCAACTGGCGCCGAGGGTGTAATGGTCCTTGGTCACGCCCGGGGCCAACAGGTTGAAGAAGGTCTGACTGCTCGGAATAGGCTGATCTCCATGATTCCAGCCGGCACGAAGAGTCAGGTTGCTGTTGACGTTATGAGAGACACCCAGTTTATACACGGTGATGTCCTCCCAGCCAAAACCTGCACCATTATTGGTACCAAGCGTATTTGTCAGTACGCCTGCGCCTGGTGCGCCGGTTACCGGACCGAGCGGATTGCTAACCGCGTTGGAATCGCTGTACTTGATCTTCTCGACATCGAATGCAATAACTGTTCCCGGCGTGGCCTTGATGGCAATACCAACTGCATAGTTCGACGGAATGTCAAACTCACCCTGCTCGGCAAACAACCCTTTGTATTTGTCGAACTTCGACATCTTGGTCTTGCTCTGATAGGTCACACCCAACGACACGGCCGAGCTGACTTCACCGGTCCAGCCAAGGCGCAATCCCGCGCCTTTCGAACCGTTGTAACCGTTGTTGGTAACAAAGCCCGGGTTGCTGGATTCGGTCGCGTTATCAAAGTTTTCCAGGCCCGTTGCCTTGAAGCGCTGATAGACCAGGTTCAACGACACGCCCACGGCATTCCCCGGCGACATCTTGAACGCCCAGGTCGGGGCGATGAAAAGCTGGGACAGATCGACTCCGGCATTCGTCGAACCGAAGAGAGCAACGGGCTTCGTGTAGCTCGTGTTCATGCCGCCATTGCCGTACACGGAAACGCCGAAAGACATATTGCTGTTCATCATCGTGTTGTACCCGAACTCCGGCACAAAAAAGTTTATCTCGCTTCCGGCGTTATATTTGGTCCCCGTCGGATTTGCCGGAGTAATTTCGGTGTCACGGATCGGACGGAACAAGGTCACTCCCAAGTCCCAACGGTTACCGACCAGCGCCATGCCGGCAGGGTTGGTGGCCGCGGCCAGTGAATCTTGCGCATACGCCACGCCGGCGCCGCCCATGCCCTGAGACTTGATGCCATAACCATGCTGAAAATAACCATTGGTAGCAAAAGCGGTTGGCGCTGCTACCGCCGCTGCTACGGCCAAAGCCAGAACCACATTTCGTTTCATGCCCGACATGTCATCTTCCTCCGAAAAAGTTAATGAGCTTCATGCCCAAAAATTACATAAGCCAATTCTTGAAACCGGGAACCTTTAGAGAAGCACCGCGCTGGCGATGCCGGCTTCTGCCATTACCGCCACACAAGTCCCTGCGTTACAACACTTTCACGTATGCTGGAAGTAAAGTTGACGCCGGAAAAATGTCAAATACTTGTAATTCGGGAGGAAATACTGCAAAGCATGAATATTAGATTTCTCTAATAGACGAATCGGGTCAAACAAATGAGCCGGCAGACACAGAATTTCGATGCCGTCTCACTCTTCATAAGTACAAATATCCTCGCCCTGCATCTGGCGCTGCACTCTTTCGACGTCGCGCGTTTCCAACGCGAAGGGAAACGAGCGAATATCCGCCGGCATGGAGTCGCCGTAGGGACGGTTACAGGCGGAAATTTCATTGTCATGGCCGGGGCAACCGGAGGTCTGAAACGGCTTGCCGGAAGCCACTAACGCATCCAGTTCGTTCCGATCCATGCCAAAATCGGTCAAACGTCCCGCGGAATCAAACTGCATCCGGCCGATATGCCCGCCGGCGTAATCAATAAGGAATCGCGCCAGCTGCACCCGCCGCCATTGATCGCGCGGCACCGGCTCCCAGTCCTCCATCAGCGAGCCGCGCTCCGGAAAGAACGCGAACATATGATTGTGTCCGCCCATGTCGCGGATCTTCTGCGCCACCTCGAGGATTTCCCGCTCGGTTTCGCCCATGCCGCAAATGAGATGCGCGCCGAATTTTTCCGGGCCGTAGATTTCCGCGGCCCATTCGAGCGTGCGCCAGTACTTGTCCCACTTGTGCGGACTGTCCACGCCGCGGCCGCGAGTGCGGTCGAAAATCTGCGGCGTCACGGCGTCGAGCGCGACCGTGAATATTTCCGCGCCCAGGTCGCGCATCCGCACCAGGTCGTCGTAATCGAGCGTCGTCGGGTTGGAAAGGATCGACACCGGAATCCGCGGCACTTCCCGGACCCAGCGCTCGAGAAGCACAAACGTATCGTCGTTGGAATCCGGGTGGCTGATCATGGAAATGCACATGCGTTCGAACTGGTTTCTGTCATCGCCGTTCCTGACGCGCGCGATGATCTCGTCGTAGCGCACCGCCGGCCAGTCGACGCGGATGAAATTGCGATCGGCGTAATCGCGCGTCTCCTCCCGGTGCCGGGCCAACCCGCAATAAGCGCAGTTGGCGCGGCAACCTTCCGGATAGGTGACAAGGAGATTGAGACAATGCGTGCAGGCGGTGCGATGCATCCGCCCCTCGATCAATCCCAGTGTGATCGCCGCGGCCGTGGACAACTGCACGTACTCGGGTGAGCGCATCGCCGGAGTTTTAATATGATAATTCGGACGATAGAACGTGACGGGAATGGCATCGGTATCCGTGGCGGCGCTCATGGGTTCTCCTTGAATGGATATTTCATCAGGCAAAATATTCGTTAAAGGCGATCCAGCCGCGGCGCTGGCGATGGTCGTCGTGGGCTTCAGGCCTGCGCCAGCAGCGCTCCAGTTCCGCACGCCGCGCTACGGCGCGCGCCAGCGTCGGCCCGTACTGCTCGCGCATGTCTTCGTCGTAGGCGACCAGCGCCCGCCCGTCTTCCTGGAAATATTCCGCCGCCGCCAGACCCGCGCGCTCGCCGGATTGCACCGCGGCGGCAATGCCGGCGCCGGTGATGGGGTGGGTCAGGCCCGCGGCATCACCGACGAACAGGCAGTTTTCATGCACCAGATTCGAACGCAGGCCGCCGACGGGAATGGCGCCGCCGGTGCGCTGCAGGATCCGCTCGCCGACCCGGCCCTGTCGCACCAGCCGCGCGTGCAGGTGATCGAGCGGCGCTTTCAAATCCGGTTCAAAACGGCGATCGGTACCGAGCCCGAGGTTGGCCAGTTCGCCCTTGGGAAACAGCCAGCCGTAACCGCCGGGAAACTCGTCCGAGAGCCATATATCGGTGTCCGGGTAAGGCCGTGCCAGCGGCACGGTGTATTGACGGGTGTGAATCACGGGCAAGGCCGGCAGACCCAGCAGACGTGCCGCCGCGGAATGGGGTCCGTCAGCGGCGATCAGCACCCGGTACGCCACTTCGGTAACGCCGCCCTCATGACGGATGTTCGCGCGGCAACAGCCCGCTTCCAGCGAAACCAGCGCGGCGCCGGTCGCGACTTCAGCGCCGGCGCCGGCAGCGCGCGCCGCGAGCGCGCAGTCAAACGCGGCGCGATCCACCATCAGCCCCGGATAAGCCGACGGCGTGACGGCCCCGGACGGCAAATAAGTTTTCATGCCGTCGATGCGCTGGCATTGGACGCCGGCATCGCGGGCGTGGTCCACCAGAGGTCCGGGAATGAACTCCGCGCATTGCACCGGTTCGCCGATGCGCTGCTTTTTTTCGATGGCAAGCACGACGAGTCCCGCCGAGGCGGCACGCCGTGCGGCCGCGGCGCCGCCGGGCCCGACGCCCACCACCAATACATCGACGCTGCGCCTCATGACGGATCGCTCACCGCCAGCGAGACGGGTTTGCTCGCCAACGAAGCCAGGGCGTTGTCGATGGTCTGCACGAAATCGGACGGACGGAGCTGCAGCATCTCGACCGGATAACTTCTGAAAAACCCGTCGACCGTGGACCGAAGCTCGTCGAGCGGCGTATCGCGCAAGGCCGCTTCGAGATCGACGATCATGCGCCGCGGGTTGACGAAAAAATCGCCGGTGAACCATGCCTGCTTGATCCGGTTTTTCGGCAGGTCGATGCCGAGCGCCACGCGCAGCAAACCGCCGGCGGTCCGGTGCAGTCCTTCGAGCAGCGGCGCCTCCGACAGCGGCCGTGAAACCAGGTCGATCCAGTCGGGATGATCGATCTCGGCGAGCGCGTGATGGAATCTTTCCCGTTCGGCGGCATTCATTTCCGCCGCCGGTTCGAACTCGACGCCGAAGCCCGCGGCAAAGGATCGCGCCAGCGACTGCGTCACCGCCTCTCTCCGGGGCGACGTGCCGAGCAGATCCTTCAGGTTGGCGACGCGCTCGCGCGCCGAGGCGATGGCCTTGTCGGACAGTTTCTCCGCCGGTATGCGCAACACGCGCAACATTCTTTCGACGTCGAACTCGATCAGCAGCGTCCCCTGGTACAGGATCGAGTCGCCCTCGAAGGCCCCGCCGGTGCCGGAGATTTTTTTTCCGTCGACCTCGATGTCGTTGCGCGGGCGAAACCGCGCGTCCACGCCCAGCCGGCGGATACCCGCGGCCGCCATCTCGCAGATGCGCCGGGAAATCTCCTGCATGTCCGCCGTGCCCAGCGTGCGCCGGTCGAGATACAGTTCCCAGCCGATCTGGGTTTCGTCGAAATAGATCGCGCCGCCGCCGGTGACGCGCCGCTGGATCGCGATGCCGTGCGCGGCGCAATAATCCGCGCGCAATTCCTGTTCGACGCACTGGTGATAACCGACCAGCGCGCTGGGCAGGAAGCGCAGGAAGCGCAACGTGTTCGGGATGAGGCCTTCCTGACGGGCTTCAAGCATGGCGCGATTGATCGCGATGTTTTCCGCCGCCGGCCGCAGGCCGGTGTCGATGAGCCGCCAGGGCGGGCGCGAGGCGGCGCTCACGCTCCGCCTCCGTCCGCGGTTTCGCTCACGACGCGTATGCCCTTGAGACTCCGCCGCTGCTGTTTCAGGATCGCCTGTACGTCGAGCGCCAGCCCCTTGTCGTCCGATTCGATGGCCATAACTTCGTCGCCCACCGCGATCGAGCAGCAGGCCGATATCACGCGCACCGGACGTTCCAGCCGCACCGCGAGTTCGACCACGCCGTCCGAAGGATGGGCCATGCCGTTGACGCCGGCCATGACCGCGTACGCGTCGATGGCCGTTCTGGTCAATCCCGGCGGACGGGCGCAACCGAGCAACAGCGGAATATCCGGCAGCGCGGCGCGCGCCTCGAGGAAAAACCGGCCGACCGCGTGCGGGTCGGGCGTGGCGAATGGCCGCTTCGGGGGCGCGTACATCGGCATGACCACCACCAGCACCAGCGCGTCGGGACGGTGGCGGCGGATCATCTCCAGCGCCCGCCATTCGCCGAGCAGCAGCCCGTAATGCAGCCCGATGACGATATGCGGGACCACTTTCATCTTCGTGGCCATGAGGGCCTCGAGGGTGCGCTCGAAATCCTCGACCGACCGCTTGAGGTGGTAGACCTGGGTGATGGTTTCCTGCGCGCCGATGACATCCATCATCGCCACGTCGATGCCCGCCTGCTCCATGCGCTGTGCCGCGGCGGCGTCCACCAGCGCGGTGTGCACCGCGATCTTGAACGACGGCCAGGCATCCTTGATGCGCCGCACCACCGGATAATACGGATCGTACTCGACCTCGTTGCGGTGGTTGGACCCGCCCGTGAGCAGCATGCCCTGCGCGCCGTCCGCGACCAGACCCTGAACCACGCTCCACAAGGCCTCCGGTTCGCGCGCCGGTATCATCGGCGCGAGTATCTTCGCCTTGCAGTGATCGCACTGGAGCTTGCAGTCGGAGCCGGTGATGGAAACCGCCGGCCAGGCGTTGCGCCCGCAGCCGTGGATTTCGGATGTCTGATACGACTTGAAGCTGGGGGTATAGAAACGAATGCCGCCTTGCGGGGATGAGGAATTCGATTGGCGACGCTCAAGCTCGGCGACAAGCTCGCCATCCAGAGACAGATCCTCCAACGCCTCGATGCCTTCCGCGATGTCCCGCCAGCTCATTATGCGCCTTCCCGGTCCGGAAGCATCGATGCGGATTGCGCGGCCGGCTGCCGGCGCGTCATCAGCAGCCCTTGAAACTATCGGCCTGCATCTTGGCTTCGAACGCGGCCAGCGCATCGGCTCCGGACTTGAGCGTTGCTGCATCGGCATCCCAGTTGGCGGGCTTGATCTTCACCACCCAACCCTGGGCATAGGGGTCCTTGTTGATGGTGCCGGGTTTGCCGGCGACCGCGTCATTGGTCGCCACCACTTCGCCCGCCACCGGCGTCTTCACCGGCCCCACCCATTTGCCGGATTCGACCGTGGCGCAGGATTTGTCTTTCTCCACGGCTTTGCCGATTTTCTTCGGCGTGTAGGATACGATCTCGCCGGCCAGCGAACAGGCGTAGGAGGTCAATCCCACGGCGACGTTTCCGTCCGCCTCGCGTTTCGCCCAGACGTTGTTGTCCACGTTATAAAACAGATCTTCGGGAAGATTACATCCGCGCACATCTCCCATGATTTGCCTCCTGTTTCGATTTCAACGGATGGTGGCTCGTTGCCGCCAAAGATAACCTTGTTCAAACCCTCGATATATTGATATCGCTCAATTTCCGGTGCGCTTTGGGCACAAAAAAAGGGCACGGAACGTGCCCCTATTGCATACCTGAAACAGCCAAAAAATCGCGCCGCTCTCTCGCGTCGTCGCCTCACGAGGCGCCTCGGCCGACATGAATTTTGTGGTTATCGTCGCCCGGATTCCGTACCGCGTGAACGGTCGGGACGATTAGGCCTTTTTCAACAGAAAAGTGTATTCGCCGTTGGCTTCGTTGGATTCCAGCAGCTGGTTGCCCGTCTGCTTGGCGAAGGCCTGAAAATCCTTCACGGATCCCGGATCGGTAGCCACGATACGCAGCGTCTGCCCCGTGGTCAGCGTATTCAGCGCCTTCTTGGCGCGCAGAATGGGAAGCGGGCAGTTGAGTCCGCGTGCGTCGAGATCTTGATCAGCCATTTTTCCTCCTCGTAAAAAAACTGAATTTCAATGAATGTCATAATTTATGAAGGCGCTATATTATAGATTTCTAATTTAGGATGAAACAGGGCACGACCGTCGTCGCTCCCCCCTGCGTTTGCATCATTCAGGGCGGGCACTCACGGTGGATACCAATCCTGAATTTCAATATAACCCATTGAAACATATAAGATTAGAAATATTATAAAAAATCCGCGCCGAATCGCAATCTTTGCCCCGGAAAATGTCAAAAGCTGTCCCCATAAAGGTCGCAAAGGAAAACATTCACGGATGCCCACGGTCAGAACATGCATGAAGTTACCCGCGGCAACGACACGGCCGATGGCGAATGAATCGATGCTCGATCGCAACAAGCCTGCGATGAAATCCATCTGGCGCAAGTCCTGTCGGGTGTTGCTGGCGACGGTCATGTTTTGTCAGCTGGGCCCGATCCGCGCCTACGCCGACACGGCCAACCTGCCGGATCTGGGCGACGAGTCGCTCGCGGTCATCTCGCCGGCGCAGGAACGCAAACTGGGCGAAGACCTGATGCGTCAGTCGCGCCGCACGCTGGCGTTCATGGACGATCCCGAGATCGGCGAATACATTCAGGCGCTCGGCAGAAAACTCGCGATCCACAGCGACAGTCAGCAGAAGGACTTCCGGTTCTTCGTCATCGACAATCCGGTCATCAACGCCTTCGCCCTGCCCGGGGGTTTCATCGGCGTGCACACGGGGCTGATCCTCGCGACCCAGAACGAAGCGGAGCTCGCCTCGGTGCTGGCGCACGAAACCGCCCATATCGCTCAGCGGCACATTCCGCGGATGATCGCCGAATCGCAGCGCACCACGCTGCCGGCCATGGCGGCGATTCTGGCCGGCATCCTGCTCGCCAGCTCCGGTCGTCAGGGCGGCGAAGCCGCCATCGCGCTGACCAGCGCCGCGGTCGCCCAGAAGGGCATCAACTACACGCGCTCGTTCGAGGAGGAAGCCGATCGCATCGGCATGCAGATCCTGGCGCAATCCGGGTTCGACCCGCGCGCCATGCCGGCCTTTTTCGAACAGATGCAGAACCTGAACCGTCTGAACGAAACCAGTCTGCCGGAATTCCTGCGCACGCACCCGGTCACGACCAACCGCATCGCCGACTCGCGCAATCGCGCCGAACAATACCCGGCCCGCCGGATGTCCGACAGCGACGATTTCCAGCATGTGCGCGCCAAGATTCGCGCCTTGTCATCCGAAGGCAATCCGGACGAGATCGTCCGGGGATTCAAGGAAAATCTGGCGCAGGGAAAATATCGCAACGTCGACGCGGAACGATACGGCTACGCGGTGGCGCTGTTGCGCGCGCATCAACCGGCGGCGGCGCGCGCCGAGAGCCTGAAGCTGATCGAGCGGCAACCGAATAAAATAACGTATCGTGTCCTGGAGGCGGAAACCGAGATGGCCATGGCGCGCTACAAGCAGGCGCTCGGCGTTTATGCCGATGCTTATGCCAGGGCGCCCACCCAAGCGGCGCTGGCGCAGTATTACGCCAGCGCGCTGCTGAAGACCGACCGCTTCCGGCAGGCGCGGGACGTGCTCAAAACGGCGCTGAAGCAGCGGCCCGAAAGCCCGGTGCTCTACGAGATGCTGGCCCGGGCCGCCGGCGGCCTGGGGTCATCCTACGAGTCCCACCAGGCGCTCGCGGAATACTATTATTTCAGCGGCAATCCCACGGCCGCGATCCAGCAATTGCAGATGGCGGCCCGCTATGCCGGCGACAATTTCTATCTGCAGTCGAGCGTCGAGGCCAGAATTGCGGCGATCAAGGAGGAAATGGCCCTGTATCAGGGAAAATAATCCGCCCTTGCCACGATCGTCTGGAATATCCTCGAAGGTTGCCGCGTCGTTCAGGAACCGGACGGAAAGGCGGTCATGTCAGGCTGTTATTCACGGATAACATACATTAACAGATGCTTATATAGCACCGGCATTTAGATACGGGGGCTTGTCATTCCTGGCAGGATAGTTACTCTACTTTCTGTTTCTCATGTCGGACACGGTGAAGACTTCGCTTCCGTGCCGGTGCGGGTTCGTGCGGTACGATGAGAATTTGACAGCGGTCGCCTCGTTCAACAGAAAACAAGCAGGAGGAACAATGCGGAAAACCATCCATATCGTCATCACCAGCACGGCCACCTTGCTGCTGGGACTGGGAGTGCTGCTGAATGCGCCGGCCGCGCAGGCGGGAGGACAGGCCCCGGACGCCAAGACGTGCAACGACAAGGAAAACCCGCCCAAGGACGCCGTCACGCAGGGCGGATGCATCGTCATCGAACGCACCAAGGGCAATTGCATGGCCTGTCACCAGATTCCCGGCGCCACGTCAGGCGACGTTGCCACCAAATTCGAAAACATGGCGCAACGCTGGCCCGACAAGGCCAAGCTCCGGGCGCAGATCTGGGATGCCTCGAAAGCCAATCCGCACACGGTCATGCCGCCGTTCGGCCGGCACCAGATTTTGAGCGCGGACGAAATCGACAAAGTCGTGGAATTCGTTTTGTCGCTGTAACCCGTTCCAGATTCACAGACTTTTGAACCGATCACTATTCATGCATAAAATATTTCCGGAGGACCCCGTGACCCAACACCCCCGCCGCACGTTCCTGAAAAACACCCTCGCCACCGCGGTGCTCGTCACCCTGGGCGGCGCCGGCCTGCTGAGCCCGCACCGGGCCCTGGCCGCCGACTGGCCCAAGGACGCC
>DAIDLH010000081.1 GCA_027449605.1 Candidatus Muproteobacteria bacterium | reverse complement strand
TGTCGAAGGGTGAACGGGAAAGACCGTAAATAACAGGTGATTCGTCCGTTCATGGTTCGACAGGCTCACCACGAACGGACTTAATCAGAGGTTCCCTAGGAGGGCCACGTGGAAAATTGCGGCAATCTCGTCAACCAGGTGGATATCCTGAGCGTGCAGCTTGGATGGAAGTTCTAGAACCTATCGCAAATACATTCCGACAGATATTTGTAGGGTGGGCATCGCCCACCCTATGTCTATTTTGGACAGGTTCTAGGCAACTGCACATCATGCGACGGCTGTTGGCCCGAATTCCACGCGTCGAAAGTATCTGACGCGTTGATATAACAGGCGATAGGCCTATTCCACGTATGGGCGATAGCATGCCGCCTATACCTTCCTTAGCTTTATCTCCAATTGATGCAAGCCGGATCAAAGCCGGTCCGGCTTTTATGGTAGACTTTATCGACGCACCAGAAAGACCACGGAACACGGACGCTTTGACTCAGGAGCCTCATGACTCAGCTTCGGGTGGTTCTTATCAAGCCGAGCAAGTACAGCATCGATGGTTCGGTCGAGCGTTTTAAGAAAGGATACATGCCCAATGCCACGTTGTGGCATATCGCCAGCCTGACTCCTGAGCGCATCGGTAACGTACCGATCCAGGTCATGACGGTGGATGAGTACGTCTGGCAGGACTTGAGTTATCTTCACTGGCTGCACCACGACCCCGATGTAATCACACTGGTGGCGCTGGTAGGCGTTCAATCCCACCAATTTCACCGCGCGCTCGACTTGGCGGCTTATGCCCGTCATCACGGTGTGCGCCATTGCATCATCGGCGGACCGCACCCCATGACCTGTGACACCACCTCATTGCAAGGGCGCGGCGTCAGTTTTGCGCTGGCCGAGGCGGAACTGATCTGGCGCCAGATTCTGGAGGATGCCTTGGCAGGCGAATTGCAACCCGTGTACGGCGCTGATCAGCGTTGGGCAGAACAATTACCGTCAGTCGTAATAAACCCGCCGAGCTCAACTGACTTGGCCCGATATGGAGCACCTGTCTTGGGTCTCTATCCTGTGCGTGGTTGCCCATATCGGTGTAATTTCTGCTCCGTCATCAAGATATCGGGCCGACAGGTGCGTAACCCCGACATCGAGAGTACTCTCGAAAGCCTGCGACGGGCAAAGCGTGGCGGCGTAAAAATCATCAAATTTGTATCGGACAACTTCAATAAATTTCCCCAGGTCCGGCAATTGTTGCAGGCCATGATTGATGAAAATATCGATTTGCCATTCTATTGTCAGTGCGATACTCAAATCGCAAAGGATCCAGAACTTGTGGCATTGCTCGGTCGCGCGCGCTGTTATGAGATGTTCGTAGGTGTCGAGTCTTTCAGCCGTAAGACGCTTAAGGCGGCAGGGAAACATCATAATCATCCGGAACAATATGCTGAAATCATTCGGTTGTGCAACGAGGCCGGTATCCGTCCACATTTCTCCAACATCATCGGTTTTCCCGAGGATAATGAAGAGGAGATTCGACATCACCTTGAGGTGCTGAAGACACTGCGCCCTAGAATAGTATCTTTTTATATCCTTACCCCTATCCCTGGCACCGAGCAATACGACGATTTCCGCAAGGCTGATCTGATCACCGAGAGGAATCTCGATCGATTCGATGGGAGCTGTTATACATGGTCGCATCCAAACCTATCGCGCACCCAACTGCAAGATCTGCTTTATTACAGCTACGTTAATTACTATGGTTTTCTGCTGAAAAGTGGAAAGTTGCCGGACGATGATCTGCGTTTCTCCGTTTTTTGCAGATATATGGCAGGCAACAAGAAGCATCCCATGGCTGGGGGATTTGACAGAATACTGGTTGATACTATGACGGATTATTCTGCGCTGCGCAGGCAAACCTATGATATCGATTTTTCTCCGTTGCCAGACAGCTTAAGCCTTTCCGCCCAAGATGAAAATCTGAATAGACTAGCCGACTGGCGCATGAAACGTCCCGTGGAGAATGTATCCGCGTGATTGTCAAATACAGCAACGCCTCGTTTGGGCCACGATTTTTTTAACCAGCCAGTAGTAAATTTATGAACGCGAACGTGCAACAACGTGTAATCAAAGTCATCTCCGAGATTCTCAATCGAAAGGAAAGCGAAATCAGGCTGGATGCCTCCATACGTGACGATCTTCAGGCCTCGTCACTTGATCAAATGACGCTTTACGTGGCGCTTGAAGACGAATTTCAGCGCACGATGCCGCCGGAAGAGGTAACGGAGCTCGCCACCGTCAAGGACATCGTTGATTTCATCGACAGGAAGCTGCAAGAAACCCCTCTGACATGAACCGCCGGGTTGTGATCACGGGCGCCGGCGTCGTCAGTTCCCTCGGTATCGGGGTGGACGAATTCTGGTCCCAGTGCCTCAAGGGAAAATCAGCGGTGGCGGGCGTTCCGGAGAACTGGCCATACTACGCCGAACTCCATTCCCGCCTCTGGGCGCCCCTCCCGGATATCGACCCCGAGTCTCTCGGGGTGGCGCGGGCGGAGCGGTTGCAACTCGATCCGGTCACCATGCTCGCTCTCGGCGCCGCGCGCGAGGCCATCGGGCGCGCCGGTTTCGCCCTTGCGTCAGCCGGGGAACGTTCACGCAATTTCATATTGTCCGGCGCCGACAGCACCCGAACCGGTGTTTTTTTCGGTACCGGGCTCGGTGGGGCGATTTCGTTTCTTCAGAATCACACCCATCATCTGTTGCGCAAGCCACGCGCCGCCTTGGTGGCCTATGCCGACAGACACGGAGCTTCGGAAGACCGCGCCGCGCTGAATGGCATTATCGCGCAGATGACCCACGGAACACGCTTCAATCCCTTCGAAGTGTCCATGGTGATGCCGAACGCCCCGTCAGCGGCGATAGGGATCAAATATAACCTTACCGGCCCGAATCAGACTTATTGCGTCGCCTGCGCCTCGGGCACCGTGGCCGTCGGTAATGCCTTTCGTGCGATACGGGACGGGCGCGTCGATGTCGCCATCAGCGGTGGTTGCGAATATTTCGCCGACGAGCACGGCCATATCTTCCGGAGTTTCGACGTTTCAGGAACCCTGGTGCGGGATTATGCGGATCCGCAAACCGCGAACCGGCCATTTGACGAGAAACGCTCGGGCTTCCTGCTCAGCCAGGGCGGGGCAGCGGCGCTGGTGCTCGAGGAACTCGAGCATGCACAACACCGGGGCGCCACGATTATGGCGGAACTCATCGGCTTCGCCGAGACGTTCGACGCCCATTCCATGATGAGCCTGGCGTCAGGCGGAAGACAGATCGAGCGCATGATTCATGCGGCTCTGGCTGACGCAGATATGTCGCCTGGTGACATTGATTATATCAACGCCCATGGCACCGGTACCAGGAACAACGACGAGACCGAGGCTCAGGTGATCGATCGCGTGTTCGGTAAATCCGTGCGGGTCAATTCAACCAAATCGCTTCTCGGCCACACGATCGGTGCAAGCGGCGCATTCGAAACGCTGGTCACGGCGTTGACCTTGCGCGACGGGATGACACATATTTGCAAAAATCTTGATATACCCTTGCTTGACCTGAATTTCGTCCGCAATACCGATCGCTTCAACCCGCAGGTCGGCTTATCGCAATCCTTTGCCTTCGGTGGACATAATGCGGCAGTTGTGCTGCGGCGATTCAGCTGAAGACTCATGCCGGGGTTTACAACGCCTGAACCGTTTCCCGAAAAAAACGAGATAAATGGCGCTATTGCATGCGGCCGGATGACCGCAGGGAAGCAGGTTGTCGCATGGCACGGAAACAGCCCCGCTTGTTTTTTTATTTTCGCACAGTAATACTAGGTCACCGGACGGCACGCTTCTAACGAAAAGCAGGCTTGCAGCCAAAGGGGGGCGATAAAATGGATGGCAAGCAGCAAACGCAGGGATGTTTCCCGCAAGGACATTACCGCGAGCTGGTCACGCGCTATGACCCGGAGCAGCGGGCGGCTTGGTGCTACATGCGACCCACCTATCGCCCTTGCTGTACTCCTGAACTCCTCTCTGAACTTCAACATTTTCACCGTACCATCGAGCAGTGCGTGAAACGCGAGGATGAGTACGGTAAACGCGATGGCCTGCGTTTTCTGGTTCTTGCCTCGCGGATCCCGGGGGTTTTCAATCTTGGCGGTGACTTGGCGCTGTTTATAAGACTGATCCGTGCCGGGGACCGGGAGGGACTTTTCCGTTACGCCAAAGCCAGCATTGATCTCTTGCACGTCAGCTATCACCTGCCAATCACCACGATCGCGCTGGTACAGGGCGATGCGTTCGGCGGCGGATTCGAGGGAGCGTTGACGTGCCGGATCCTGATTGCCGAGCGGCGGGCGCAGATGGGGCTACCCGAGATTCTTTTCAACCTTTTCCCTGGCATGGGCGCCTACAGCCTGTTGGCGCGCAAGCTCGATCCGGCGCGTGCCGAGCGGATAATCCTGAGCGGGCGCATGTACTCCGCTGAGGAACTATACGAGATGGGCGTGGTGGACGTGCTGGCCGAGAATGATCAGGGAGAGGAGGCGGTGTACGCCTATATGAAAAAATACAACCGTGCACACATAGGTCATGAGGCTATCCACAAAGTACGCCGGACCTATCACCCTATCAGTTACGATGAGCTTATGCGCATCGTGACTATCTGGGTGGATGCGGCACTGCAACTCGGTGAGCGCGACCTGCGCGTCATGGAACGCATAGCCAAGACACAGGAGAAACTCGCAATTCTCCGGCCTGTTGTCGCCGAGCAACAACTGGCTTGACACTGTCTATATTTAACCGGCGGCGCGTTTTTCCAGGTAGGCCAGCAGTTCGTAACGCGCGGATTCGTACTGCGTGACCAGATCATGCATCAGTGATGCAGCTTTTTTGCCAAGCATCTCGTCGGGTATGCCCGGTATGCCAGAACAAATATCGTAGAGCGCCTGGGCCCCCACACTGCCGGCACTGCCTTTCATGGCATGCGCGATGTCTTTGAAATCCTTGTAACGTTTTTCTTTCGCCGCTTTTTCCATGCTGTGCAACAGCTCTTCCGTGTCATGCAGAAATCCATGTATGAGATCGGGCATGAATGAAGAACGTTTCCCCATCATTTCAAGGCTGGCGAGCGTGGCGTCGTTCAGGACACGGCCCGACGGAAGTGGGGCGGAGGAGACGCCGGAAGTCTCCGCCGGCGCCACGTCGGGTTTTCTCGGAGACGCGCCTTTCGACGCGAGGCGGTCGATCTGATCGAGCAGCTTCGCGGGCTCGATGGGCTTCGTCAGGTAGGCGTCGGCGCCTGCCTCGCGGCATTCGTTCATGGCTTCGGTCGTGGCGTTCGCCGTGAGGATCAGAAAACGCACGGGCGAATCCTTCGGGCTGGTGAATCGATGGATTTTCACCACCTCGAGGCCGCTGACGACCGGCATTTGCATGTCGAGGATCACGAGATCGAATGATTCCCTGCCCAGCGCATCCAGCGCCTGTTCTCCGTTCGCCACGAGCACGGGGCGGTGGCCCGCGCTTTCAAGGATTTTGCTGATCACTTTCTGATTGATGACATTGTCTTCGGCGACCAGTATCTTCAGGCCGGACTGCCTCATGCCCGCATGCCGCTTGTAGCGGTCATTCAGCCACACCACGTCTTCATTTTCATAATGCTGCGCGGTGGTGCCGGCATGGAGGGCATTGAACAACAGCCGTTTTTCGACCGGGTTTTCCAGGACATACGAGTAGCCCGCCTTCAGATACTCGTCCGCGGTCTTGTTATCGTCTTTTTCACGTATCAGAACGAGCGAAAGATCGGATAGCGTCGATTCCGACTGGGCCGCGGAGATGAATTGCAGGGGATACATGCCGAGATGCTCCTGGTCCACCAACACCGTATGGAAGGGGCGGCCACTGTGTGCGGCGTTTACCAGGAGCGCGAAGGCCTGCGCGGTGTTTTCCGCCAAGGACAGCTCGACTTCCCATATCTTCAGGAAACCGAGCACGAGCGACCGGTTATTCGTGTCGGATGAAATCATGAGCACACGGCTGTCCGCCAGTTTCTCGGTATCCGCCAGTAATTGCGCCGCCAGCGCTTGTTTCTCGAACTTTATCTCGCACCAGAACGTTGAGCCGACGCCGGGCGCACTTTGCAACCCGATCCGGCCTCGCATCAGTTCGACCAGTTGCTTGGCAATGGTGGTGCCGAGGCCCGTGCCGCCATAACGGCGTGTGGTGGAGTCGTCGGCCTGGGTGAAGCTTTCGAAAATCCGTGCCTGTGCCTCGGGCGCGATTCCGATACCCGTGTCGGTGACCTCAAACCGGATGCTCGCGCTGTTGGAGTCTTCGCTGATCAGCTTGATCCTGATTTCGATACCGCCTTTCTCCGTAAATTTGATCGCGTTGCCGACGAGGTTGATCAGCACCTGGCGGATGTGAACCGGATCGCCGCGCAGGAGAAAGGGCGTTTCCGGGGCGATATGGACGGTAAAGGCAAGACCCTTGGTATGGGCTTGCAGCGCCAGCATCGTGGCGATGCTGTGAACGAGCCCATGCAGATCGAAATCAGTGGTCTCCAGCGTGACCTTGCCCGCCTCGATCTTGGATATATCCAGAATATCCTCGATCAGGGTCAGGAGCGTGCGTGCCGAGGCGTAGATGGTTTGCGCGTAGTCCTTCTGTTCCTGATGGAGAGGGGTTCCCATCAGCAGATGGCTCATGCCAATGACGCCGTTTAACGGCGTCCGTATCTCATGGCTCATGTTGGCGAGAAACTGACTCTTCGCCTGGCTTGCCTCCTTGGCGCGCGCAAGCGCCGCATAGAGTTGGCGTACCAAGGTTGCAACGTACAAAGGAAGCACTATCAAGGCAATCAGCAAGCCTATGCCTAGAGTACGGTGGGCTGTCCAGTAGTCACTTGTGAGTAAAACCGATAGGAAGCCTATGACGCTTATTATCATGGCGGCATAGAGATATTTTTCGCCAAAGCGAAAACCGTTTCCAAACGTGACCCAAAGAAATACGCCAAAAACTGGCGCCCCGAGTTCTCCGCTTAAATACATACAGTATGCCGTTGCACACAAGTCAGTCATCATTCCAAGTATGCGGCGCGCAACAGATTTGCTCAAATCAATGAAAATCCAGGAAAGGATTCCAATTGAGAACAATAAAATCAGAACAGATAACGATAGAGCGGGATACTCGTTTTGGGTAATTTTTCCATCAAGAATGGCTGAAATGAAAAAATAGCCAACGATAATCACGGCTATGGTTAAGCGTATAATTGCTTGCTCATGTTCACTGTCAGGGCGCAAGGCGAGCTTTTCGCGCAATGTGGCGAATATTGAACGCCGGGAAGACGTGGAATGGATATTCTTGACCATATAGGTCTAACCTGCCCGGCCGCTGGCGCCAATCGGCAAGAACGGCGCGTGTTTGTTACGACAGATCCGATAACCATTCTTGCCATTATGCTTGGCTTCATACATGGCGCTATCGGCGCTGTGGATAAGCGTGTTTGCGTCTACCCCGTTATGCGGATACGTCGCCACCCCAATACTGGTAGTGATGCACAGAGTCTTCTCTGCGATCAGAATTGGCTCTGACAGGCACTCGATAATCTTTTCAGCAACCTTGGAGACATCAGATGACGATACATCCTGAAGCAAAACAACGAATTCATCGCCGCCGACGCGTGCCACCATGTCGCCTTTTCGGACACACCGCTCTAGCCGGCGCGCGGTACTCTCGATCAGCCGGTCACCCGCCACATGCCCTAAGGCGTCGTTTATGGTTTTGAAGCCATCAAGGTCGAGATATAAAATCGTGAACGTGCGCTTGTCTTGCTCGGCATATGCTATTGCGTCTGCAAGCCGATCGTGGAAATGCTTGCGATTGGGAAGATCTGTCAATGAATCATGTGTCGCATGTCTGGCCATTTGTTCATAGAGCCTCTTCAGTTCATCGTGCTGTTTGGCAAGTTGTTTTAGAAGGCCGGAAAAATAGAGCGGCAATGCAACCATGGCAATCAGCAACCCCGCACTGAAACCCCATTGCACTTTCCAATAAGCACTACTGGTAATAACAACCACAAAACTAATGATACTCATCACCATGGCTGTATAAAGATAGCGCGCGCCATGGCGCAACCCATTAGCGATAGTGACCCATAGATAGATTGCAAAAATTGGTAATACTTTATCTTCCAGCGCATACATGAGGTATGACAACGTTCCGAAATCGAGCGCCATTGCCAAAAGACGCCTTGACGGTGATACCTGTGGCCAGATAACGATCAGCAGGAAAATACCAATGGCGATCAAGAAACTACAAGACAGCACGATAAGAGCTTGATGCTGGTCTGTGCTGAGTCTTCCGCTAATATCGAGATAAAAAATATACAATAAAACGATATTGGCGATTACGATGCGTATAAGCGCCTGCGCATGTTCACTGTCAGAACGCCCGGTTAACCTTTTGCAAACAGCCGCAAACAGGCCGCGTTGAACCGGTGTGACTGTGGTTTCAGGACTCATGGTGAATTAGCCACTATCAGCCGCGGGAAGGTCTAAAAATTTCTGGCGAATGCTGAGAATTTTGTCAAACTGGGCCAGAAAAGCATCGATACAGTCCGGATCGAAATGTTTTCCTCTTTCCGCGTTCAGGTAATTGAGCGCATCTTGTATAGTCCATGCCCTTTTATAAGGACGCACCGACGTCAGTGCGTCGAAAACATCCGCCACCGCGACGATCCGGGCCTCGAGCGGAATCTCGTATCCGCGCAGCCGACTGGGATAGCCCGTGCCGTCGTACTTTTCGTGATGCCCCAGGGCAATGACAGCGCCCATCTGCAGATACTTCGAAGGACTGTCCTTCAGGATTTCGTATCCGATGCGGGAATGCGCGCGCATGATCTGGATTTCCTCGGCATCGAGCTTTCCGGGTTTGAGCAGGATTCCGTCGGGGATTCCGATCTTTCCTATGTCATGCATGGGCGCGGCGATCTCGATGACGTGACAATCGTTCTCCGGCAGACCGATTTTTTCCGCCATCAGACGCGCGAACTTCGCCATGCGTAAAACATGGTTTCCGGTTTCCTCGTCGCGATATTCACCGGCCTTGGCCAGGCGCAACAAGGTTTCCTGTTCACGGATTATGATCTCCCGGGTTGCTTCGCTGACTTTGATCTCCAGCAGTTTCGCCCGGTTTTTGATCAGACTTTGATGGTGGCTGAGCAGAAGCAGGTTGCGGCAGCGCGCGCGGCATTCGGTGTGGTCGACCGGCTTGGTCAGAAAATCGGTGGCGCCTGCTTCCAGCGCCTGGTAACGTATTTCCCTTTCTTCCAGCGCAGTAACAACCACCAGCGGCGTATCGGGATGCAATTCCCGGAATCTCCGCGTGAATTCCACGCCATCCATGTTCGGCATCTTGTAATCCGTGAGCACCAGATCGGACGCATGAGTCTTGGCCCATTCCAGAGCCGAGGCGGGGTCGGCAAACGACTTGACCTCGATGTGATCATTCAGCGTGGTCACCAGCTGTTCCAGTATTTTTCTGCTGGTGGACTGATCGTCGACAATCAATACGGTCGGCATGGCGTTACGTCCCTCGGGCGGCTCCTTAAATTTAGCTCAAACGTACTGTGGAATCCGATAAAACCATTATATTGATGATGAAATTCGTGACGTTGTTTCCATAACCTGATGAAATAGTGGCAATTCTTCGGCCGCGGCCTCAGTCGGCAAGCGGCCGGTGGATGCGCTCCAGCAGCGTCTCGGTGGTCTTCACCTGCGCTTCGAGGTCCTTGCGGATCTCTTCCTGTTCGGCGATGCGTTCGCCGAGGCTGTCCATGTTCTCGTGAATCTTCTTCAGCGCCTCGAAACTGCGGTCGATCATCGTTTTGTGCTGCTGAATCTGGGCGAATACCGGCGACACCGCGGCCTGGAACCAGTTCTTGGAGGCGGTGTTGCATTCGTTGAAGATGTGGTGCGCCTGGCTGACCAGGGTGATGAAGAATTTCTTGATGACGAAATGCTGTTCCGTCATCATGGTCATGGGGCTGTCGCGGAACGCGTCGGCCTTTTCCTCGAGCTTCTTGAACTCCATGACGAAGGGCAGCAGCGACAGCCGCGGCGGGATGATCTTGGCCAGGCCGTATTCGGTGTGCAGCCGCGCATAAATGGCCTCGACCACCTTGCGGATTTCGTCCGCCTCCTTGTTGACCTTTTCCATGCGCTCGCGGGCGCCGGCGAAGAAGGTCGTCATGCCGGTCTTGAGGCCGCGCGTGGTCCAGGTGTCGTTCATGTCAATGCGCGTCCTGGCGATCAGCTCGTCGAGGCTCTTCATGCTCAGGTGACCGAGCAGTATCTGGGCCTGGCGTGACAGCGCCGCGCGCGTCAGCTGGAATCCCTCCAGTTCCTTGTCGTACTTCACCTTTTCCTGGCGCATGCGCGCGACCATCTTGTGAATCGCCTCCTGGTTCTTGCCGCTCAGGGACTTGAGGTCGGTCAGCTGCTGATTGACGCCGACGAGCTTGGATTCGAGCAGTGCGCGGCTGCTTTCGACGCGGCCGCTGATTTCATGCACGATGCGGTTGCGGATGAGCATGTGCCGCGACGGGATCATGTCCTCGTAAAGCTTGCGTTCGAGCGCGGGCAGCCCGCTCTTGTCGGTCAGCGCCTGGTCGCCCTTGATCTTGGCGAGCAGTCCTTTCTGCGCCGACACCGGGAAAATGGATTTCCGGTCCACGTGCAGCGTGCGCGCGGTTTCCTCGATCTGCCGGGCGATGTTCTTGGCCACCGCCGCTTCGTCGTGCAGCTCGTCCCAGAGAATGTCGATCTTGTTGAGCGCCACCAGGTGCGGGTTGCCCTTCACGGAATTCACGTGATTGGTCCACACGTCGAGGTCGGTCTTGGTGACGCCGGCGTCGGCCGCGAGCACGAACAGGATCGCCTGCGCGTTGGCCAGCGTGTTCAGCGTCAGTTCGGGCTCCACGCCCAGCGCGTTCAGACCCGGCGTGTCCAGCACCACCAGCCCCTGCTTGAGCAGCGGGTGGGGGAAGTTCACGATCGCGTGCCGCCACACCGGCACTTCGATCATTTCGTTCGCCGCCGGCTTTCCGCCCTGCGCGCGCGCATCGTACAGGCCCAGCTCCTGCGCCTCGCGTACGTTGACCTTCTTGGTCTTGGTGATTTCGGACAGTGCTTCGCGCACTTCCTCGGCCGAGCTCAGCTTCAGGATGTGCTGGGTGGTCCAGTGCACCGGCGTGCGCTTGTATTCGGAAATGGTCAACGCGGTCTTGCGCGTCTCGATCGGCAGCAATTTGACGCAGGGGCCGTCCTTTTCGTCCCAGCGCAATTCGGTCGGACACATGGTGGTGCGCCCGGCGGAGGAGGGCAGCAGGCGCTGCTTGTAATCGGAAAAGAAAATCGCGTTCAACAGTTCGGTTTTGCCGCGGGAGAATTCCGCCACCAGCGCCACGGTCAGCTTGTCGGACTGGAGCGTTTCGATGAGTTCGTACACGCGCAGATCCTGTTCGCCGTCGCTCAGCCCCTGCTGTTCGACCCAGGTCTGATAGTCGGCGATGGCCTGCGCCAGGTCGTCGCGCCAGCGCTTGAACTGTTCGAGTTGCTGGGAAAAGCTGTTGACGATCGCCTTGGCGTTGCGCGATTGCACGAAATCCTCGATCGCCACCACGTTGCTGGCCTCGGGGACGGCGCCTTCCTGTGCGGGCGATAAACCGGATTTCGGATTCAAGGTTCCCTGCCTGGAAATATCGTTAAATAAAGGATTTAGCCGATAATGGTGCAAAAGTCAGGCCAAGACCGGGAAATCCCTGGAAAAATAGGTCATTTACACCGCATTTATTCGGCGCTCGGCAAGACTTGGGCTGCCAGGTCGGCGCCGTGGCACGGTCGGTTACCCTCGAATGTTCAGTCTCTTAATTTTCGTTTTCGGCATCCGTAATGTCTTAAAATCGCGGCCAGGGCACGGCATCTCATAAACGGTTTAAAAAACGATACATGACTCGACCCCCCGACGATTCCACCCATGGAACGCACCTGACGGTCTACCTCCCGGGATTGTTCGGCGCCCCGGCCAACGACTTCAGTGTCCTCGGGCCCTGTCACGCCCTCGAAACATTGCTGGTGCGGTCGGAGTCCGCGGCACAGGCGGTTCCGGCGGGATACGAGCAGGGCCTGTTCGCGCTATTCGGCCTGCCTGGCGAGGACGGCGCCGATCTGCCGGTCGCCGCCGTCACGCGCATGCTCGACATGGGTGTCATCGACAACGAATGGTGGCTGCGCGCCGATCCCGTGCATTTAAGCCTGGAGCAGGACCGCCTGATTCTGGCCGACGCCGGGAAGCTCGATATCTCCCAAGAAGAGGCCAACCGGCTGGTGGCGGAGATCATGGAAGTCTTCACGGCCGACGGCTGGCTGCTCAAGGCGCCGCGTCCGGATCGCTGGTATCTCAAACCCGGGCGCGCGCCAGTCATGGTTACGACGCCGCTGTCGCAGGCCATCGCCCATGACGTGCACCCCTTGCTGCCGCGCGGTACCGACGGCAAGGCCTGGCACACGACCCTGAACGAAATCCAGATTTTGTTGCACACGGCCTCGGTGAATGCCGAGCGCGAGAAGCGCGGAAAGCTGCCCATCAACAGCCTGTGGTTCTGGGGCGGAGGCCGGCTCCCGCGCATCATGCCGGTGCCCTGGACCCGGATATGGAGCAACGAACCGGTGACCCTGTCCCTGGCGCGGCTGTCCGGTACCGCCAACGAAAATGCGCCGGACCAATTCAGCGATTGGCGCGCGCAAGCCAGCCGGCCCGGCCGGTATCTGCTGGTCCTGGACCAAGTTCATGCCGCGGCGCAGTATCATGACGGCCCGCACTGGGCTCACGCCATGCGCGGCCTGGAGGAGAACTGGATGACGCCGCTGCTGCAGGCGCTCAAAGCCAATGTCATTTCCAGCGCGACCCTGCTCGCGGACAACGGCGCGCGCTTTTCAATCACGTCGCGCCAGGCGCGCCGCTGGTGGCGCTTCCGCCGGCCCTTGGCGACGTATCACGCGTGGCATAATTAGGCCTCATGTCTTACAGCCGCAAAATCATTTGTCGTCGCGCGTGGAATGAATCCGGCCAGCTTCCGCCTGAGATGCATCCGGTGTTGCGGCGTATCTATCTCGCGCGCCAGGTCGCCTCGACGGAAGAACTGGAACAGTCGCTCGATCGTCTGATCCCGCCGGAAAAACTCAGGGGAATGGACCAGGCCGCCGCCTTGCTCGCCGACGCCCTGCAACGGCAGCGGCGTCTGCTGATCGTGGCCGATTTCGACGCTGACGGCGCCACCAGTTGCGCGCTGGCGTTGCGCGCGCTGCGGGCCATGGGCGCGCGGGACGTGCGTTATCTGGTGCCGAACCGGTTCGAATACGGCTACGGCTTGACTCCGGAGATCGTGGCGCTCGCGGCGCAACAGGAACCCGCGCTGATCGTCACCGTCGACAACGGCATTTCCAGCCTGGAGGGCGTGGCCGCGGCGCGTCGCCGCGGCATCGACGTGCTCGTGACCGATCATCATCTGCCCGGCGCGACGTTGCCGGACGCCAGCGTGATCGTCAATCCCAACCAGCCGGGCGACGACTTCCCGAGCAAGAATCTCGCCGGCGTCGGCACGATCTTTTACGTCATGCTTGCGCTGCGCGCTCAGTTGCGCCGGAACGGGTGGTTCGCGCAACAAAATATTCCCGAGCCGAATCTGGCGAAGTTGCTCGACCTGGTGGCGCTCGGCACCGTCGCCGACGTCGTGCCGCTCGATGTCAACAACCGCATCCTCGTGGCCCAGGGGCTCAAGCGCATCAACCAGGGAAATCCTTCCTCCGGCATTGCGGCGCTGTTGCGTGTCGCCGGGCGCGCGCCGCAGTGCGTGACGGCCATGGATCTCGGCTTCGTCGTCGGGCCGCGCCTCAATGCCGCCGGCCGGCTGACGGACATGTCGCTCGGCATCGAATGCCTGCTGACCGACGACCCGGCCGCGGCGCAGACCATGGCCGAAAAACTCGACGCGCTGAACCGCGAGCGCCGCGCGATCGAGGCCGGGATGCAGCAGCAGGCGCTCCAGGCGGTGGAAAGCCTGCATCTCGATTCGGCGACGCTGCCGCGCGGTCTGTGCCTGTTCGACGAATCCTGGCATCAGGGCGTGATCGGCCTGGTGGCCGCGCGTATCAAGGAACACACCCATCGTCCGGTGATCGCGTTCGCGCCGGTGAGCGACACCGAGGTCAAAGGCTCGGCGCGATCCGTGCCCGGCCTGCACATTCGCGACGCGCTCGACGCCGTCGCGGCGCGCCACCCGCAGCTGCTGAGCAAGTTCGGCGGTCACGCCATGGCCGCCGGCCTGACCTTGCAGCGCGCGCACCTGGACGCGTTCCGCGACGCTTTCGACGAGGAAGTCAGCCGCCATCTTTCCGACGACGACTTGCAGGGGCGGATCGTCAGCGACGGCGAGCTCGCGGCCGAGGATCTGTCGCTGCCGCTCGCCGAGCTGCTGCGCGCCGCCGGTCCCTGGGGTCAGGGATTTCCGGAACCGGTGTTCGATGGCGGCTTCGAAGTCGTGAGCCAGCGGGTGGTGGGGGAACGGCATCTCAAGCTGACGCTGCGCCCGCCGCACCAGTCCAGAACGGTGGAGGCGATCGCCTTCAACGCCGTGCGCGAGGGAAAGACGGCAAGCTACACCCGCATCCACGCCGCCTACCGGCTGGACGTGAACGAATACCAAGGCAGCCGCTCGGTGCAATTGATCGTCGAGCACCTGGAGAACGCGTAAAAACAGTTAAAAGTTGAAAGTGAAAAGTGTAAAGTAACGCCTTGCATTCACTTTTCACTCCGCACTCTAACTTTTCACCGCCTTCATGAAACGTCTCGAAGATTTCGTCGGCAACACGCCGCTGGTGCAGTTGCAACGCCTGCCGGGCAAGACCACGAACGTCATTCTCGCCAAGCTCGAAGGCAACAACCCGGCCGGCTCGGTCAAGGATCGTCCGGCGCTGTCCATGATCCGGCACGCCGAGGCGCGCGGCGAGATCAAGCCGGGCGATACGCTGATCGAAGCCACCAGCGGCAATACCGGGATCGCGCTGGCCATGGCCGCGGCCATGAAGGGCTACAAAATGGTTCTGATCATGCCGGAGCACATGAGCAAGGAACGACGCGCCGTGATGAAGGCCTTCGGCGCGGAAATCATCCAGGTATCGCAGGCTTCCGGCATGGAAGGCGCGCGCGACCTGGCCCATCAGTTGCAGTCGCAACTCAAGGGCAAGGTGCTCGATCAATTCGCCAATCCCGACAATCCGCGCGCGCACTATGAGGGCACCGGTCCCGAAATCTGGCGCGATACAGACGGCAAGATCACGCACTTCGTCAGTTCCATGGGCACCACCGGAACGATCATGGGCGTGTCGCGCTACCTGAAGGAAAAGAATCCGAATATCCAGATCGTCGGCGTGCAACCGTCCGAGGGCTCGCAGATTCCCGGCATTCGTGCCTGGCAGAAAGAATATCTGCCGAAAATCTACGATGCCAAACGCGTCGATCGCGTCATGGAAGTCACCCAACAGGAGGCGGAGGACATGACGCGCCTGCTGGCGCGCGAAGAGGGCATCTTCTGCGGCATCTCCTCGGGCGGTGCGACGCATGCGGCGCTGCGCCTGTCGCGGGAATTGAACAACGCCGTGATCGTCACCATCATCTGCGACCGCGGCGATCGTTATTTGTCGACGGGGGTTTTTCCGGACTAAAGCTAGACGTAGGGCGCGTATCACGCGCCGTTCTTTTTTAACCGAAGGTATTGGCGCGTGGTACGCGCCCTACAAATAATATCTGAACACATTATGAACATATTAGCCTTCGACATCGAAACGATCCCGGACGTCGAAACCGGCCGCCAGCTGCACGGGCTCGACGGCCTGAGCGACAAGGACGTGGCGCAGGTCATGTTCGCCAAGCGCCGCGAACAGACCGGCGAATCCGATTTCCTGCGCCATCACCTGCACCGCGTGGCGACGATCTCGGCGGTGCTGCGCACCGGCGACAGCCTGCGCGTGTGGTCGCTGGGCGAGCCGGATTCGAGCGAGGCCGAGCTGATCCAGCGGTTTTTCGACGGCATCGAGAAATACACGCCGGTGCTGGTGAGCTGGAACGGCGGCGGCTTCGATCTGCCGGTGCTGCATTATCGCTCGCTCAAGCACGGCATCGCCGCGCCGCGTTACTGGGACACCGGCGATGACGACCGCGATTTCAAATGGAACAATTACCTCAGCCGTTATCACGCGCGTCACACCGATCTGATGGACGTGCTGTCCGGTTACCAGCCGCGCGCCGTGGCGCCGCTGGACGAAGTCGCGCAACTCCTGGGCTTCCCGGGCAAGCTCGGCCGTCACGGGAGCGAAGTTTGGGGCCAGTTCCTGGAAGGAAAAATCGGCGAGATCCGCGACTATTGCGAAACCGACGCGCTCAACACTTATCTCATATACCTGCGCTTCGAGCTGATACGCGGCAATCTCGACGCGGCCGGCTGGAAACGCGAGACCGACCTGGTGCGCAAAACGCTGCGCGACGCCGGCAAGGCCCATTTCAACGCCTTCCTCGATGCCTGGAAGTGAGCACGTGAACAGGATGAGCAATTGTAGGGTGGGCACCGCCCACCATTTGACGACAACCGAAGCAATCCATGGTGGGCAATGCCCGCCCTACAAATACTTCTGATGCACAACATCGTTTCTGACACCGCAGCAAACATTACACACGCTGTTTCGCAGACGATGGCCACAGCCACGGTGGAATCGCTGAGCCATGACGGCCGCGGCGTGGCGCGCGTGGACGGGAAAACCACGTTCATCGAGGGTGCGTTGCCGGGCGAGCGCGTGCGCTTCCGGTATTTCAACCAACACAGGAATTACGACTGCGGCGGCCTGGTCGATCTGCTGGAAGCCAGCCCGAACCGCGTCGCGCCGCCGTGCCCGCATTTCGGCAGATGCGGCGGCTGCGACTTGCAGCACCTCCGTCCCGAAATGCAGATTCAGGCCAAGCAGCAGGTTTTGGCGGGACAGCTGGCGCATATCGGCAAGGTACAGCCGGAAACCTGGCTCGAACCCGTCACCGGCCCCGCGCTGGGTTACCGGCGGCGCGCGCGCCTCGGCGCCCGGTTCGTGCCGGAGCAGGGCGGCATGGTCATCGGATTCCGCGAGCGGCGCAAAAGTTTTCTCGCCAACCTCGACACCTGTCTGGTTCTGGAACCGAAAATCGCCGCATTGCTGCCCGAACTGCGCGCGCTGGTCGGCGGTCTTTCCTGCGCCAACCGCGTGCCCCAGATCGAAGTCGCCTCGGGAGATGCGGCATCCGCGCTGGTGTTCCGGCATCTGGTTCCGGCCACGGAGCGCGACCGGGAATGTCTGCGCGATTTCGGACAACGACATAACCTTCAGATTTATCTTCAGCCACATGGTCCGGATTCGATCGTGGCGCTATGGCCGGAGCAGCCCGAGGAACTTTATTACCGGCTCCCCGAGTTCGACGTGCAAATCCGTTTCCGTCCCACGGATTTCATCCAGATCAACCATGACATCAATATTAAAATGATCGCCCAGGCGATCCGGCTGCTGGAACTCAAGGGCGACGAGCAGGTGCTGGACCTGTTCTGCGGCCTCGGCAATTTCACGCTGCCGCTGGCGCGCCGCGCCGGTCGCGTGTTGGGCGTGGAAGGGGATGAAACGCTGGTGGCCGGCGCGCGCCGCAATGCGCAGCTGAACGGCATCACGAACGCCAAATTCGTGACCGCCGATCTTTACCAGGAAAGCGGCGACACGCCGTGGGTCGGATTTCGCGTGGATGTGCTGCTGCTCGACCCGCCGCGCGGCGGCGCGATGGAAGCGATCAAGCGCCTCGCGCAGCCGCTGCCGTCGCGAATCGTTTACGTGTCCTGTTATCCCGCGACGCTGGCGCGCGACAGCGAATATCTGGTGCGCGTGCTCGGCTATCGTTTCGCCGCCGCCGGCGTCATGGACATGTTCCCCCAGACCAGCCATGTTGAATCCATGGCGCTCTTCGTCAAACCCTGACCCATGGCCACGCTGCAACATACTATTGAGGTCGATATCCCGGCCCAGACGCTGACCCTCAAGGACGCGCAGGGCAAAACGCTCATGCACACGCGTATTTCGACCGCGCGCAACGGCGCCGGCGAGCAGGCCGGCAGCGAAAAAACCCCGCGCGGCGCGCATTACATCCGCGCCAAGATCGGCGCCGGCCTGCCGGCCAACTCGGTGCTGGTTTCGCGCCGACCGACCGGCGAAATCTATTCGCCATCGCTGCGCGCGGCGTTTCCCAACCGCGACTGGATACTCACGCGCATCCTCTGGCTCTGCGGCCTGGAGCCGGGCAAGAACCGCCTCGGACAGGTGGATACCATGCGCCGTTACGTTTATATCCACGGTTGCCCGGACGACGACCCCATGGGCGTTCCCGGCTCGCGCGGCTGCGTGAAAATGCGCAACAGCGAAATCATCGAGCTTTTCGACCGCGTCGCCCCCGGCACGCGCGTGGTCATCAAGGGCTGATCATGTCGCTCGGCCCCGTCATGCTGGACCTCAAAGGCCCGGAACTGCTCCCGGAAGAGCGCGAGCGGCTCAAGCACCCGCTGGTCGGCGGCGTGATCCTGTTTGCGCGTAATTATCAGTCGCCGGAGCAGGTGGAAACGCTGGTCTGTGAAATCCACGGGCTGCGCACGCCGCGGCTGCTGGTGGCGGTGGACCACGAAGGCGGGCGCGTGCAGCGTTTCCGCGACGGTTTTACCGGCCTGCCGGCGATCCGGCATCTGGGGCATATATATGATGAAAACCCCCGGCGCGCCCTGCGCCTCGCGGAAACCAGCGGCTGGCTCATGGCCACGGAATTGCGCGCCGTGGACGTGGATTTCAGCTTCGCGCCGGTGCTCGACCTCGACCGCGGCGTGAGCCAGGTCATCGGCGACCGGGCGTTTCATTCCCGTCCCGAAGCGGTGGCCGACCTGGCGCACGCCTACATGCGCGGCATGCACCGCGCCGGCATGGCCGCCACCGGCAAGCATTTCCCGGGCCACGGCGCGGTGGCGGCCGATTCGCACGTGGCCATGCCGGTGGACGAGCGCGAGCTGGTCGACATCCTGGCCGAGGACGTGGTGCCGTTCGAGCGCATGATCCATTACGGCCTCGAAGGCATCATGCCGGCGCATGTCGTGTTCCCGCGCGTGGACGCCCAGCCGGCGGGGTTTTCGCGCACCTGGCTCAAGCAGATATTAAGAGGGCAGCTCGGCTTTCAGGGGGTCATTTTCAGCGACGACCTGTCCATGGAAGGCGCGAAAGGGGCCGGCGACGTCGTGGCGCGGGCCAGACTGGCGCTTTCCGCCGGCTGCGACATGGTGCTGGTGTGCAACGATCCGGCCGCGGCCGAACAGGTGCTGACGGGATTGGGCCATCACGACGATCCGGTGTCACATTTGCGTCTGGTGCGGATGCACGGCCGGGAGAATCCGACGCGCGCGCAACTGGCGTTGGACGAGGCGTATCGCGACGCGGTGCGCGCCGTCTCCGCCATCGCGTGACCCAAAAAAATATTGATTCGCGCCGAAGATGACCGATAATAAGCGGTAGTTCACACGGTTTGTACGTCGGAGGTATCGGGAATTGGATCTGTTTCGTCCGCTGAGGAAGCTGAAGCTCGAGAGCTTCAACAATCTCACCAAAACGCTGAGCTTCAACATCTACGACATCTGCTACGCCCCCAGCGAGCAGGCGCAAAGGGAATATCTCGCGTACATCGACGAGGCGTACAACGCCGAGCGTCTGACCGCGATCCTGTCGGAAGTCGCGAGCATCATCGGCGCCAACATCCTCAACATCGCGCACCAGGACTACGACCCGCAGGGCGCGAGCGTCACCATGCTCATTTCCGAGTTGCCGATCCAGGAAGAGCCGCTCAACCCCGAAGCGCCCGGCCCGCTGCCGGACGCGGCGCACAACCGCCAGCACCGCGGCGTGCAGGCGAATCTGGCGCTCGACGCCGAACGGGCGGTCAAGGAATCGGTGGTGGCGCATCTCGACAAGAGTCACATCACGGTGCACACCTATCCGGAATCGCACCCGGACAACGGCATCGCCACGTTCCGCGCCGACATCGACGTGTCCACCTGCGGCAAGATTTCGCCGCTGCGCGCCTTGAACTACCTGATTCACAGTTTCGAGTCGGATATCGTGATCATCGATTACCGCGTGCGCGGCTTCACCCGCGACGTGAAGGGCACCAAGCATTACATCGACCACAAGATCAATTCGGTGCAGAATTTCGTGGACAAGAACACGCTCGCGCGCTACCAGGCGATGGACGTGAACGTGTACCAGGAAAACATCTTCCACACCAAGATGATGCTGAAGGACTCCAAGCTCGACAATTATCTCTTCGGTGTGAAGGAAGCCGATCTCTCCCCGCAGGACAACAAGGTCGTCACCCAGCGTCTCACGCACGAGATGGCGGAGATTTTTTACGGCACCAACATGGTGCGGGTGAATTAGTTTTTCTTCCGTCGTCATTCCGGCGAAAGCCGGAATCCAGATAGTACATGTAGGGCGGGTTAGGCGTTTTTTGCCGTAACCCGCCGAATGACTGTCACTCCCGCGTGTTTTGGATCCAGGAAACTACGCCCCGGATTAAATAATGTGACACATGCATACGGCGCAATACGCTTCGCTATTGCGCCCTACAGAACCGAATATTGTTATAGTTACAGAATCCACATGCCCGAATTCGATCCCCATTGCGTTGCCTGCCCGCGGCTGGCGAGTCATCTGTCCAATGTCCGCGACATGTACCCGGGCTATTACGCGCGGCCGGTGCCGCCGTTCGGCGACCCGAAGGCGCGCCTGATCGTCATCGGACTCGCGCCCGGCATGCACGGCGCCAACCGCACCGGCCGGCCGTTCACCGGCGATCATGCCGGCATTCTTTTGTATGAAACGTTATACAAGCACGGTTTCGCCGACCGGCCCGAATCCAAATCCGCGCGCGACGGACTGAAGCTCAAGAACTGCCGCATCACCAACGCCGTGAAATGTCTGCCGCCGGGCAACAAGCCGCTGCCGGCGGAAATCGCCACCTGCAATCTTTATCTCCAGACCGAACTCGCCAAGCTCGCGCCGGGCAGCGTGCTGCTCGCGCTCGGCACGGTCGCGCACGACGCCGTGCTGCAAGCGTTCAAGCTCAAGCGCAAGGAATACAAATTCGCGCACGGCCACCATCATCCACTGCCGAACGGCCTGCATCTGCTCGATTCCTACCATTGCAGCCGCTACAACACCCAGACCAAGCGCCTGACGGCGGAGATGTTTGACAAGATTCTCCATCAAGCGAAGAAGTTATTGGCTGAGCAACAGAAGTGAATTGTCACCTTCTCCCAACGGGAGAAGGACGGGATGAGGGCGATCATACAATTAGCCGGCCACCTGTTATAAGCTTCCCCTCACCCCAGCCCTCTCCCGGAGGGAGAGGGGGTCTAACACCATGTCAAGAACCTTCCGCTCATGCCCGTCGAAAACTCCAAAGCTCTGATCAAAAACCTCCCGACCCAGCCCGGCATCTACCGCATGCTGAACGGGAAGGGCGAGGTGCTGTACGGGGGCAAGGCGCGCAATCTGCGCAAGCGGGTGCAGAGTTATTTCCGCGGCAGCGGGCTGGCGGCACGGGTGATGCTGCTGATGCAGCAGGCGCAAGACGTCGAGATCACCGTCACCCACACCGAAACCGAAGCGCTGCTGCTTGAAAACAACCTCATCAAGACGCTGCATCCGCGCTTCAACATCCTGTTGCGTGACGACAAGAGCTATCCGTACATCTTCGTCTCGGACAGCCAGGAATACCCGCGCATCGGTTTTCATCGCGGCGCCAAGCGCGAGAAGGGGCGTTACTTCGGGCCGTATCCGTCATCCTACGGCGTGCGCGAGACGCTCAACCTGTTGCAGAAGATTTTCCGCGTGCGTCAGTGCCAGGACAGCTTCTTCCGCAATCGCTCGCGCCCCTGCCTGCAATACCAGATTAAACGCTGCTCCGGCCCGTGCGTGGGACTGATCGACACCGAGCGTTACCGCCACGATGTGCAGCAGGCAGTGATGTTCATGGAGGGCAAGAGCCAGAGCCTGGTGCGCGACAGCATCCGCGAAATGGAACAGGCCTCGGACCAGCAGGACTACGAAACCGCCGCCCTGCTGCGCGACCGCATCGCCATGCTCAAGCGCATCCAGGAAAAACAGTACATCAGCGGCGAGGGCGGCGATGCCGACGTGCTGGCCGTGGCCGCCACGCCCGAAGCCGCCTGCGTCGTCGTCACTTATATCCGCGGCGGGCAGAATCTCGGCAGCAAGACGTTTTTCCCGCGCATGGGCGCGGAGTCCACACCGGAAGAGATCCTGGGCGCGTTTCTGTCGCAATATTATCTTTTCGGCCGCACGATCCCGGCGCGCATTTACCTGAGCGAAGCCATTGCCGACCGTGCGTTATTGGAGCGCGCCTTCGGCGAACAGGCCGGTAAAAAAATTGCCGTCGTCACAAGCGCCCGCGGCGCAGCGCGCCGCTGGGTGCAGATGGCCAAACTCAACGCCGCCGAGGCGCTGCGCCGTCACCTCGCCGGCAAGGTCGACATGCAGGGCCGCTTCGAGGCCTTGCGCGACGCGCTCGAACTCGAATCCATCCCGGAGCGGATCGAATGTTTCGATATCAGCCACACCATGGGCGAGGCGACCGTGGCCTCGTGCGTGGTGTTCGACATCAACGGCCCGGTGAAATCCGACTACCGCCGCTTCAACATCGAAGGCATCGAGCCGGGCGACGATTACGGCGCCATGACCCAGGCGCTCACGCGGCGTTACCGCAAGGTGAAGGAGGGCGAGGGCAAGCTGCCCGATCTGCTGCTGATCGACGGCGGCAAGGGACAGTTGTCCGCCGCCGAGGCGGTGCTGCAGGAACTCCAGATCGAAGACGTACGGCTCATGGCCGTGGCCAAGGGGCGCGAGCGCAAACCGGGCAAGGAGCAGCTTTTCTTGTCCGGTTCACGCCGGCCCACTATACTGCCCGCGACTTCCGCAGGACTGCATCTGATCCAGCAGGTGCGTGATGAGGCGCACCGCTTCGCCATCGCCGGGCACCGGGCGCGGCGGGGCAAGGCGCGCACCGCGTCGCCGATCGAGCGGATTCCGGGCATCGGCGGCAAGCGCCGCCAGGCGCTGCTCAAGAATTTCGGCGGCCTGCGCGAGGTCGCCCGCGCCGGCGTCGAGGACTTGGCGCGCGTGCCGGGCATCAGTCCGGAGCTCGCGCAAAAGATTTACGATGCGTTCCATGGTGAGGAATAACAAGGAAAAAGTTTCATAGCTGATGCAGTCCGGATGGAACGCAGCGACAAAATCGCTCGGCCCGTCCTGCATAAACGATTCAAGAAAAAACATGCTTCTAAACACCCCCAACATCCTCACGCTCCTGCGCATCGCGCTGATCCCGGCGTTCATCGTGGCGTACTACTGGTCCCATCCCTGGGCGCATATGGTCGCCACCGGGCTGTTCATCCTGGCCGCGCTCACCGACTGGCTCGACGGCTACCTGGCGCGCAAGCTGGAGCAGACCTCGCCCTTCGGCGCCTTCCTCGACCCAGTGGCCGACAAGCTCATGGTCGCGGCGGCGCTGGTCATGCTGCTGGCTGACCCGAAGGTGCTGGCGCAGGTGCTGGATACCCGCCTGTTCGCGGTGGTGGTGCTGGTCATCGTCGGACGCGAAATCACCGTTTCGGCCCTGCGTGAGTGGATGTCCGAGGTCGGCAAGCGATCGAGTGTGGCGGTGTCGTTCATGGGCAAGATCAAGACCGCCTCGCAGATGATCGCGATTCCGTTCATGCTGTGGCGCGAGCCGTTCTGGGGATTGCCGATATTCCAGATCGGCGAGACGCTGCTGTACCTCGCTGCGGCGCTGACGCTGTGGTCGATGCTGAGCTACCTCAAGGCCGCCTGGCCGAATCTGATTGCGCCACGAAAAGGCTGAAACTTTTCTGAATGAATTCAGTATCGTTTTACGATTCATTCAATGAATTTGTTAATCTAAATTTCGTCCTTTCCGTGCGGGCGGGAATCCAGTCCTTCAACGCTCCGTTCGGCCTGAGCGGAGCCCACCCTGCAAACTCAAACATGTAGGGCGCGCCCTGCGCGCCGATCGACCGTCTCACCATGGCGCGTGATACGCGCCCTACGTATAGGTGAAGGGCGGGCACTGGCCCACCGTCGCGCATCCGTCGAAGCCATATTGGTAAGCAATGACCACCCTGCATTGATTCTCAGCTCCTCCGAAATCCACGCAAGTAGCTAAGCTACAAGGGAATATTGTGTTGCTTGCTTGACAGCGCGCCGGCCATCCTTACAATGGCGTTCTTCTGCGGGAATAGCTCAGTTGGTAGAGCGTAACCTTGCCAAGGTTAAGGTCGCGAGTTCGAACCTCGTTTCCCGCTCCAGAACACAAGGGGAGGCCATGTCCTCCCTTTTTTTATCAGCTTACGGCTGGGTAGCAGAGTGGTTATGCAGCGGCCTGCAAAGCCGTGGACGCCGGTTCGAATCCGACCCCAGCCTCCATTTTCCTTTCATACTTTGCTTAAAACCACGGATACATCTATATAATTCTCTGGCTTCCCGTAGCCCGGGTGGCGAAATTGGTAGACGCAAGGGACTTAAACAATTTGAGCACCCAGGCGGGAAACCCCTGGCGTGAATGGAGTCAAATTCGGGGAAACCTCAAGTATCAGACTGTGGTAACCCCGAGCTAAGTCTTGGACCGCTTTTTTGAGCGGTAAGTTGGAGTCTGTGCGTGGCAGTTAGGGCACAAGAGACGAAGATTTTTTAGGCTATTGTCCTTGTTGTTCCCGTTGATGTGGTCAAGTTCCAAAGGAATGGGTTGATCGAGCCATCGTGTATTCCGGCAAGCAGCGCAGCGATGCTCAAGGATGCCTTCCCGCAACAGTCGATTTCTGAGTTTATGGGACTGAAGGGGGAGTGAATTACTGAGGTATTTCTCGATCGGCTGTTTCGGGGGAAGTGTCTTGCCTCTGTTCCAAGCCTGACCAACAAAATGTGAAGTGTCGAGATTGAAGTGCTGAATTGCTTTTCTCAACACATCGTAATTGCCGCCATAGGGTGCAACGTTAAGTATCTGTAAGGCTTGTCTCATGGATGCGGATTTTTTCACCGCCTCCCGGAGCTGTTTACCAGAATACTTTCGTAATTTGATAAGGCACCCCACTGGATTTCAGCGCCAAGAAAAGTGTAGAGACTTGACGGCTCCTGCCTACGGCCCGGCAATTTAAGTCAGGCTATGGTAAAGGTAAAGTCCAGACCCCAAAGGCGCCCCAGGCGCGGCGGCGAAAGCCGTAGCGGGTACGAAAATCCCTTGGTGGAAACACCGTGCCGGTTCGAGTCCGGCCCCGGGCACCAATATTTTATTGAACTGTCGGCAGAACACATACCTGCATAAGAGGTTGGATTTTTTTAACAAGCAGCATTTTCGATTACTTACTTTCCTCGCAGCCATTTTCTAACTTGTTTACTGGAACCCTGTCTTGATCACCACCGCCAACCTCACCATGCAGTTCGGGCCCAAGCCCCTGTTCGAGAACATCTCGGTCAAATTCGGCAACGGCAACCGCTACGGCCTGATCGGCGCCAACGGCTGCGGCAAGTCGACGCTGATGAAAATCCTCGGCGGCGACCTGGAACCGACCTCGGGTAACGTCTCGGTGGACGCCAACGAGCGCCTCGGCAAGCTGCGCCAGGATCAGTTCGCGTTCGAGAACTACACCGTGCTCGACACCGTCATCATGGGCCACGCCGAACTGTGGCGCGTGAAGCAGGAACGCGACCGCATCTACGGGCTTGCGGAGATGAGCGAAGAAGACGGCATGAAGGTGGCCGACCTGGAACACAGGTTCGCTGAGCTCGACGGCTACACCGCCGAGGCGCGCGCCGGCGAACTGCTGCTCGGCGTCGGTATCCCGCTGGAACAGCACACCGGCTTGATGAGCGCGGTGGCGCCGGGCTGGAAGCTGCGCGTGCTGCTGGCGCAGGCGCTGTTCGCCGACCCGGACATCCTGCTGCTGGACGAGCCGACCAACCATCTCGACATCAACACCATCCGCTGGCTCGAAGACCTGCTCAACGCGCGCGCCAGCACCATGATCATCATCTCCCACGACCGGCACTTCCTGAACGGCGTGTGCACGCACATGGCGGATCTCGACTACGGCGAATTGCGCGTTTATCCCGGCAACTACGACGAATACATGACCGCCGCCACGCTGGTGCGCAATCAGTTGCTGGCCGACAACGCCAAGAAGAAAGCGCAGATCGCCGAACTTCAGACTTTCGTCAGCCGCTTCTCCGCCAACGCTTCCAAGGCCAAGCAGGCGACCTCGCGCGCGCGGCAGATCGAGAAGATCGAGCTGGCCGAGGTCAAGCCGTCGAGCCGGCAGAATCCGTTCCTGCGTTTCGATCAGGCCAAGCGACTGTATCGTCTGGCGCTGGAAGTAAAGAAACTGAATCAAGGCTATGGCGCGACGCTGTTGTTCAAAAACCTCAACCTGTCGGTCGAGGTCGGCGAACGCGTGGCCGTGATCGGCCCGAACGGCATCGGCAAGACCACGCTGCTGCGGACTCTGGTCGGCGAGCTCGCGCCGCAGAGCGGCACGGTGAAATGGCCGGAGAACGCCAACATTGGCTACTACGCGCAGGACCACGCCGCCGACTTCGCGACGGAGATGTCGCTGCTCGACTGGATGAACCAATGGAAAAAACCGAGCGATGACGAGCAGGCGATCCGCGCCGTGCTCGGCCGGCTGTTGTTCTCCCAGGACGAGATCAAGAAATCGACCAAGGCGCTGTCCGGCGGCGAGCAGGGGCGCATGCTGTTCGGCAAGCTGATGCTGCAACAGCCGAACATTCTGATCATGGACGAGCCCACCAACCACCTGGACATGGAATCCATCGAGTCGCTCAACACCGCGCTGGAAAAATACCCTGGCACGCTGATCTTCGTCAGCCACGACCGCGAATTCGTTTCGTCGCTGGCCACGCGCATCATCGAGATGACGCCGCAGGGCGTCGAGAATTTCGGCGGCACTTACGAAGACTATCTGCGCCGTCAGGAAGAACAGGCGCAACAACGGACGCCGGGGCGGATGCAGAAGGTTCGGTAACCCCGATTACTTCGCGCCCGGGAGCGTCCGCCTCTCCGGCGGGTTATACGCCGTCTGGTTCAAGACGGCGTATAACCTTATAAGCCTTGCGCCCCAGCGTTGAAGTTCATTCAGCCCAACCTGCGGGCCGCCGGCTAAAAACCGACCAGCTCGGCGTGAACTCCCTGTTTGTTGACCTTGGCCAATATGTCCGTGGCCGTGATGCATTCCGGGTTGTAGGCCACCAGCATCATGTGCTCCTTGCCGGCGGGCACGCTCGCGCTGATCACGCACTCATCCTCGCGCACCGTGTTCTCGAGCTTCGTCAGCGCATCCCGGGGCAGGGTTTCATCGATATGGATCATGACATCAGCGATGGGAATATCCATGGTTGTCACCTCCTTGCAGATCCCACTGAGTGACTAAAGGAACCTCTGATTAATCTCCGTTCGTGGTGAGCTTGTCGAACCACGAACGGATAAGTCTTCATGCTTCCGATATTTGCCGTTCACCCCCTTCGACCGGCTCAGGACAGGCTTCGACAGGCCTGTCCTG
>DAIDLH010000080.1 GCA_027449605.1 Candidatus Muproteobacteria bacterium | reverse complement strand
GCGCTCCGGGGTGTCTTCTTTTTGGTGACTTTTTCTTGGACAAGCAAGAAAAAGTCACCTGCCGTGGGTCAGCCACCCACAAGTACACGCGGCCGCAGGCCGCTCGACCGTATATTATGGCGCGGCAAACTGATCGAGAATCTCGCGAATATCCTTCTCCCAGGTCCGGAACCGGGATTGCAGCGGATCGATCTTGAAGAAGCTATGAAGAATCGCCGGGTTGTAGGTGAGCGCCAGGGTCGAGTTGCCTTCGGCGAAGATCACGATCTTCAGCGGCAGATACGGCAGCAGTTGCGGATAACGGTCCTCGATCTCGCGCATCTCTTCCGGTTTGCCGAAGAACACCAGCCGGTATTCGGCCGTGGCGTAGCCGCCCGAAGCCATGCCCACGTCCACGCGCTGGATGCGCGCGACCTTGTAGCCGTGGTCCTGGATCGCGATCTGGAGGTCGTTGATGGCGTCGGTGAAGGGACGTTCCGCCCGCACCATCAGCAACTCATCGGCGCGCGCCGGCAACGCCAGCAGCATCGCCGCCAGCCACGGAATGAAAACATGGCGCAGCGCGCGCAGCTTCAAAACGTCGCCTCCTCGAGTATGTCCACGTACACCTTGTGCATCTTGTCGCACAGCCGGTTCAGCTCCGAGTTGTTGAAGATCGCGCTCAGGCGTTTCGGATTGATCGTGCTGACCGACACCTTGCCGTCGCGCTCGCTCAGCGTGAAGCGGCACGGCAGGAACAGCCCCACGCGCGGGTCGATCTTGAGCGCCTGGTTGAGGAAATTGAAATCGCACGAATCGACGACCACGTGACGCCTGTTTTCCCGGCCGTCATCGGAAAACGTCCGGTCGAAAACCTCGCTGCGGATGAGCCGCATGTTGGCGGCGCCGATCGCCTCCTTGAGCCGCTCCACGGTCTTGTCCATGTCGTAAGGCGAGACCCGTTCGATCACGGGCGGTTCGTCGGCCATGGATGGCGCCGGATCGGGCAGGGTTTCGGGCTTGAACGCGCGCACGTAGGCGACCAGGTCGTCGATGTCCTGTTCCTTCAGCCCCAGCCTGAGGAACGACGGCATGGGCGTGTTCCGGCGCCCGCGCATCAGCGTGATCTTGATCATGGCGTCGCTCGCGGCCGCGAGGAATCCCGGATTGTTCAGCGCCGGCGCCAGCACCGGCAGGTCGCGCGGTCGCGAGAAAGTGACGCCGGTGCCGTGACCGCCTTCGCCGTGGACGCCGTGACAGGCGGTGCAATATCGGGCGTAGAGTTTTTCGCCGTGCCCGGCGTTTCCCTTGATGGATGATTTTTCAATCGCGGCGCCGGAGGCGCCGGCCGGCGCCCAGCCGCGAATGTACCGGACCAGGGCGCCGACCTCCGCGTCGCTCAGTTGCCGGAACGCCGGCATGACCCGGCCGGGCCGCCCGAGACGAATTGTCTTGCGCAGGAAATCGTCGTCGGCCGCCGCCAGAAAATCCGGCAACGCCAGCGGCACTCCCACACCGCCCGTGCCGCGGCTGCCGTGGCAGGCGGCGCAGTGGCGGGCGTAGAGTTTTGCTCCGTCATCCATCGCCCAGGCCGTCGTCACAAGCGATCCCGGCATGCAAACAATGCAAGCGGCAATGAAACAGCGAAGGCGTTGGATCGGTGGCGTCACGGACATATCATTGAATTTTATCCGGATTAAACGCGGCGCGCGATTCCAACATTGACCGAAATCAATTCTCTTCCGGCCGGTTTTGGAGGAAAATGCCACGTCTATGCCGGAAACGATTTCCCCTCATCAGCTTACGTTCGATCCCGACCTGATCCGCCGCTACGACAAGAGCGGACCGCGTTACACCTCGTATCCGACGGCGGTGCAGTTTCACGCCGGCTTCACTGAGGCGGATTACCGCGCGTGGGCGCAGCGCAGCAACGAGACGCCGCGCCCGTTGTCGCTGTATTTCCATCTGCCGTTCTGCGACACCGTGTGTTTTTATTGCGCCTGCAACAAGGTCGTGACCAAGGATCGCCAGCGCGCCTCGCCCTATCTCGGTCGGTTGCATCGCGAGATCGCCATGCAGGGCCAGCTCTTCGATCACTCCCGCACGGTGGAGCAGTTGCACTGGGGCGGTGGTACGCCGACTTTCATCAGTCACGAGGAAATGCGCGAGCTGATGACTGTGACGCGCGAGCATTTCCGGTTGCGCGACGACGACCTCGGCGAATACGGCATCGAGGTCGATCCGCGCGAGATCCGCCCCGAGACGCTGGCGCAGCTGCGCCGCCTCGGGTTCAACCGCCTGAGCATGGGCGTGCAGGACTTCGAGCCCGCGGTGCAGAAGGCGGTGAACCGTCTCCAGAGCGAGGCGGAAACCTTCGCGGTGCTGACGCAGGCGCGCGCGCTCGGTTTCCGTTCCATCAACATGGACCTGATCTACGGTCTGCCGTTTCAGACGGTCGAAACCTTCGCGCGCACGCTGGAAAAAATCATCAACGCCGGCCCGGACCGGCTGTCGGTGTTCAACTACGCGCACTTGCCGGAAATGTTCAAGCCGCAGCGCCGGATTCGCGCCGAGGACCTGCCGGCTCCGCAGGAGAAACTCAACATCCTGCAACTGACCATCGAACGCCTGACGCGCGCCGGCTACGTGTACATCGGCATGGATCACTTCGCGCGTCCCGACGACGAGCTGGCCGTGGCGCAGCGCCACGGCACGCTGTACCGGAATTTCCAGGGCTACTCGACCCACGCCGAATGCGATCTGGTCGCCATGGGCATGACCGCAATCGGCATGGTCGGCGATTGCTACAGCCAGAACCTGAAAACGCAGGAGGATTATCAGGCCGCGATCGACGCCGGCCGCCTGCCGGTGATGCGCGGCATCACGCTCGACGCGGACGACAAGCTGCGGCGCGCGATCATCACGCAGCTGATCTGCCATTTCGCGCTCGATTTGAAGACCGTCGAGCGCGAACACGGCATCCGCTTCGCGGACTATTTCGCGGCGGAACTCGCCGATCTCCAGGCCATGCAACAGGACGGCTTGCTGGAACTGGACGAGGCCTCGATCCGGGTCCGGCCGGCCGGTAAACTCCTCATCCGCAACGTCTGCATGGTGTTCGATCGTTACCTGCGGCATAAGCAGGAACAACGTTTCTCGAAAGTCATCTGAAACGTCATCCGCGATCCCGCGCGCGCCGCGCCGGGTCGTTTTTCGGCAATCAGTCCTCTTCAAGGAGCTAAGTCATGAAAAAGAAAATGTTCATCGCCATTTTCGTCGTCGCGATTCCCCTGCTGGGACAATCGGCGCTGGCGCATCAGGGCGGCAAGGCCAGCGAGGGTTATGTCGGCGATGGCCGCAGCGGCCACCTGGTCACGAATTCCGCGGGCCAGTGCCTGCACACGTCGTCATGGAGCAGGGAGCTGGCCGTGGAGGAGTGCGACGCCGGCATGACGCCGAAGAAGGTCGCCGCCGAACCCGAGCCGAAGCCGGCGCCCGTCGTCGCCAAGCCGGAACCGAAGCCGCAACCGGTCATCGAGAAAGTGTCGCTCAAGGCCGGCGCGCTGTTCGATGTCGGCAAGGCCGATCTCAAGCCGGCGGGCAAGTCGGAACTGGACGCCATGGTAAGCAAGATCAGGGACGGCAACACCCAGATCGAACAGATCACCGTCACCGGTCACACCGACTCGGTGGGCGCGCGCGATTACAACCGCAAACTGTCCGAACTTCGCGCCGAGGCGGTCAAGGATTATCTCGTGTCCAGGGGGCTGAGCGGCGATCGCATCGTGACCAAGGGCGCCGGCGATGCGCAGCCGGCGGCGAGCAACAAGACCGCCGCGGGTCGCGCCCAGAATCGTCGCGTCGATATCGACATCCGGGCGCAGCGAACGACATCGGGGAATTGACGATCCGAGCGATCGTCTTTGCGTCGGGAGACCGGGCTGAATTCTTTGCGTTCTGGTTTTATAATGACCGAACTTTCCGGTCCGGAAAGGTCGGCGATTCGGGTTTGTATTTTTATTTCCGGCGGAGTGCGCGATATCTAACCCATATGCTTTAAGTGGGTTTAGATGGACGCCCTCTGCCAATCCTGTTAAATATACAGCCCGGTCACAAGGAAAGGTTCTTATGCAAAAAAAAGAAGCCACAGTGATCAGCATCTCCAGCATCAAAGCTGCCTGCAAGGACTGTTCGCTGCACGAGTTGTGCCTGCCGCTGGGACTGAACGAACCCGATATGTCCGCGCTCGACAAAATCATCAAGCGCCGCCGCAACCTGAAAAAAGGCGAGCTGCTGTATCGCTTCGGCGATCCGTTGCGCTCGTTGTACGCCATCCGCGCCGGCACGCTCAAAACCACCGGCCTGATCGAGGACGGTCGCGCGCAGGTGACCGGTTTTTATCTTCCCGGCGAGCTGCTGGGGATCGACGCGATCAGCACGGAACAGCACCCGTGCAGCGCCGAAGCGCTCGAAACCTCCGAAGTTTGCGAGATCCCGTTTACTGCCCTCGAAGAACTGGCATCGAAAGTGCCGGGCCTGCAACACCAGTTGCTGCGCATCATGAGCCGCGAGATTGTGCGCGACGAGGACATGCTGATGATGCTCGGACGCATGAGCGCCGAAGAACGGCTGGCTTCCTGCCTCATGAGTTTCTCGCGCCGTCTCACGCGGCTCGGCAACGGCGCGGTCGAATTCAAGCTCAGCATGTCGCGTCAGGACCTGGGCGATTACCTGGGGCTGGCGCTCGAAACCGTGAGCCGCCTGCTGTCCCGTTTTCAGGAGGAAAACCTGATCAGCGTCCACGGCCGCCAGATCGTGCTGCGCGATCTCGACCGGCTGCGCGCCCTGACCGCCGGCACGCAGCGCGAAGACAGCGCGCGCGCCTGATCCTCCCGTAAACCCGGGGATTCACGGATAGTTGACAAGCGAGCGCGCTTCCCCTAGCGTGGTCGCTGTTATTTTTTGACCGGAACGATTCCCCATGCCTCTCGACGCCGCCGATATTGCCGCGCTGTTCGAACTCCCGTTCAGCGACCTGATCTACCGTGCCCAGACACTGCATCGCCGGCACTTCGATCCGAACGCGGTGCAGCTGTCCACGCTGCTGTCCATCAAGACCGGCGGATGTTCCGAGGATTGCGGCTACTGTTCGCAGTCGGCGCGGTTTCACACCGACGTCGAAAGCCAGCCGCTGATGTCGAAGCAGGCCGTGCTCGCCGCCGCGCAGGCCGCCAAGGCGCGCGGCGCCACGCGCTTCTGCATGGGCGCGGCCTGGCGCGGGCCGAAGGAAAAGGACCTGGCGCAGGTCACGGAAATGATTCGCGCGGTGAAGAGTCTGGGCATGGAAACCTGCGCCACGCTGGGCTTGTTGCGCGATGGGCAGGCCGAACAACTGGCGCAGGCGGGCCTGGATTACTACAACCACAATCTCGATACGTCCCGCGCGCATTACGACCACATCGTGCACACCCACAGCTACGACAACCGCCTGGACACGCTCAAGATGGTGCGCGGCGCCGGGCTCAAGGTCTGCTGCGGCGGCATCATGGGCATGGGCGAATCGCGCGCCGACCGCGCGCAGTTTCTGGCCGAACTGGCGGCGCTCGATCCGCCGCCGGAGTCGGTGCCGATCAACCTGCTGGTGCATATCCCGGGAACGCCGTTGTCCGAGTCCGGGACGCCGGCGCTCGACCCGATCGAGTTCGTGCGCACGGTCGCGGCGGCGCGCATCGCCATGCCGTCGTCGTTCGTGCGGCTCTCCGCCGGGCGCAGCCAGATGCCGGATCATCTCCAGGCGCTGTGCTTCCTGGCCGGCGCCAATTCCATCTTCTACGGCGACCGGTTGCTGACCACGCCCAACCCGGAATCCGACGCCGACCTCAAGCTATTCGAGAAACTCGGCCTCAAGCCGCTGGCGGTCGAAACGCCCGCACTTGCGCGAAAAACCGCCGAGGCCTGATTAATTCAAAATGTAGGGCGCGCCCTGCGCGCCGATCGACGAAATGGTGCGTGGGACTTGCAGCTCAGGGCGCAACAAGCCCGTTGCACCCGTTCGGTGGCGTGAACACATGTTAAGTACGAAAGCGCCGCCTCACCCTGCATGGGTATTAGTAGGGTGGGCACCGCCCACCATTGGCGCCAAAATTATCCGTGCGCGGTTTTCCTGGCTGAGGACTCATCCAGTGGTTTCGCGGGCACGGATCGTATCTCGAATTCCATTTTCTCCAGATCGCCGAGCACGTAGGTCGCCGGTGCGCTCACGCCGCCGACGGTGCCGGGGTCGATGCGCAGCGTTTCCTTCCCTTTGATATTTTTAATCCGTTCGATGACGGCGCGATGCTCGTGGCCGTTGCACACCAGATCGTAATCGCCGGTGAGCGCCATGGCCTTGGCGTAGTGCGGATAATGAACGATGAAGATTCGTTTCCCCGCCAGCGTGAACGACCCGTCCTGACCGTAATAGTGCGCGCGGTTTTCCGGCTTGCTGGCGAGCTTCGCAAGATGAAACAGGTCGCCCATGTTGTTGCCGTGCACGAGATGCACCGGCAGCCCCAGCGGGATGATGGCGTGCAGTGTGCTGGGCGCCACCAGGTCGCCGCAATGGATCACCGCTTGCGCGCCGAGCGATTTCGCCTCGGCCACGGCGGCGGCGAGATGATCGCGGTGATCGTGGCTGTCGGAGACGATGCAGATTTTCATGGGGATGTGATTTTACCCAAATTGCATGGACTAGAGATACAATGAAAACATCTTGAAGGCACATAAGGGAGAGCAATGATTGTGCGCGTGACTGCCAAGGGCCTGTTTACCATTCCTTCAGCAATCCGCCGCAAGCTTGGGATGACAGTGCGTACCAGCGTACACATGGATGTGGATGAGCAGACTCGCAAGATCGTATTGACACCGATTACACGCGAATACGTTCAGGGTCTGCGGGGAAAGTACAAGGGCAGAGGACTACTGAAAGCGCTGATAGCCGGGAAAAATATACGGTGAACAAGTCTATCGTGTCGTATCCCGGCTGGATAAAGTCACCCGTCTGTTTTAGGTAACCACTTGAGGAGAAACAAAAAACGGCCTCCCGAAGGAGGCCGTTTGTATCGGTGCCCCGAAGGGCTTGTTGCCGATAGTCCCCACCATCGGAACGCCTGATACGGTTATCATTGTACCCCTAATATCTCTTAAGAAAAGGGAGGGGATATGGCCTACCGGTTGGCGCTCGATTTGGGAACCTCATCCATCGGCTTAGTGGCAGTTCGCCTCGACGGAGACGGGCAGCCGGTCGAGGTGATTTACCACTCCTGCCGCATCTTCGCGGAGCCGCTCGATCCCAGTAAGAAAGGTGGTGTGGGCGAGCCAAAAAAGGCCCGGCGACGCAAAGCCCGACTGGCGCGCAAGTTGATTGATCGTCGCAGCCGGCGTCTCAAACGCATTGCCTCGCTTGCTGAATTGATTGGCCTCGACTCCACAACGATTGACGCTGACGATGGTCAGTCGTTGCACCGGCTTCGCTCAGAGGCTGTTACCCACCCGATTGCCCTGCCTGACCTACTTCGGGTGTTACTGCGCATGGCCAAGCGTCGTGGCTATTCGGGCGGCTTCAAGACCAAACGCGAAGATCAAGAAGAGGGCCAAGTCGAGGGCGGTATTTCAAAGCTCAAGGAAGAGATGGCCAAGGCTAACTGTGAGTTTCTCGGACAGTACTTGTATCACCGCTTTCAGAACGGAGAGACGCTGAAACTCAAGGAAGCCACACCCATAAAGCTTTACGCCGACCGCCAGATGGTGGAGGCTGAGTTCGACAAAATATGGGAGACGCAGTCGCAAGCCCACCCAGTACTCAATGGCAGTCACGCTGGTGAGCCGCTGCACAAGATTTTTCGCAAGGTAGTTTTCAACCAGCGCCCGCTCAAGTCAGTGGCAGGGATGGTTGGAAACTGCGCGCTCGAACTGAGCTTGCCGCGCGCGCCAATGAGCCAACCAGCTGCGCAAGCATTTCGTATCGAAAAGCAGCTTTCTGATCTGCGTTGGGGCAGCGGCCGGCGCGCCGAGCTAACAGCGGCGCAGTGCGACGTGATTCGTGGCCTGCTCGGTGAGAAGAAGGAGGTTTCTTTCGCCGGGATATACAAGGCGCTAGAAAAAGCCGGTTGTGGCGATGATCGGGGCCGCACGCTTAACTTCGACCGCACGAGCCGTCCCGCGCTGCGCGGCGATAGCACCGTCGCCACGTTCGACAAGCTGGGATTTCTTGATGACTGGCGGCTGTTACCCGCAGGCGTACAGGTGGGCACCCTTAACTTTCTTGCCGATCTCGGTTCCCCACAAGAAGTGGACCGGCCGGACTGGGATCGACAATACACGAAGTGGAAAGACAAGAAGCGTAAGGACAAGGTTACTCGGGAGTTCAATCCCCAGATGGTTTCGTTCATCAACAAGCTGGTGGACAGTCGCAAATTCGACCGCCTGAGCAAGATGGGTTTCGACGGTGGACGTGCGGCCTATTCCATCAAGGCGCTGAACAAACTCACTGAATGGTTGCGTGCCCCGTGGTGGCCGGGAGACTGGAAGGGCGACAAGACGGTGAGCGAGGAGAATGCTATCCGCGTGTGCTATCCCGATAGCGCGCGCAAGGTCAAATCGTTACAACGAAAGCTCGAACCGCACACACCCACCGGCAACGTAGTAGTGGACGTGGCATTGCGCCAGCTCTGGTATCAAGCCAATGCTTGCAGCGAGAAGCTCGGCGAGCCACCGGCTGAAGTGGTTGTTGAGCTTGCACGCGATATGGGGCTCGGCGTTAAGCGGCGTAACGAAATCGAAGATAGAATCGACAAGAACCGCACGAATCGCAAGCATGCGGCCGAGGAGCTGGCCGACAACAATGCTTCCGTTACGGACAGGAACATCTTTCGCTATTTACTTTGGCAGCAACAGGACAGGACCTGTCCGTACTGCAATATACATCTCGGCCTAAACCAAGCAGTTGATGGAAACGTAACAAATATCGAACACATCGTCCCGCGTTCACTCACGCGCGTGGGCCGCCAGCGAGATCATCTGGTGCTTGCGCACCGCGCATGCAACGACGAAAAGGGCGATCGTACCCCTTGGCAAGCTTGGGGCGGCAATACTGAACGCTGGACTATCATCGAAGCCCATGCCAAGGCGCTTGAAAAGAAGAAGCTCTATACCAAGGCCCGGCTACTAATGCTCAAGGACTACGAGGGCGAGGTGCTGAACGATGCTGCCATCGAGGGATTCAGCGAGCGCCAGTTCCACGAAACCTCATGGATTGCGAAGCTCGCGACGCAGTGGTTGCGCGCGGTGTGCCCAAACGTCGCGGTGAGTCGGGGTGAGTTGACCGCCTTCCTGCGCCGCACGTGGCGGCTCGACACAGTGATTCCGGAAGTCCGTTACGAGGAGAACCTGCCCGTTCTCGACACCGACAAACAGCCGGTCACGCACGAGGAGTTCAACCGTTTCCGCCGCTGTTGGGAAGGCCACGACCGCGATCCCGGTGCCGAACAAACTGATCGCAAGATCGATAAGCGTATTGACCACCGCCACCACGTGATTGATGCACTGGTAGTCTCCATGACCTCGCGCGGTCTTTATCAGAAAATGGCTCGGCACTGGAAGACCGAGCGCGAGGCGGGCCGCAAGCCTAACCTGTCGGTTTCTCCACCGATGCGAAACTTGCGTGAGCAGGCTCTGGAATTGATACGCAAGTGCAATCTGACCCACAAGCCGGATCACTATCCGGCTGGTAAGTTCTTCCAAGAGACCGCTTACCGTCGAGTGAGCATGGATAATGGCAAAACCCGGCTCGTGGTCCGTACCGCGCTCGCCGCTCTCGCGGACAATAAAACTTCCCTCGAAAAAGCTCGCAAAGCCATTGGGGACATCGTGAGTGAGGAAGTCAGAGGGATCGTTATTGAAGAGTTTGAAAAGCGTGTAGCGCGAGGCATGAGCCCGCAAGAGGCGCTATCGTTTCCAATCGCTTACCCACGATATCGGAACAGGAAGAATGGACGCGACTTGTCTATCAAAAAAGTTCGTGTCTATCAGCGCATGGGCCGCGGTTACGCCGACGGCGAGGATGTCGTTCCCATCGTTCATGCGCAACGGGATGGCAAGGAACTGCACAAGCATTATCTTAGCGATGGATACGCCTACGTGTCGCTGAAACTCGAGAACGGCAAACTTGTTTCGGCTGAGTCTGTGCCTCTGTACATTGCGCCACGGCACTTGGTCCAGTCCGCACCGGGCGAGAAGCGCTACTACACGAACGATACATTTCTGGATACGAGCAACAATCGGCGATATGTAGTGCGTCAAATCCGGGCAAATGCGGCCTTGGCGCTGACACTGGTATCCGAGGCAAGAGAGGTGCGAGATATGGATGCGGATGGTGGGTTGATGCTGGTTTCCGGAAATGGCTTGCTCCGTCTTACGCCTGCCTGAATAATGCCCGCCGACCGTATTCTGCTCATCGAGAATCCTGCGCGGCTTTCGGTTGACCACGGGCGGATCAAAATCGAGCGCGAGGGGCGGGACGCCGCCTTTGCCGCACCCGCGGATATTGCCGTTCTTTGTCTGCATCATCACACCATCAATCTCTCCGTTCATGTGTTCAAGGTGTTGGCAGCAGCCGGAGCCGCAGTACTGGTGACGGATGCCCAGCACCATCCAAGCGCGATTATGCTGCCAGTTGCTGGTAATCAGGCCCTTCCCCAGCGCTTGCAGCAGCAGATCGAAATCCGGAACTCGGATCTCTCTCGCGATCTGTGGACAAAAATCGTGCGCTCTAAAATACTCACGCAAGCTGCGAACCTGCGGTATTTCGATCTCAACGGTGCGTTGCGACTTGAGCGATTGGCGAATGAGGTCAAATCTGGCGATAGTGGCAATGCCGAGGCCCAGGCGGCGCGCCATTACTGGAAACATTTTTTTGGAGAGAATTTTGCGCGCCGCAAGGAAGGTGCGGATGATGGTCTCAACGCACGGCTCAACTATGGTTATGCAGTCCTGCGTGCTTTGATGGCCCGTCAGTTGGTGATGAGTGGGCTTAATCCGGCGTTGGGTCTTGGCCACCAGAGTCAACAAAACCCCTTTAATCTTGCTGATGATTTTATGGAACCGTTCCGCTATCTCGTTGAACGTCATGTACTTGCCGAAGGTGCTGACACCTCACCACTGACCTCAAAAGATAAGATTGCTCTGCTACGCTTTATGGAGCAGGAGGTGTCTATGGGCGAACAGACTTTCCGAGTTCCAAGTGCAGTGGCCGAATCAGTAGGAAGCTACTGTAGGGCAATCGAACGTGGCGCGGGCGAATTACGCCTTCCCTGAAAGGGAAGCGAAGTTCTGCCATGGCTATCAATGGTTGGCGTATCATGTGGGTGCTCGCTGTGTTCGATGTTCCGACTACAACGCTTGAGGCGCGGCGTGCCTATACGCAATACCGTGACGAGTTGCTCAAGGAGAACTTTGCCCAGTTGCAATACTCGGTATATTTGCGACACTGTCCCACAATGGCGGCGGCCGAAGCGTTAATTGCGCGCATGCGGTATCGGATACCCGAGGATGGGCACGTCGTATATTTTCTTCTGACCGACAAGCAATACGGTATGACCCGTGAATATATTGGCAAACAACAGGCAAGAAAAAAGCCCGATGAGCCGAAGCAAATCGAGCTTTTCTAAGCAGAGCTCCTTTCCAAACAGAGCTTTGCGCGCGACCTAGTTTATCAGGCGTTCCGATGGTGGGGTATCGGAACGGTATTCATGAACGAGTTCGCTACGCCGCGAGTTTATCAGGCGTTCCGATGGTGGGGTATCGGAACCGATAGCGTGCTGCTGTTGCGCGTGGCGGCAGTTTATCAGGCGTTCCGATGGTGGGGTATCGGAACACAAACGGCAAACCGATCGCTGCACCGAGAAGTTTATCAGGCGTTCCGATGGTGGGGTATCGGAACAGTTCCTATTGTTGCTGAATTAACCCCCGGAGTTTATCAGGCGTTCCGATGGT
>DAIDLH010000079.1 GCA_027449605.1 Candidatus Muproteobacteria bacterium | reverse complement strand
GGCGTATCGAGGTCGGCGAGGACCTCGCGCATCAGGGGGATGCGGTTGAAACCTCGGGAAGCGTAATGATCGAAATCTTTTTTACTTAACGACATGAGTCACCATGAGATCACAGGTTAAACGGTCAGACAGCGGCAACAGCGGCGGCCCGGGGCCGCCACCAGCGCATGTCCGACCATTTACGTATTCTGTGTCTCATGTGTGTCGATCAAGCATAAAACCGCAGGTACTGCGGCACGTCGGTCAGCGAATCCACCACGGCGTCGGGCAGAGACTGACGGATGTCGTGCCCGTGATTATAGCCGTATGTCACGCAAATGACAGGCATGCCGGCGGAACGCGCGGCGTGCACGTCGTTGCTCGAATCCCCGACCAGCACCCCGTGCGCGGTGTCGATGCCGAAATGCCGGCAGGCGTGCTGCAGCGGCAGCGGGTCGGGCTTCTGCTTCGGCAGACTGTCGCCGGACAGCACCAGCTTGAAGTACTTGCACAGGCCGAGATTCTTCAGCAGCGGAATCGTGAACGCCTCGGCCTTGTTGGTGATGCAGGCCAGCGAATAGCCCTGGGCGGTCAGCTTTTCCAGCGCCTCGACCACGCCCGGATAGGGACGGCTCAGGTCGGACACCGCCTCGCCGTAATGCCGGCGGAACGACGCCAGCGCGCGTTCGTTAAGCGCCGCGTCGGGCTCGGCCTGCATCTCGCCGGTGAGCGCGCGCTTCACGAAGCGCGGCACGCCGTTGCCGATCCAGGCGCGATAGTGTTTCTCATCCCAGGGCGCGCGGCCGAGATCGGCGAGCATGCGGTTTGCCGCCGCGGCCAGGTCCGGCACGGTGTCGATGAGCGTGCCGTCGAGGTCGATCATGACCATCTTCACCGACAGCGGAAACGTCAGCATTTTTTTCGCCGTGGATTCCACTAGACCTTGGCCTTGGCGAGTTCGTCGCGCATCGCCTTCACCACCGTGTTGTAGCGATTCGCGTCGCCGGCCTTGCCGGCGCTGAAAATCGCGGAGCCCGCGACGAACGTGTCGGCGCCGGCCTCGGCGATCTCGCGGATGTTGTCCACTTTCACGCCGCCGTCGATCTCGAGCCGGATCTTCCGCCCGCTGGCGTCGATGAGCTTGCGCGCCTCGCGCAGCTTGTCGAGCGACGACTTGATGAAACTCTGGCCGCCGAAACCGGGGTTGACCGACATCAGCAGCACCATGTCCACCTTGTCCAGGACGTACTTGAGGTAATCGAGCGGCGTGGCCGGATTGAACACCAGTCCCGACTTGCAGCCCGAGTCGCGCACCAGTTGCAGGCTGCGGTCGACGTGCTCCGAGCCCTCGGGATGGAACGTGATGTAGGTGGCGCCGGCCTTGGCGAAGTCCGGGATGATGCGATCCACCGGCTTGACCATCAGGTGCACGTCGATCTCAGCCTTCACGCCGTGCTTGCGCAGCGCCTCGCACACCAGCGGCCCGATGGTGAGGTTCGGCACGTAATGGTTGTCCATCACGTCGAAATGCACGATGTCGGCGCCGGAAGCGATGACGTTCGTCACCTCTTCGCCGAGGCGGGCGAAATCGGCGGAAAGAATCGAGGGGGCAATCTTGTAATCACGCATGGGGTCAGGCCTTATGTGCAAGTGGAACGCATGACGATTTGTCGGAAACAAAGACGCGCACTTTACCCGAAGACCGGCAAGTTTTCAGCCTTTGGAACGGTGGGCCTATGACCGGCGCGTCAGCAGCCAGCGGCTGACGTTACGCACGCTCTTGCCGACCAGGCGCGCCGCGCGCTCGAGCGGGGTTTTGCGGTCGCGCGCCAGCGCCTGCCGCTCGGATTCCGTGAGCAGGTCCGGCGCATGGCTGCGCTTCAGGCGCGCCACCGCGACCCGGTCGGCCTCGCAGAACTTGCCGTACATCCAGCGGCCCGGCAGATTCCACGGGCGCGGCCGGCGGAAATGCGCGACAAAATCCACCGCGTGCGGCTCGCCGTCGGCGCCGACGAGAATGTTCCCCTGGCTGCGCAGGTCGCAGTGCGCCACCCCGAATTCGTGCAAACGGTCCACGAGACGGTAAAAGCGCTCGAAAAATTGCGGCGTCAACCCGCCGGGCGGAACCTCGCGCGCGCTGGTCCCGGGCATGTATTCCATCAGCAGCGCGTCGCGGCCGATGACGCGCAACAGGCGCGGCACGCCGCGCGCCCCGTCCAGCTGCCGCAGCGCGCGCGCCTCGCGCCGCACCGACAGCGGGCCCACGAGACGGCGGAACCAGGGATCGGCGCGGGTGAAATCCTTGAGCACCGCCTCCTCGCCGTCCGCCCGGACCAGCAGCACGTCCGGACGCGATCCGCCGCCGTGCCGGAAGGTTTTCACGGCATGGGCGCGCAGCTGTTCGAGCGAAAGATCTTGTAGCGAGGTCACGCGGCAGAGAATAATATGATCGTCTCGGTAAACTCAATCGTTCGCGGGAATGTTCATGCCGTTGGCCATCACCTTGCACGTCCTGTCGGCGGTCATCTGGGTCGGCGGGATGTTTTTCGCCTACATGGCGCTGCGCCCGGTGGCCGCGAGCCTGCTGGAACCGCCGTTGCGCCTGCCGTTGTGGTCGAAAACCTTCGCGCGCTTCTTTCCGTGGGTCTGGGCCGCCGTCGTGCTGCTCCCGGTTACCGGCTACTGGATGATCTTCCGGATCTTCGAGGGCATGGACAACGTCGGCGCGCACGTGGAAGTCATGCAATTCACCGGCGTCGTCATGATCGGCATTTATCTATATATATTCTTCCTGCCCTACCGGCGCATGAACCGCGCGATCGCCGCCGGCGACTTCCCCGCCGCCGGAAAACAACTGGCCGTGATCCGCCGGCTCATCGGCGTCAATCTGATCCTCGGCCTGGTCACGGTCGTCGTCGCCACCGGCGGCGCCTACTGGCTCAACATCGACTGAGATGCCGTTTCGCCGCGCCCGGTTCTCTCAGGCCGCTGTTCCCCAAGACCATTCGCCTGTCAACGCCGCCACCGGCAACGCGTTAACACAAGGACCACGCGCGACTGAACGGGATACGGCTGTCTTCGTTGCGCGTTACATCAAACCCAAATCATGGAGAAACGCCTCATGCTGAAACTGAAACTTGCCGCCGTCGGAACCGTCCTCACGCTGGTCGCCCTGCCGCTGGTTCACGCCGCCGACCTGACGCCGTCGGGCAACCCCGCGCTGCGATCCGACACCCGGGAGATCGTCCAGGACCGGAAGGAAATCCATCAGGACAAGCGCGAAATCCGCCAGGACGTCCGCGAACACAACCAGGATCGCCGCGAGCTGCGCGAGGACGTGCGTGAAGGCGACAAGGCCGGCGCGCGCGAGGATCGGCGCGAACTGAAACGGGACAACGCCGATTTGCGCCGCGACCACCGCGACCTGCGCGCCGACAGGAAGGATCTCAAGCGCGACAAACGCGATCGTCGTCATGACCGGCGCCAGGCGCGTCCCGCCCCTTAACGGGGCCAAGTCGGCGTTTCGACGGCGGACGCAAGCTGACGGCAGGGCGGAATTTTCGGGTTATGTCAAAATCGACGCAACCCGCCCTGTCTCGGCGAATCCTCCTGTTTTCGATCCAGTGTCGGCCGGGGCAGCTCATCGGCCTGAGCGTCACCGAACCATGAAACCCGTCGAAATTTTTATCTGGCTGCTTTCATGGACCGTCATGGCAAGCCCCGTGCTTGCCGTTGCCGCCGACGACGACTTCAAGGCGTTCCACGCGCTGAATCGTCTGGCTTTCGGACCCGCGCCGGGAGACGTGGAAAAAGTCCGCGCCATGGGCGTGGAAAAGTATATCGCGCAACAATTGTCGCCCGATTCCATTCCGCTTCCGGAAAACCTTGGCCGCAAACTCGACGGGCTGGAGACCTTGCGCATGGATCCGGCGCGGCTTTTCAGGGAATACGGCCCGCCGATCGAACGCGATCGCCAGGCCGACCCCGAGGCCGTCAAGGCCGCGCGCGAACGGGCGCGGATCGTCCTGGAACAGGCGGCGCGGGCGCGGCTGTGGCGCGCGGTCGAAAGTCCGCGCCAGTTGCAGGAAGTGATGGTCGATTTCTGGTTCAATCGTTTCAACGTCTTCGCCGCCAAGGGGCTGGATCGTCTGTGGGTCGGCGCCTACGAAGAGCAAGCCATCCGGCCGCATGCCTTGGGCCGGTTTCGCGATCTGCTCGGCGCGACGGCGCGGCATCCGGCGATGCTGTTTTATCTGGACAACTGGCGGAACACCGCGCCCGGAAGCCGCGGCGCCCGCGGCAAGCAGCAGGGACTGAACGAAAACTACGCCCGCGAGCTGATGGAATTGCAGACGTTGGGCGTCGACGGCGGCTACACCCAGGACGACGTGATCGCGCTGGCGCGCATTTTCACCGGCTGGGGCCTGGGTCGTCCGCGCGGACGCGATGTCAACCAGGGCGGATTTTTCTTCGATCCCAAACGGCACGATTTCAGCGACAAACTGTTTCTCGGACGAACGATTCGCGGATCGGGCGTCGCCGAAGGCGAAGAGGCGCTCGACATCCTCGCCCGGCATCCCGCCACGGCGCGCCACATCGGCTTCGCTCTCGCGCAATATTTCGTCGCGGATGAACCGCCGCCCACGCTGGTGAAGCTTCTGAGCAGGCGCTTCCTCGACACCGACGGCGACATTCGCGCGGTGCTCGACGCGCTGTTTCACAGCCCGGAGTTCTGGGACCGGAAATATTACGGCAACAAATTCAAGACGCCATATCAATACGCGGTTTCCGCGGTGCGCGCCACGGGCGCGAATGTCGTGAACGTCCGGCCGCTCTACGGCATGCTGATGCAACTGGGCATGCCGCTCTACGGCTGTCCGACGCCGGACGGATACAAAAACACCCGCGCTGCCTGGTTGAATCCCGACGCCATGACGCGCCGCATCGGCTTTGCGACGGCCCTGGCCAGCGGACGCCTGCCGTTGGAACAACCGGTCGAGGAGTCCGGCTTCATGCGCTTGAAATCGAATGGCATGAAACGCGAGACCGCGCCGACGGCGGAACCCGCCAACGACGTTGATCTCGCCGCAACGCTGGGCGGCCGTTTCTCGCCGTCGACGCAATCCGCGATCGACGCCGCGCCCAGACCCTTGCACGCCGCCTTGATCCTCGGCAGTCCCGAATTCATGCAGCGCTGAGAACCGACATGAACCGACGTGAATTTCTCAAAGCCGCCGGCCTGACTTCAGCCGCGACCCTGCTTCCCCTGGGAAATCTCGGTTGGGCCGCGCGGCTGAGCGACGCCGACGCAAACCATAAACGGCTGATCGTGGTTTTCCTGCGCGGCGCGGTCGACGGCCTCAGCGTGGTCGTTCCGCATGGCGAATCCGCCTACTACGACGCCAGGCCCGGCATCGCGATCCCCGGCCCGGGCGGCGCCGGCGGACTCGCCAATCTCGATGGCCGGTTCGGACTGCACCCGGCGCTCGCGAGCCTGATGCCGCTGTGGCGCGAACGTTCGCTGGCCTTCGTGCATGCCTGCGGTTCGCCCGACGCCACGCGTTCGCATTTCGACGCGCAGGACTACATGGAAAGCGGCACGCCGGGGGTGAAGTCCACGCCGGACGGATGGATGAACCGGCTGCTCGCGGCGCTGCCGGACGCGCAGACGCCGACGCGGGGCGTGAGCTTCGGTCCCACGCTGCCGCGCATCTTTTCCGGAAAACGGACGGTGGCGAACGTCGGCGTGGGCAAAGCCGCGGCGCAACCGATGCCGCTCGACCGGCCCGTCATCGGCGACGCTTTCGATCGTTTATACCGAGGCGACGATCCCTTGAGCCGCGCCTACCGCGAGGGAAAGGCCGCGCGCCGGCGATTGGCGGCCGAACTGAGAGAAGACATGGAAGCGGCCAGCAACGGCGCGCCGGCGGCGGGCGGTTTCGTGTCGATCGCGGAGCAGGCGGCGCGCCTGATGGCGCGGGACAAAAACATCCAGCTCGCGTTTCTGGCCGTGGGCGGCTGGGACACCCATGTCAACCAGGGCGCCGCCGCGGGTCAGCTCGCCAATCGCCTGCAACCGCTCGGCGACGGATTGGCGAGCTTGGCGCGCAATCTCGGCGGCGCGTACCGCGACACCGTCATTGTCGTCATCTCGGAATTCGGGCGCACGGTGCGCGAGAACGGCAACGGCGGCACCGACCATGGCCACGGGAACGTCATGTGGCTGCTGGGTGGGGCGGTTCACGGCGGCAAAGTCCACGGGAACTGGCCCGGGCTGTCCGAGGAGAATTTGCACGAAGGCCGCGACCTCGCGGTCACGACCGACTTCCGCGACGCGATCGGGGCGGTGTTGTCCCGACACCTGAAACTGAATATCGCGCAACTGGCCGCCGTGTTTCCGAAGTTTCAGACCTCGCCCGGAAAGCTCGACATACTGTCCGGTTGAATGGATTCCCGCGTCGTTCCGAATTCCGATGGCGGACGCATCACCGAGCGATGAGTTTTCCGCGGTACATGCGCATCTGACAGGTGAATTCGTATTCGCCCGGCTGCGGCGGCGTTACGGCGACGTCCCGGGGTTTGCCCACGGGAAGATCGACGCTGACGCCAAGGCCGTCGAACAGCGCTTTCTCCGCGCACGGGCTGGGATCGCGGCGCAGAAAACGCAGCGTCACTGGTTTTCCCGCCGCCACCTCGATGCGCGACGGCGTGTACACGCCGTCGGCGACGAGTATTTCAATCGGCTGCGCGCCGGCGGCGCGCTGCGCTTTCGGACGGTACAGCCAGAACCATCCCACGATCAGGCCGATAAGAACGAGGCCGGCGATATTCACGATCCAGGTAGTCATTGATGCGTCGCATCAGTTCGTCACGGGCCGCGTCGTTACGGCCCCGCCCTACTGCGAGAGAATCCAGTTCGCCAGGTTCTTCATCTCCTTCATGTCCTTGGTATCGATGATCTTGTGCTCTTCCTCGGTGCCGTCTTCCAGCTTCACCTTCGGGCCGGTGGTGAAGTTCTTGATCAGCTTCTCTTCGCCCTCGGGTTTGCCCTTGTACTTGGCCGCGATTTTCTTGTACGAGGGACCCTTCTTGGTCTTGTCGATGGCATGGCATTTGAAGCAGTCGTTGCGTTTGGCCAAGGCCTTGGCCGCGTCCGCGTCAACCTCCACGGCGACGGCGGAGGTCAAGACGAGCACGAAAGTGGAAAAGGCGAACAACGTGCTGGCGAGAATTCGATGTTTCACTTTGTTTCTCCTGATCTGATTATTAAGAAATTACGGATTGTAAATTAGAAGTTCGAGACATTTTGAGCGCGGCATGATGGGCATAGTCGCAGCCGGTCCAATTCCTCGTCATTGAGTAACTCCTGATCGCGCATTATTTCCAGGCTTTTGTCGAGCAGCGCGCGTCCGATGAACGGCGCTGAACATTGAGGACAAAGATGCGGTAAATCCTTGTTCAGGCTACGCGCGGTCTGGCGGGCGTCTGCATCGAGAAGCAGCCGCGGTCTGAGAACGATGGACTTTTCCGGACAAGCGTGTTCACAAAGGCGACATTGGACGCACCGGCTCTCGATGAAATTGAGCTGCGGCCCGGGTTTTTCCGAAAGCAGCGCGCCCGTCGGACACAGAGTGGCGCAGGCCATGCATAACGTACAAGAATGTCGATTCACCTCGACTGTGCCGAATGACGCGTTAGCCGACAAATCAACCGAGGCGGGCATGGCAGATACGTCGGCACCGAGAAAAGTCTGCAACCGATCGAGCGCCGCGTTCAGGACTTCGCGTTTCGTCACTCCGGCGGAAATGCCGGGAAGCACCTGCGCCACCATGCCGTCGCGCATGGGAACGGAAGCGACAGGCTGTGTCCCCTCCATGACGATGATTCGTTCGGCGAGATCGCCGATGGCCGCGAGCAGCGCCTGCGCCACCCCGACCTGCGCCTTCAGTTCCTTCCGGGTGCTTTCCGGCAGGCCGGCCGGAAGCCTGATAACAACCTGCGTCGCACCCTGCGCGAGAGCCGCCAGCCATATATCCATTCCCGCCGCGGCAATCGTGGGCAGGGCAAAACGAACCGATGGCTTGTCTATCGAGTCCAGGTACTCGTCCACGCTTCGATCCGTGTCTTCATGGATCAGCAGTTGCAGCGACTCGTGTCCTGGCGTGGCCATTTCGCCGAGGATGCCGGCAAGTCGCCTGTGCATGTCGACAAACGAGGGCGCGGCATAAGTGATGGCTCCGGTCGGACAGGCAAGCATGCAGGTGGCGCAGCCTTGGCAGAGGTTGCTATCGATCGATATCGCATCGCCGGAGGAACCGATCGCGCCGGCGGGGCACACATTCAGACAACGCGTGCAGCCAACTTTACTCTGCGCGCCGTGCGCGCAGAGTTCCATGTTGAAATGGTAAAAACGCGGTTTCGAGAACGATCCGGTGAAAGTCGCGAGTTCGGCGATCGCGGCATCGATGGCAAACGTGTCTGTTCCCGGCGCGTAATAACCCAGCGGCTTGACTGTCATCGCCAGTAGCGGCGGGCTACTCAGATCCAGAACCAGGTCGAAAAAACCGTCGCGGTTCGGAGAGAACCGGCCCATATCAACCATGCCGTCCTTGCCGTGAGCCGTCGCGCTAAACCGACCCAAGTGACCCTTGACGGCGGCGATGCGACAGCTCATCAGGGCTGGATTGGCATGCAAATCGGTTGGCGGAATCTCGCCGCTGGTGGCGCAGGCCAGAACGCGCAGCGAAGTTGCCAGGCGCGCGGCGGCGGCCGTGACGTATTGTGCCGGCCCGATGATCAGCACCGTGCCCCGTGACTCGAATCGGATGTCCTCGTCCGCGATGCCGGCTGGCGCGCCTTGCGGGATACGTGCAAGTACGCGCGACGTGCCGCTAGTGCCGTGAATATTCATTGAGATGAACGACGTCCGGCGCCGGCGTATCGGCGCGCATCGCATCGACCAGTCTGGAAATCTCGCCGAGCGCCGCGATATCAGCGCGCAAGGCGCTTGCGGTAATCCGAGCAATGGCCTGTACATAACTGTTCTCGGCCCGGGCGGCCAAGGCGGTACAGTAGTCCGGCGCCCAAAGCGCGAGATGATCGTCCAAAAACCGGCTTTGTCGGCGAAGACTTTCAGTCGCGCGCGCGCGGTCACCCGTGAGCCATCCCGTGCGCTCGTCATGGCACAGCAAGGCCATCAAGCGCAATTCCGCGCCGAGATGGTCGGGCGAACCGGATTCGGGGGCGACATCCCCGTAGCCCCATTCAGCCGCCAGCGCGCGGACGTTTTCCGTCGCAGCGCCGGGCAGGCAGCCTTCGCGAACATGCGACTCGAACGGCAGCGGCTGCTGGCTGCCCCTGGAGACAGCCACAAAACGGCGCGTGTACTCCACGGCCGCCGCCATGGCTGCGGGAACCGCCATGGCCTCACGCACCGCGTCGCGCAAAAACGCCAGATCGGCCCGAAACGCTTTTGAATCGCTCTCGACGCCTGCCAACGCGTCCTGCAACTCGGCGAGCCGGGCGGGGGTCGGCAATTCGAGAAACAGTCTGGAGAGCAGCCAGTATCCCTGACTGCGGCGACCGGCTTGTTCCTCGAATTGAATCGTCCCGACCATCACGCGTTCAATTCTTGTACTTGGCCAGCGGCAGCTTGTCTTTGTGGCAGGTGAAACAGCCATCGTGATTGACCGGACCCGGTGATTTCTTCGGCAACGTGTCATGCAGCCGTAACTTCACCGTATTCTCGGGCAGCGGCTCCTCTTCATGGCAGTCGTTGCAGTCAAGCTTGCCCTTCTTGGCGTGTATCCGGTGGAAACTGCCTTTCTCGGTCATGGATTTCTTGCTGATCGCCGTCGATTTTGCCGGAGCCTTGGCAGATGGCGCATCGGCCGCCAAAACCGCTTGAGGGATCAATGCCAGCGCCATGCAACCCAGGATTATCGCGATTCGGTTTTTCATGACTTGGCCCCTTCCTCCAGCACGTAGTAGACCTGCGGCCGGGTGCCGAATTTCGTGAGCAACTGGACCGCCCCGGTTTCCTTGATGCGCTTGGCGACTTCGCTCGACGGGTCGTCGAGATCGCCGAACAGGCGCGCCTGCACCGGACAAACCAGATCGCATGTCGGAGTATATTCCTGGTCCTTGCCGATGCGGTCGACCTTGCCGTCGGCCACGGCCTTCTCCAGCTTGTGCGTGCAGAAAGTGCATTTCTCCACGACCTTGGCTTTCTTGCGGTGGGTCGGATGACGCATCTTGGCCGACAGCTTCTCCGAGCCGATGGCGCCCTTGCCCGGACTGAGGGGTTTCAGTTCCTCGTTGTACTGCGGCACGCCATAGGGGCATACCGCCGTACAGTAGCCGCAGCCGATGCACTTTTCGTAATCGACCAGCACCACTCCGAACTCATTCTTGCTGATCGCCTTCGCGCCAATGTAGTCGCAGGCGGCCTTGCACGCGGGTTTTTCGCAATGCATGCAGTTCATCGTCATGAACACCTTCTTCACGGACGGATAGGTGCCAACCTCGTACTCATTCATCACGTTCCAGGGAGCGTCGGGCGTGAAGTAGTTCTCCACGGCACAGGCGGCCACGCACGAGCGGCAACCCATGCAGCGTTTCATGTCGATCAAACGAACGAGCTTAGTCATTTCATCCCCCTTACGCTTTATACAGCTTGCACTTGGTGTCGTTGAAGGAGTTGTGACCGGAAATCAGGTCGGGATGGTGCTCGAGCACCTGGTTGATCGCGATGCCCTTGTGTGAGTCCGGCGAGTAGCCGGGACTCCATTGCCCGTAGTGATAAGACACGGCGATGGTGTCGGGGCGGATGCCCTGAATGACCTGCGCGGCGCCCTTGATCTTGCCCACGCGGGTCTCGATGGTCACGGTATCGCCGCTCTTGATCTTCAGATCACGCGCCGTCGCGGCATTGACTTGCACGGTATTGGTTGCGGCGTCCTTGCCGATAGCCTGGTTCAGTATCACGTTGTTGACGGTGTTGCCGGACTGGTTGCGGTACATGCGCTTATGGGTAATGAGGTAAAGCGGATAATCCTTCGCTTCGAGGTGCGGCGTCGGGAACGCATGCTCTTTGTTCGGCAGCGGCGAATAGGCGATCCTGAGCTTCGCCAGATCGACCGAGGCGAGATTGTTCTTTTTCGCGATGCCCTCGGCCTTGTAGTAGGTGTCGATCAACTGGTCCGCGTAGAGCTTCATTTTCGCCTTGCCCGGTCCCTTGAACTTGTCCTCCACGCCGGACAGGTACTTGCTCTTCACGTCTTTCTTTTTGCCCACGAAACCCTGTTCCAGCGCGACCGAAAAATCTTTCTTGGTCTTGTCGGCCCAGATGGTTTCGACGATCTCGCGCGGCGTATAGTCGCGCCCGGTCTTGACCAGCACCTCCTTCAGCTTCCACGCCTTGTTGCTCTCCTCGGCGAACTTGTCGCTGAACCCGAGGCGCTTGCTGAGTTCCCACATGATGCTGAAGGCGTCCTGCTCGAGGTTATACGGGTTGGTCATGGGCTGGCGGATGGCCATGTGACCGGTATCCGGCGTGCCGCGCGTGGGGGCGTAGTGCCAGGATTCCAGGTAGGTCTTGTCCGGCAGAACGATGTCGGCATACCAGGCGTTTTCGGTCATCAGTATGTCGATCACCACGTTGAAGGTCTTCGTCAGCCCCTCGAACTGTTGCCACGAATTGGGGATCGATACCGGCCGGTTGGAACCGTAATAAATCTGCATCTCCGGCGCGTAGGGCAGCCCGAAGGCCTTCGGATTTTGCACCGTGATATTCGAGGTCTGCGCGATATGGTGGTTGGCGTAGGGAAAGAACACGCTTTGCGCGAGGTCCGCGCGCGTCGGCGGATACTCGCACTTGCTGACGTCGAAATATTGTGGACGGGCGTAAGCACCGCCGAGAATCAGGCCGCCGACGGCGTCGATATTGCCGACCAGCATGTTGAGGATCAGTCCCGTGCGCCAGCCCTGCACGCCGTGCTCCTTCGCCGCCAGGCCGCGGAAGGTGTACAGCACCGCCGGCCGGTAGCGCAGCTTCTGGCCGTCAATCTCGATGGTCTGGCCAATGCGGGCTTCCTTGGCGAAGGTCTGCGCCAGCCGCGTGATCGTCGCCGCCGGCACGTCCGCCACCTCTTGCGCGTATTCCGGCGTGATGTCCTTGACGTTGTCCGCGAGCACCTGGAAAGCAGTGCGATAGGGCTTGCCTTCCACCTTATAACTGCCCTTGAGCGCGGGCTTGACGCCCGGCACGTACGGTTTCGCGCTGTCCGAAACCGTGTCCCAGACCAGCGGGGTTTTGCCGTCCTTGTCCTTGAGAATGATGCCGGCGGCATCGACCAGTTGCGGCGCGTTGGTGTATTCGACGAGGAATGGCTCGTCGATCGTGCCGGCATCGATCAGCACCTTCGCCATGGCCAGAATCAGCACCACGTCCTTGCCCGGACGCACCGGCACCCATTCATTAGCCTTGGCCGCCGTGCTGGAGAGCCTCGGCTCCACGACGACGGTCTTGAGTCCCTGGTCAATGCTCTGCATCGTCTGCCAGTCGAGCCAGCGCGATGCCTGCTCGCCTTCATAGTAGTTCGCGCCGAAGTTGAGCAGCAATTTCGAATATTTGAGGTCGGGCAGAATGCCCGCGCCGGCCCAGGTGAGTTCATCCGCGACGTGGCGCGCCGCTTCGCATGCCGTGGTCCGGTGCGACATGTTGGGCGTGCCGAATGCCTTGGTCCATGCACTGGCGAATTCCTCGCCAATCAGGTACTTGCCCTGACCGTGCTGCCAGATGAGCTTGCGCGGATCCTCTTCCCTGATTTTCTTCAGCCTGGCAGCGACCGTGGAAAAGGCCTCCTCCCAGCTTATCTCGACCCAGCGCGGATCCTCGTTCGGTCCCTTCTTCGGATTGGTGCGCCGCAGCGGTTTCTTGAGGCGATAGGGATCGTAGGTATTGAACATCCCCGACGCGCCCTTGGGACAGATGCCGTGGTTGTAGAAGTCGGCGCGGGCGGTGTCCGGATAGATGGTGCGCACGATCCCGTTCACCACGGTCCCTTCGATGCCGCAGAAGTTCGGGCAGATCGCGCAGCCGGATTTGACCTTGCGAATTTCCACCGCGGTCGCGGTGCTCGCTTTCCCCTTTTTGGCGCCGGCGGCCGCCTGCGCTATTACGTCAAAACTGAATCCCGTGGCGGCTACGCCACCGAGCGCCCCGACACCCTGGATGAATCTTCTGCGGCTCAATTCCATGGTCCATGCTCCTTGCTTTCAAAAAGAAGATATGCGGTTCTTCTTTCTTTCCAGTCTGGTTACCCGATCAAGTATGGGTCTCGCCTTAAAATTACCTTACTAAAATGTTTCAGGCGCTGTTTCTGTATTCCACACGCCGTTTCGCCATGAATTTTTGCACGTCATAGCAGCATGTCGAAATTCACACTTTGATATTTATCAATCCCGGCTCGTTTCCCTGAAACTTGATATATATCAATCCCCGAACAGGTTCGATGAATATCATTAGACGGCAAGCTATCCTCACTAATTAAGAAGCCCAACGAACGATTGTCTTTTCACGACCGGTTGGCGATACGGCGTCATGTCGACAGGGGAGTAAAGCCATGCGCATGCCAAGACTTGCAACAAGCTTGATGGCGGGGCTGTTATTTCTGGCGACCTCCCAGGCTCCATGGACGGCGCCGGCGAAAGCCGCGGAAATCGTCAAAAGCCAGGGCAACGCGCAAGCCGCCGAAAACCTCTCAAACGCCACCTGCCTGATCTGCCACAGCGATAAAAGCCATGCACTGACGACCAAGGGCGCGGACGGAAAAACTCGTCCGCTGCTGGCGATCTCCGGCGACAAATTCCTGAAGGGTGTGCACGGAGAGATGACCTGCGTGGCCTGTCACCAGGACATCACCGACAGCCGCGCGCCGCACAAGAAGGGTGCCGCGCCGAAGGCCAGTTGCGTGACTTGCCACCAGGAGCTGTGGGAGACCGTCAAGAAACAGAACCTGACCAAAGAAAAAGAAAGACTGGGCATCGTGGTGCAGAACATCGAGGCGTACAAGAATTCGTTTCATGCACGGCCGAACAAGGAGGACAAGTCGCGCGTCAACGCCGCCTGCGACAACTGTCATGACACGCATTATTTCAACGTGCCGCCGCGCGGTACCTCCAAGCGCACCGACTGGCACCTGACCATTCCGAATGTTTGCGGCGCGCAGTGCCATACCGACGAACTCGACGAGTACCTGACGTCGGTTCACGGCACGGAAGTCGTGAAGCAGCAGAACCCGAAAGCGGCCGTGTGCACCGATTGCCACACCACCCACGATATCGCCAACACGTCGAAAGACGTCACCAAGCTGCTGATCATCGAGAATTGCGGCGGCTGCCATCTGGAGAATTACGTCACCTACCGCGATACCTATCACGGCCAGGTCACCAAGCTGGGCTACACCTACACGGCCAAGTGCTACGACTGCCACGACAGCCACGGGATCATGAAGGTGAAGGATCCGAAATCGAAAGTGCACCCCGACAAGCGCCTGAAGACCTGCCAGAAGTGTCACGACGGCAAGAAGCTGCCGCTGGCGACGCCGGGATTCGTGACCTTCGGGCCGCACGCGAACACCCACGACTTCGAACGTTATCCGCAGATGTGGATCGCCTCGAAATTCATGAACTGGCTGCTGCTGTTCGTGTTCGCCTACTTCTGGGCGCACTCGCTGCTGTGGTGGCATCGCGAATACCGCGACCGCAAGGATCGCAAGGCGCGGTCGCACGTTCGCATCGACGAGTTGCCGCCGGGGGAATCGAAGCAGGTCCGGCGGTTCGGGCTCGTCTGGCGCATCGCACACCTCGTCTTCGCCCTGAGCGTCATGACGCTGATCCTGACCGGCATGGCGGTGTTCTATTCGTATACTAACTGGGCCCCGGTCGTCATCAACGCGCTCGGCGGTCCGCGCGTGGCGGGGATCATCCACCGCACCAGCGCCGCGATCATGCTCGGCATCTTCTTCCTGCATCTGATCGGGGTCGCCGTCAACATTTACCGCCACCGCAAGACCTTCCGCTGGTTCGGGCCGGATTCGCTGATACCGAATTGGAAGGACTTCAAGGACGCCTGGGGCATGTTCGTGTGGTTCGTAGGCCGAGGCCCGCGGCCGGTGTTCGACCGCTGGACCTACTGGGAGAAATTCGACTACTGGGCGGTGTTCTGGGGCATGGCCATCATCGGCGGCAGCGGCATGATGCTGGCGTTCCCGCACGTGGTCGCGTCGATCTTCCCGGGCTGGGTGTTCAACGTGGCCACGCTGGTGCACGGAGAAGAAGCGTTCCTCGCCGCGGTGTTCCTGTTCACGGTGCACTTCTTCAACAACCACTTCCGGCCCGACAAAATGCCGCCCCCGGACATCGTGATGTTCACCGGCGTCCAGTCGCTGGAAGAGTTCCGGCGCGATCACGCGGCGCAGTACCAGCGCCTGGTTGAAACCGGACAGTTGGAGAAATACCTGGTGGACGCCCCATCGCAACCCATGACCCTCGGGTCCAAGATACTGGGCATCGTCCTGATCGCGTGCGGCTTGACGCTGTTGCTGCTCGTGGCGATCGGGTTCTTCGGCGGCTACACGCCGCAGATCGCCGCCCTGCCGCCGCGCTAACCGGCGGCCGGGATGCCGTGGAGGTGGAACGATGAAACGACTTCACGCACCGTCACGCCGCGCCGGCGCCCGGGCAATCCCTGAACCGGATCAGCCGCGCCGTCCGGATTCGAACCATCTCAGCCGATTGGCGTTGCTCACCACCGTCACCGACGACATCGCCATCGCCGCGCCGGCGATGATCGGATTGAGCAGCAGACCGGTGAACGGATACAGCGCGCCGGCGGCGACGGGAATGCCGAGCACGTTGTAAATGAACGCGCCGAAAAGATTCTGCTTGATGTTGCGCACCGTGACGCGCGAGATGGCGATGGCGTCGGCGACGCCGTGCAGCGAACCGCGCATCAGCGTCACGTCGGCAGACTCGATCGCCACGTCGGTGCCGGTGCCGATGGCGTAACCCACGTCGGCCTGGGCCAGCGCCGGCGCGTCGTTGATGCCGTCGCCGACCATGCCCACGATCTCGCCGCGCGCCTGGAGTTCGGACACTTTCGCCGCCTTGTCGCCCGGCAGCACCTCGGCCATCGCCTCGTCCACGCCGACCTCGCGCGCCACGGCCTCGGCGGTGGCGCGGTTGTCGCCGGTGATCATCACCACCTTGAGACCGGTCGCGTGCAGCCGCGCAATCGCGGCTTTCGAGTCCGGCTTGACCGGATCGGCCACGGCCACGATCCCGGCCACGGCGCCGTCGACGGCGAGATACATCGGCGTCTGCGCCCGCGCCGACAGTTCCCCGGCGCGCGCCGGAAAATCGCCGAGATCGACATGATGCTGCGCCATCAGGCGCGCGTTGCCGAACAGGACTTTTCGGCCGTCGACCGTCGCCGTAACGCCGTGTCCCGCGATGGCCTCGAAACCGCTGGCGGCGGAAAGCCCGATGCCTTTGACTTTCGCCGCCGCCACGATCGCCTCGGCCAGCGGATGCTCCGATCCTGTCTCGATGCTCGCCGCCATGGCCAGCAGTCTTTGCTCGTCCCATCCCGGCGCGGGCAGCAGCGCGGTCACGTTCGGCCGGCCTTCGGTGACGGTACCGGTCTTGTCGAGCACGATGGTGGTGAGCTTGCCCGCCTGCTGCAGCGCCTCGCCGTTGCGGATGAGTATGCCGTACTCCGCCGCCTTGCCGACGCCGACCATGATCGAAATCGGCGTCGCCAGTCCGAGCGCACACGGACAGGCGATGATGAGAACGGTCATGGTGGCGACCAGGGAATAGGACAGCTTCGGCTCGGGGCCGAAGTTGTGCCAGGCGAGGAAAGTGATCACCGCAATAATCAAAACCGACGGCACGAACACGGCCGAGATCCGGTCAGCGAGCCGGCCGATCGCGGGCTTGGAACTCTGCGCGCGGCGCACCATTTCGATGATGCGCGCCAGCGCGGTGTCGGCGCCGATGCGCTTGGCCTGAAACAGAAACGTGCCGGACTTGTTGAGCGTGGCGCCGACCACTTCATCGCCGGTCTTTTTTTCCACCGGCATCGGCTCGCCGGTGAGCATGGACTCATCCACCGAGGAATGTCCCTCGACGATCACGCCGTCGACGGGAATTTTCTCTCCGGGACGGACACGAATGGTTTCGTCCAGACCGACTTCGGAGATGGGAATATCCGTCTCCCTGCCGTCGCGGATCACGCGCGCGGTTTTGGGTTGCAGGCCGATGAGACGCCGGATCGCCTCCGAGGTCTTGCCGCGAGCGCGCATTTCCAGCGCCTGGCCGAGGTTGATCAGCGAGATGATGATCGCCGCCGCTTCGAAATAGGCGTGGCGCGCGAGGCTCGGCACGATGCCGGGGAAGACCAGCACCAGCATCGAATACAGCCACGCCGCGCCGGTGCCGAGCGCGATCAGCGTGTCCATATTGGCGTTGTGGGCGCGGAACGATTTCCACGCGCCGCGGAAGAAATGCCCGCCGGCATAGACCAGCACGAACAGCGTCGCCGCGCCGACCGCGAGCCAGAAGACCCGGCCCGACGGCGTATCGAGCATGGGCATGAGGCCGAGCGGTTCGGCGAGCATCAGCGGCAGGCCGACGGCGCCGGCGACGATGAACTTGCGCAGCAGCGATCGATAATGAGCGAGCTCGGCGGCTTCTTTTTCGGATTCGTCCTCGAGGCCGCGCAATTCGGCGGCGCCGTAACCGGATGCGGTGACCGCTTCGATGAGCCTGGCGGCTTCGACGTTGCCGCGGACGGTCGCGGTGTGCTCGGCGAAGTTGACCGCCGACTCGATCACGCCCGGCACGTTCTTCAGCGCGTTCTCGACCGTGGCCACGCAGCCGGCGCAGCTCATGCCGGAGATGGACAGCCGGTGCGTGCTGGCCTGTTCCAGGATCGCCGCGGTCATGGTCGATACCGCCGATGAACCCGCGCGTCAGTCTTCATCCGCTTGCGCGGGATAACCGGCCCCGGTCAGGGCGCTGACCACGGCCTGCGCGTCCACGTCGCCCTTCACCACGGCGCGGCCGCTTTTGAGATCGAACTCGGCGCCGACATAACCGGGCAGTTTCGACAGCGCCTCGGTCGCCTTGGCGATGCAGCCGCCGCATTTCATGCCCCGCACCGAATAATGCTTCTCGCCCGTCGCGCTCATTTTTTCTCCTCGATTCGAATCGGATGAATGAATCAATCGGTCCGCACGGGGTCGATTGCAAGCCCGGCGCGATGCGGCCGGAAACCAGCGGGATACCGGCTGTTTGAGAATCGACCCGGAACCGCCAATGAAAAAGAATATCCGACAGGCCGTGCGGTCAAGCGGCTCCGGTCAACCGGTCGCGCACGCGCTCGAGCTTGCCGCGCACTTCCCCGGCCAGGGTCGCGACCGCGGGATTGTCGGTGAGCTTCAGCACCGCGATCGGGTCCATGAAACCGACGTTGATCTGCTTGTCCGGCTGTTCGCGCACCACCACGTTGCACGGCAGCAGCAGGCCGATGTCCGGATCGGCGCTGATCGCCCGGTGCGCGAGCGGCGGGTTGCACGCGCCGAGAATGCGATAAGGCGCGCCGTCGACGTTGAGCTTGGCCTTCATCGTCGCCTGCACGTCGATGTCGGTGAGCACGCCGAAGCCCTCGGTCTTCAGCGCCTCGATGACGCGTTTGACGCAGTTATCGAAACTGTCCTGTAATGTGATGTTGAAGCCGTACATGTCCGTCTCTCCTTCGAAGCAATCACTTCTTTCCGGAATCGCTCAACAGATACTTGATCAACGCGGCGATGATCAGAATGACGATGATCCAGATGGCAATACCCATTAGTAGCTCTCCTTCAGAAATAGTTCGTGGTCACGATCGACGGCGGCGGTTCAGCCCCTGGACGCGGCGGTCCGGACCTCGGTCTCGCGCCAGCGCTGATAGACGTCCGCCGGCCACAGCGCCTGAAACCAGGCAATGACATCCTCGATGTCCGGATCGCTCAGCCGTCCCTTCCATGCCGGCATCACCGGTTCGCCGTGACGCGTCGCGCCGTTGCGGATGATCGCGATCATGTCCTGCTTGCGCCGCTTCCAGACATTGCCGCCGCCGTTCAGCGGCGGCGCGGCGACCACCTGGGGATTCCGCCAGTCCGGATGTCCCTGCGCCTCCGGTCCGTGGCACTGGGCGCAGTGCTGCTGATACAGGCTCGAGCCTCGCATCAGGCGCTCCATGACGGCAAGCTGTTCGGCCGAAGACACGGACGGTGTTTCCTTCGTGGACGGCGGGGATTCCTTCTTTTCGCAGGCGCAAACCAGCAACAACGCCGCAAGCAACACGCCTTCGATCCGCTTCATGCCGCGGTATGATAATTCGAAACGCGGGGCAGGGAAATCAGAATCAACCGACGTCGTGATCGTCTCCGGCTCCCGTGCACGACGCCGTCTGCGATCGCGGCGGTCACCGCCGCTTAAGCCTGATCGCACACCGCCCAAACATGGAACCGCGCCTGCGCTTTCTGCCCGACTCCTACCGCGCCCTTGTCGAGATAAAGCGACCAGGCCCAATCGGGCTCGTAGAGGCTCGTCGTCGATGACCAGTACACGTCGCGCACGTCAATAAACGGGTGACCGGCCGGCAGCGCCGGGCCGCGGGCCGTCCCTAAGATACTTAAATATATATTCATAATCTCTCGACCCCCTTAGGTGACGACGCTGGGCGCGGCGCGTCCGGTGCGTTGCCGCAGTTGCGAGACCTCCTGCGCCACACCGATCAGCCCGGCCAGCGCTTGCTGCGTGTCCTGTCCCTGGCGCGCCGGGTCGGGTTCGAAGGCCTCCAGGTAAAGGCGCAGCGTCGCACCCGCGGTGCCGGTGCCGGAGAGGCGGAACACGATGCGCGCCCCGTCCTCGAACAGCAGGCGCAGGCCCTGACCGGACGCGACGCTGCCGTCCACCGGGTCGGTGTACTGAAAATCGTCGCTCGCACGCACGCGACGATTGTCGATTGCCTGTCCCGGCAGGCGACCGAGCCGCTCGCGCAGTTGCTTCATGAGGCACCGCGCCGCCACCGGGTCCAGCCCTTCGTAATCGTGACGCGTGTAGAAGTGGCGTCCATAAGTTCGCCAGTGCGCGCGCACCAAGGCTTCCATCGGCTGGCGTCGCGCCGCGAGGATGTTCAGCCAGAACAGCACCGCCCACAGGCCGTCCTTCTCGCGCGCGTGGTTCGAGCCGGTGCCGAAGCTCTCCTCGCCGCACAGAGTAATCTTGTCAGCGTCCAGCAGATTGCCGAAAAACTTCCAGCCGGTCGGCGTCTCGTAGCATGGAATGCCGAGCGCTTGCGCAACGCGATCGACCGCGCGACTGGTCGGCATGGAGCGCGCCACGCCTTTGAGGCCCGCGGCATAGCCCGGCGCGACGGTGGCATTGGCCGCGAGCAGCGCCAGGCTGTCCGAAGGCGTAACAAAAAAATTTCTTCCCAGAATCATGTTGCGGTCGCCATCGCCGTCGCAGGCCGCGCCGAAGTCCGGCGCATCGGGTGCGCGCATGATCCTCACCAGTTCATGCGCATGCACCAGATTGGGGTCGGGCGGCGCGCCACCAAAGTCCGGTCGCGGTTCACCGCGAATCACGCTGCCGGCGGGCGCGCCCAGGCGCCGCTCCAGGATTTCCTCGGCATACGGGCCGGTCACCGCGTGCATGGCGTCGAAACACAGGCGGAATCCGCTGCGGAAGAGCGCGCGCAGTGCTTCGAAGTCAAACAGCGACTCCATCAGCTGTGCGTAATCGGCGACTGGGTCGATGACCTCCACTGTCATCCCGTCCAGCGTTGACGGACCGAGTTTGTCCAGCGCGACGTCGGGCGCATCCAGAATCCGGTAGGTTGGCAATGCGCGGCTGCGCGCGTAGATCGCCTCGGTCAACATGGCCGGCGCCGGACCACCGTTGGCGCCGTTGACCTTGACGCCGAAGTCGCCCTGCGGCCCGCCCGGATTGTGGCTGGCCGAAAGAATAATGCCAGCGTGCGCGCCGTATTGGCGGATCACACACGAGGCTGCCGGCGTGGACAGAATCCCGTCGCGACCGACGAGCGCGCGCCCGATCCCGTTCGCCGCGGCCATCTTGAGGATGACCGGCAGCGCCTCTTGGTTGTAATAGCGGCCGTCGCCACCCAGCACCAACGTGCCGTCCGGCGGCAGCGCCAGCGTATCGAAGACCGACTGGATGAAATTCTCGAGGTAATGCGGCTGCCGGAACACCGCCACCTTCTTGCGCAACCCCGAAGTCCCGGGACGCTGATCGGGGAATGGGCGCGTGGCGATGGTCAGCGCGTTCATGTCGGCTTTCGCGGTGAAGTCGGACGGCATCGCTCAGGGGCCGTCTTTTTTGGCCCCGGGCTTGTCGGCCACGACGTAGCGTTGCGGCGCCTGGTCGAATTTCTTCAGACAATCGGCGCTGCAGAAGTAGTACGTCCGGCCCTCGTGGCTCCTCTGTCCCGCCGCTTCCTTCGGGTCCACCAACATGCCGCACACCGGGTCTTTTTCCATGTCACACCTCCATGGTTTCGGTTAACGACTGATTTGCCTAGCCGATGCGCCGGCGCAGCCGCCAGATGCTGAGCGCGAGCAGCGTCGCGGAAATGAGTGCGATGATCGCCAGCGGATGCCACAGGACCTCGAGCCCCACGCCCTTCAGGAAAATCCCGAGCAGCGCTTCCATGTAATGCGTGAGCGGGCTCAGCTCGGCGAGATATTGCAGCACCCAGGGCATGCTCTCCACGGGCACCAGCGTACCCGAGAGGAACAGGATCGGGAATAACGCGAAGAACGACATGAGCAGCGCCTGCTGCAGGGTCTCGGCGAACGTCGCGACCAGGATGCCGATGCCCATGCTGCTCACGAGAAACACGGCCGAAAACAGGAAGAACAGCGCGAGGCTCCCGCGCAGCGGCACGCCGACCCAAGCGGCGATGAGCAGGCTCGGGAACAGCGCGGTCAGGCCGACCAGCAGCGTCGGCAGCATCTTGGCCGCGATCATCTCCGCCGGGCGCACGGGTGTGACCAGCATCTGTTCAATCGTGCCCGACTCCTTCTCGCGCACGATGCCGGCCGCGGCCGTGATCACGCCCACCAACATCCCGGCGACCGCGATCATCGAGAGCAACATGAAGTAGGCGTACTTGAGTTCGGAGTTGTACCAGATGCGCGGGCGGTGCTCGACCGCAAGCCGTGCGGGCTGCCCGGCGGCGCGCTGCGCGCGCTCGAGCGCGTAGTCCTGCGCGATGCGCTGCGCGTAACCCTGGGCGACGCTGGCGGTGTTGGCGTTCGAGCCGTCGAGCAGCAGCTGCACCGCTGCCGCCTCGCCTGCCGCCTGGCGGCGCGAGAACCCGGGCGGGATCACGAGCGCCGCCAACGCCTCGCCGCGGTTGAGCAGCCCGCCGAGTTCGGCCTCGCGCGTCGTCCAGTGCTCGATGCTGAAATAGCCGGAAGCGCCGAAGCCATCAATCAGCCGCTGGCTGTCGGCCGAGCGGTCGAAGTCGGCCACGGCCGTCGGCAGGTTGCGCACGTCGAACGACAAGGCAAACGTGCACATCAGGACATCTGCCGTATAGATATACAGTATCAGGAACAGCATGATGCGGTCGCGCAGGAGCTGGATCAGCTCCTTGCGCAGGACGGCGGCGAGGCGCGCGCGGTTCATGCCGCCACCTTCTTGCGGAACAAGCGCGTGGCGGCGGCGAACACCGCCGCCGTGTAGGCGAGCAGCGCCGCGAATTGCGGCCAGAGAATCTCGATCCCGACGTCCTTCATCACGATGCCGCGCGAGATATCGATGAAGTAGCGCGCCGGGAACAGGTACGTGTACCACTGCATCATCTCGGGCATGGTGAAGATCGGGAACAGGAACCCCGAGAACAGGAACGATGGCATCAGCGTCAGGATGAGCGCGAACAGCATCGCCACGAGCTGGCTGCGCGTCACGGTCGAGATCAGCAATCCCAGGCCCACGGTGCAGAAGACGTAGATGGTGGTGGCCAGCAGAAACAGCGCGAGGCTGCCGCGGAACGGAATCCCGAAGCCCCACAGGCCCGCGACCAGGATCATCAGCATCTCGAGGAAGGCGATCGCCGCGTACGGCACCATCTTGCCGGCGATGAACTGCCACGGGCGGATGGGCGAGACGAAGATCTGCTGCACCGAGCCGGCCTCCTTCTCGCGCACGACCGCGAGCGCCGTGAGCAGCGGCGGGAACGCCATCAGGATCACGCCGAACAATCCGGGAACGATGTAGTTCACGCTCTTGAGCGGCGCGTTGAACCACGCGCGGCTCTCCAGCGTGACCGGCACGGGGGGCGCGCCCCCGCGCCGTAACTGGGCGAGGTTGTAGTCCTGCACGATCGCCGCCGCGTAGCCGGCGATCACCATGGCGGTGGCCGAGAACGAACCGTCCACGAGCGTCTGCACCGCGGCGGTCTCCCCGCGCGCAAGCTTCGCGGAAAAATCTTCCGGGATCACCAGCACCAGCCGCGCCTGGCCGCGGTCGAGGCGCTCGCCGATCTCGCGTTGCGCGCGGATGTCGTGCGTGCGCCGGAAGTAGCCCGAGTTCGGGAACGCCTCGGCGAGCGCGCGGCTCTCGGCGCTGCCGTCTTCGTCGTAGACCGCGAACGCGGCGTCCTTGACGTCGAGCGACAGCGCGACGCCAAAGAGATACAGCATGATGAGCGGCAGCACCGCCGCGACCCAGATCGTCACCGGGTCGCGGCGGATCTCGCGCACCTCTTTCCAGATCACCGCTCCGATCAACCCTCTCATGCCGCCTCCGCCGCGCGCCGCGCCTGTTCCATCTCGATGAAGGCGATGAACACGTCCTCGATGCCGAGCGGCACGCGCTCGACGTGGTGCACGCGGTGACCCGCGCGCTGTAGGCGCGCGAGGATCTGCGCGCGCGCCGCCTCGGCGTCGTCCACCAGCAGGTGCAGGCGGTCGCCGAAGAACGAGGCGCGGATGCCCGGCGCGTCCTGAAACAGCGCGAGCGCGGCGATCGGCTGGTCACATTCCAGCTCCAGCATCTCGCCCGCGCGCATGCCGGCGCGCAATTCCTCGGGCGTGCCGAGCGCGATCAGCCGCCCGTTGTAGAGCAGCCCCAGGGTGTGGCAGTGCTCGGCCTCGTCCATGTAATGCGTGGTGACGAATACCGTGACCCCCTGGTCCGAGAGGCGGTAGATGAGCTCCCAGAAGCGGCGCCGCGACAGCGGATCGACCCCGGCCGTGGGCTCGTCGAGAAAGATCACCTCCGGCTCGTGCAGCACCGCGCACGCCAGGGCCAGGCGCTGCTTGAATCCGCCCGAGAGGCCGCGCGTCGGTCGCCCCTCCTCGCCCTCGAGCCCCGCGAGCGCGAGCGCCCAGTTGCGCCGCGCCGCGAGCCTGGCGCGCGGCACACCGTAGGCTCCGGCGAAGAACTCGAGGTTCTCGCCGACCGTGAGGTCGTCGTACAGCGAGAAGCGCTGCGACATGTAGCCGATGCGCGCCTTGACCGCGAGCGGCTCGTGCCTCACGTCGTAGCCCGCGACGCGCGCGCGGCCGGCGCTCGGGGCGAGCAGCCCGCACAGGATGCGGATCGTCGTGGTCTTGCCCGAGCCGTTCGGCCCGAGAAAGCCGAAGATCTCCCCGCGCCGCACGGAGAAGCCGACACGGTCCACGGCGGTGAAGTCGCCGAAGCGCACCGTGAGGTCCTCGACCTCGACCGCGAGACCAGTGCGTTCGCGCACCGGCGGCGCTTCCGCCGTCGCGGGCGGCGCGGCGGGCGGTGCGGTACCGGCCAGACGCGTCACGAACACATCCTCGAGGCTCGGGGCGACCGGGCGGATCTGCTCGACCGCGATACCGCGCGCGGCGAGCAGGTCCGGCAGCGGGGCGGCCGGCGCCGGCGACTCTTCCTGGTGCAGGTGCAGGGTGTCGCCGAACACGTAGGGGCGCGAGCGCGGCAGCGCCTCCTCGAGCACGGCGAGCGCGCGGCGCTGCGGGCGCGCGCGCAGCTCGAGCATGCGCCCGGGCATCTGCGCGCGCAGCCGCGAGGGCGCGTCGCAGGCGATGAGGCGCCCCTCGTGCAGCAGCGCCACGCGCGTGCAGCGCTCGGCCTCGTCCATGTAGGGGGTCGAGACCACGATCGTCGTGCCCTGCGTGAGCGCCTGGTAGAGGATGTTCCAGAACTCGCGGCGCGACACCGGGTCGACGCCGGTGGTCGGCTCGTCCAGCACCAGCAGCTCGGGCTCGTGGATGAGCGCGCAGCACAGCGCGAGCTTCTTCTGCATGCCGCCGGAAAGAAAACGCGCCGGCCGGTCGCGGTGCGGGGCCAGGCGCGCGAATTCGAGGAGCCGCGTCTTGCGCGCCTGGCGCTGCGGCTCCGGCACGCGGTGCAGGTCGGCGAAGAACTCGAGGTTCTCGTCCACCGACAGCCGCCCGTACAGGCTGAAGCTCTGCGACATGTAGCCGAGTCGCGCGGTGAGCGACGCCGCCTCGCGCACGCAGTCATAACCGAGCACGGTCGCGCGCCCTGCGCTCGGGTTGAGGATGCCCGCGAGGATCTGCAGCGTCGTCGTCTTGCCGGCGCCGTCCGAGCCGAGCAGCCCGAACACCTCGCCGCGGCGAACCTTGAGGTCGAGACCGGTCACGGCCGTATGCCGGCCATAGCGCCGGCCCAGACCCTCGGCCACGATCACTTGGTCCGCGGCAGGCGTGTTCATGATCAGCGCGGTACCGACAACTTCTCCGGCCATGGCGCCTCGGGCTTCCAGCGCACCCATGCGTCGGCCGGCATGCCGGGCTTGAGATAGCCCTCCGGGTTGTCCACCGCGAGCACCACGCCGAACACCAGGCGCGCGCGCTCGTCCGGCATATGCACGTCCTTGGGCGTGAACTGCGCGCGCGCGTCCACGCGCGCCACGCGCGCCTCGAAATAGCGCTGCGGGAAGGCATCCACGCGCACGCGCGCCGGATCGTTGAGCCTGATCTTGCCGATCTCGCTCTCGGGAACGTAGATCTTGAGTTCGATGCGCGCGAGGTCGGCGATCACCGCGATGGTCCGGCCCGGGGACGCGATCTCGCCGGCCTCGATGCCCTTGGTGAGGATCGTGCCCGCGCTCGGCGCGCGGATCACGGTCTTGCCTGTTTGTGAGCGCAGCAGTTCGGCCTCGCGGCTCGCCGCCTCGCGGCTCGCCGCCGCCTGCGCCTGCCGGGCGGCAAGCGTCTCGACCTGGCCGCGCGCCTCGCGCTGCTGGTTTTCGGCGCGATCCAGCATCTGCGCGGACACGTCGCCGGTCTCGCGCAGCTTGCGGTAGCGCGCGAGGTCGGCATCCGCAGTCTGCGCATGGTGACGCGCGGTGTCGAGCTGGCGCGACACCTGCGTCTCGGCACGCCGCGCGGCGGCGGCGTTGGCCTCGGCCTGCCGCAGACGCGTTTTAAGATCGGTTTCGTCGAGCCGCACCAGCAGGTCGTTCGCCTGCACCGTGCGACCCTCGACCAGGTTGCTCTCCAGCACCCGTGCGCCCACCTCGGCGCTCACCATAACCTCGGTTGCCTCGATGCGCCCGTTGCCGTAGAGAAATCCCTCCGGCAGCGCCGGCGGCGACAGCCACAGAAACAACGCGTACGACACCGCCGCGAGGCCAATCACTCCTATCAGCGTCCACAACCAGGTCTTGCGCATCGCCGTTCTCCCTCAATATTGCGTTCGAATTTCGAGCAACTGGTTGACCGTCGCCAGGTCCTCCTCGGAAAGCTGTCCCACCACCGCCTTGAGTCGCAGGCCGGCGAGGATCACCGCATGGCGGGCCTGGACGAGATCGCGCCGCGCGCCGTAGAGCTGCTGCTCGATGTTCAGCACGTCGAGCGCCGTGCGCGTACCGGTTTCGAGCCCGCGCGCGGTCGCGGCGAGCGAGGTCTCGACCGAGGCCACCGCCTGCTCGAAGGCCGGCACCTGGGCGAGACCGCTCGCCAGGCGCAGGTAAATCTCGCGCGCGTCGAGCCGCGCCTGGCGCTGGGTCTCGGCGAGTTCCTGGCGCGCCTGCTCGTAGCGGGCCGCGGCCTCGCGCGCCTGCGCGCTCAAGGCCCCGCCGGTGTAGAGCGGCATTTGCAACTGCAGTCCGATGCCGCGGGCGGTGGTGTCGTAGCCAACGCCGAACAGGCTGTTGTTCTGGCTGGCGTCGCCGTAGCTCGCGGCCAGATCGAGCGTCGGGTAGCGCGTGCCGCGGCGGCTCTCCCACTCCTGGCGCGCGATCTCCTCGGTCTCGCGCGCGAGCGCGACCACGAGGCCCGATTGCTCGGCCGCGTCCATCCAGTGCTGCGGGTCCGGCGGCTGCGGCGGCGCGAATGCGAGCGGCGCGCGCAGCGGGGCGAGCGCGCGCGGCGGTTCGCCGGTGAGCTTGGCGAACGCCTCGCGCCGGAACTCGAGCTCGTTACGTGCGCCGATCTCCTGCGCGCGCACCAGGTCGGCGCGCGCCTCGGCCTCGCGCACGTCAGTGATCGCAGCGGTGCCGGCGTCGAAGGCGCGCTGCATGCGGTCGCGCAGCGCGCCGATCACCGCCTGCTGCGCCTCCAGATAGCGCAGCGTGTCCTCGGCGAGCAGCACGTCGAAATATGCCTGCGCGACCCGCAGGATCAGGTCCTGGCGCGCGACGGCGAAACCGGTGTCGGCCTGGGCGGCGAGCGCCTGCGACTGCCGGTACTGCGCGAGGTTCGGCTTGCGGTAGAGCGGCTGGCGCAGCGCCACGCCGTACTGATGGCTGTTGTAACGGCGCGTCCCGCTCTGGAGCAGCGGGTTCGGCTGCTGGAATCTCACGTCCAGATCGTTGTAGGTGCTGTCGGCGGCCAGCCCGAGCGAAGGCAGCAGCAGCGCCCGCCCCTGCGGCAGTTTTTCGCGGCCGGCTTCGCGCGCGGCCGCCGCCGCGGCGAGACGCGCGTCGTGCGCGAGCGCCAGCCGGTAAGCCTCGGCCAGGGTCAGGCCCGTGAGAGAAGGCTCCTCAGCCCGGGCCGGTGCCAACAACGCCACGGTCAGTATCACGAGGCAGATCTGTCTCATGGCTTCTCTCCGGTGTTGGCGCTTGCGCCGGTCATGTGCTCAACCCGCGGCCTCGCCCGCGCTCCACAGCGTGAGCGTGTCGTGGCGGCGCAGCAGGAACAGCGTGACAAACGCCGCGAGTACCGGAATCGCCGCGAGGTACAGATGATTCGCGCCGAACGGCGACAGCAGCTCCCGATAGGTCGCGAGCGTCGAGACCGCGTGCAGCAGCAGACCGAGTCCATAACTCAGCGTCTTCCACAGACCGGCGAGGAACGCGAGGCCGAGGAGGATCTCCAGTGCCCCGGCGGCCAGGACCATGCCGTGGGAGATGGCCAGCCCGTAGAAATGCGCCATCACCTCCACGGTAGTCGCGGGCGCGATGAGCTTGTCGATGCCGAACGACAAGAGAAACGCGCCGAGACCGAAACGCAGGATAAGCAGCGCGACCGGGAGTTCACGATTACTCATGAGTCACCTCCTTCAAGGTGTTCGAGACACAAAGAGCGGCTACCGCGCCGAGGCCGAGCAGGCCGGCGCTCGCCCAGAACGGCGCTTCGATGAATACGGCGAACAGCCAGCCGGCGGCGGCCGAGCCCACAGCCTGGCCGAGGCTGCTCGCGGCGGTCTGCCGGCCGAGAACCGCGCCCTGCCGCGCTCCGGCCGCGAGCGACACCCAATAGGCGAGCGCCGGGATCAGCAGGCCCGCGGTCGCGGCGACCAGCGCCACGCCGAGCAGCATCGCCGGATAGCGCGCGGCGTACGGCAGCAGCGCCACGCCGGCGGCCATCGCGAGGAACGCCGGCGCCAGCAATGCGCGGCCGATGCGCCGGATCAGCGGGACGAGCAGGAAGACCTGCACCAGGATCATGACCAGGCTGCACTCGGCGAACATCCAGCCGATCTCGCGCGGGCGCAGGTTCAATACCTGCTGGCCCTGCAATGCCAGGCCGACCTCGAAACCGCCGATACCGAACATCACCAGCAGCGACATCGCCAGCAGCCATATCAAGTATGGCGCGCTCCGCTCCGGCTCGTCGTCGCGGGCACGCAGCGGTGTGCGCTCCGGAAGAAACCGATAGGCCGCGAGCCAGACGCCACCACCCGACACCGCCACCGCGTAGAACGGCAGCGCCAGAACGGCGTCCGGCGCGACGGACTCGATGGAGGCCAGCCAGCCGCTCACCGCCGGGCCGAACAGGAAACCGAGTGCACTCGCTGCGCTCAGCCATGCGAATGCCGCTGCTCGCGAGGATGCGGAACACGCGTCGCTCACCCAGGCCAACACCACCGGCAACACCGCCGCCGCGAACACGCCGGCGAGCACCCGGGCGCCGTAAACGAACCCGAGACCGCGCGCCAACGGGAACCACAGCATCGCCCCGCTGAAGCCGGCGAGCCCGAGCAAAATCACGGCGCGGCGTCCGATACGGTCCGAGACGTATCCCCACAGCGGCGCGAACAGGAACAGCGCCAGCATGTACACACCCGTCAACAGGCCGGTGTGCCAGGCGACCGCGGCGCGCGCCGACTCGCCGAGCGCACGTGCCAGCGCGAAGGGCAACACCGGCAGCACCACACCGTAGCCCACGGCCACCACGAACACCGCCGCCAGCGGCAGGGCCAAGCCCATGAGCGCTTCGCGCTGAGTGATCGCGGGCGCATTCATGCGGTGACGACCTCGCTCACGCCGGCATGCGCCGCTGGTCCGTGCGCACGGATGCCTTCGAGCCGCGTGCGCTTGAGCAATAAGGCGTTCACCGCCACCAGCGCCGAGCTGCCGGACATGGCGAGTGCCGCGACCTCGGGACTAATGACGAACGGGTAAAACACGCCGGCCGCCACCGGGAAGGCGATCACGTTGTAGGCCACCGCCCACCACAGGTTCTGGTGCATCTTGGTGAGCGTGGCGCGCGACAGCGTGATCGCGCCGACCACGTCGAACGGGTCGCTCTTCATCAGCACCACGTCGGCGCTCTCCATGGCGACGTCGGTGCCGGCGCCGATCGCGAAACCCACGTCCGCCTGCGTCAGCGCCGGGGCGTCGTTGATGCCGTCGCCGACCATGCCGACCTTCTTGCCGCCGGCCTGCAATTCCTTGACCTTGTCGGCCTTCTGCCCGGGGAGCACGTCGGCCAGCACGATGTCGATGCCGAGCGTGCCGGCGATGCGCTCGGCGGTGCCGCGGTTGTCGCCGGTGAGCATCGCCACCTGCACGCCGCGCGCCTGCAGCGCCTTGACGGTCGCGGCCGAGGTCGGGCGAACGGCATCGGCGATGGCGATGAGCCCCACGAGCTTGCCGCCGTGCGCGACGTGCACGACTGTCCGCCCACCACCTTGAAGTTCCGTCGCCTTCTCCGCCAGACCGGCCAGGTCGATCCGCTGCTCATCCATGAGCCGTCGGTTGCCGAGGAACACCGTGCGACCCGCGACGTCGGCGCGGGCGCCCTTGCCCTCGATCACCATAAATCCCGTGGGCTTCTCGATCGCAAGCCCCTGCGACCGGCGCAAGATCGCCTGCGCGAGCGGATGATCCGAGCCCTGCTCGACCGCGGCGGCAAGCGCCAGCGCCGCATCCGCGCTCGCGCCCTCCGCCGCCACGACCTCGACGACCTCGGGCTGGCCGATAGTGAGCGTGCCGGTCTTGTCGAAGATGACGACGTCGAGCCGGGTCGCGTCCTCCAATGCCGCGGCGTTCTTGAACAGGATCCCGTTCATGGCGCCGAGGCCGGTGCCGACCATCACGGCCATGGGCGTGGCGAGCCCGAGCGCGTCCGGGCAGGCGATCACAAACACCGTAATAGTAAGTGTGAGCGCGAACAGCAGCGGCTGGCCGAGCCACCAGAACCACGCGCCGAAGGTAAGCAAGCCGATCACGACGGCCATCAGCACCAGCCACTGCGAGGCGCGGTCGGCGAGCAACTGCGCCGGGGCCTTGGAGTTCTGCGCCTCCTGCACCAGTTTCACGATCTGGGCGAGCGCGGTGTCGGCGCCGACCTTGGTGGCACGGTAGCGGAAGCTGCCACTCTTATTAATAGTGGCGCCGATCACCGTGTCGCCGGGCTTTTTGCCGACCGGCATGGACTCGCCGGTGAGCATGGACTCGTCCACCTGCGACTCGCCCTCCAGCACCTCGCCGTCCACCGGAATCTTGTTGCCGGGGCGGATCACGACGACATCGCCCGCCTGCACCTCGGCAGTTGGCAGCTCGACTTCACGCCCGGCGCGGATCACGGTGGCCATCGGCGGGGCGAGATCGAGCAGCACGCGGATCGCCTCGGAGGCGCCGGCCCGCGCGCGCATCTCGAGCCAGTGGCCGAGCAGGATGAAGACGAGCAGCACCGCCACCGCCTCGTAGAACTGCACGCCGGCGAAGAAGAAGGTCGCGCCGACACTGAAGACGTAGCCGGTGCCGACCGAGAGCATCACCAGCACTGCCATGTTGAGCACGCCGTTCCTGAGCGCGCGCCACGCGGCGACCGCGAACGGCCAGACCGGCCAGAGCACCGCGGCGCTCGCCAACAGGAACAGCCAAGTGTTGAGCGGAAGCCCGAACGGCGGCACCGGTGGCGTGAACATGCCGCCCATCGGGGAGTAGACGAAGACCGGCACGGTGAATGCGAGCGCGACCCAGAAGCGGTTGCGCATGTCGCGCGCCATGGCATGCATGTCCATGCCCGCGCCGTGGCCCATCTCGTGCGCCATCGCGTCCGCCTTGCCCGCCGGCGCGGCGTGCTCGGCGGGCATCTCGTGCCTGGCATGGACGACGTGGCCTTCGTGCACGTGACCGACGTGCGCCGCAGGCGCAATGGTGACAGCCGTGGCCGGCGGATCTTCCGGAACACATACATGCTTCGGCTGGAGCTCGCCGGCGCAGTGATAACCGCACTCATGCACCCGGGCCTTGATGGTCTTGAGATCGACGACGGTTTCATCATATTCGACGGTCGCGCTCCCAGCGACATAGTTCACCTCGGCCTTGTGCACGCCGGGGAGCTTCGCGAGCTGTTTCTCCACGCCACGGGCGCTCAACACGGAAAACAATCCGCTGATGTCTATAACGCTGGTTTTCATGATTTCATCTCCAACGCCGTCTCCATAATTATTCTTAGCGCGATTTGGAGTCGCGCCCGGGCCTCTCCGCCGTGCCCTTGGCCAACTGCTCGAGCATGGTCTTCTCGCGCTGGAACACCAGCACCGAGCCGATGCGCAGGGCGCCGAGCACGGCGATCAGCGCCGAGAGCGCGTAGATCTCCGCGGTATCGATCTTCGCCTCGAACAGCTTGATCACGATCTCGCGCAGGATGAACACGATGCCGGCGTCCACGATGAACGTCATCCGCAGACGGTGGGCGGTGAAGTAATCGGCGAGTGAGCGCGCCAGTTCGATGAGAATGAACAGCGTCAACACGTCCGAGACGATGCGCACGTAGTGGCGCGTATTGTCCTCCCAGGGGAGCAGATCGCCGAGACGCTGAAACAGGTGCGCCGTGCCGATGACAATGCTGAGGGTGATGAACAAAAGCATGATGCCGAACACGATCTCGATGACGCGCTCAAAGAGCGTGAGATGAACGAACCTGGCGAACCGGATTTTCATGGGGTGCCGTGCCTCTCGCGAAGAATCGCCGTTTTCATGTCGGCCTCCTTTCGAGCGGTGTCGCCGCGGCGATGGCCTCCGCCAGCGGCGATTGCAGGCGACGCAGATCCTCTTCGCCCAGCGTCTCGCGGGCGAGCAGCTCGCGCGCACCGCGCACGAGCGTGTCGCGCCGCCCGCCGAGAATGCCGAGCGCCTTGTCGAACGCCGCCGCCACAATCTCGCGCACCGCGGTGTCGATCTCGCGCGCAGTTTCCTCGCTGTACTCGCGCGTCGCGGGCATCGCGCCGGGCACTTCCAGAAACGCCGGTCGCTGCGACTCCAATGCGACGTGCCCGAGCTTCGCGTGCATGCCGTAGCGCATGACCATGGCGCGCGCGATGTCGGTCACCTTGGCGAGGTCGTCGGCCGCGCCGGTGGACAAATGCGCGAACACGAGCTGCTCCGCGGCGCGGCCGCCGAGCAGCACCGCCATCTTGTTCTCGAGCTCTTCGCGCGTCATGAGGTAGCGGTCCTCGGTCGGGCGCTGGATGGTGTAGCCGAGCGCGCCGATGCCGCGCGGGATGATCGAGACCTTGTGCACCGGGTCGGTGCCGGGCAGCGACAGCGCCACCAGCGCATGGCCCATCTCGTGGTAGGCCACCACCTCGCGCTCCTTCGGGTTGAGCAGGCGGTTCTTCTTTTCGAGCCCCGCGACGATGCGCTCGATCGCGCGCGTGAAGTCGTCCATGCCCACGGCCTCGGCGTTGCGGCGCGTGGCGAGCAGCGCCGCCTCGTTCACCAGGGTGGCGAGATCGGCGCCGGTGAAGCCGGGCGTGAGCGCGGCGACCTGCTCCGGGTCCACGTCCACCGCGAGCTGCACCTTTTTCAGGTGGACCTTGAGGATCGCGACGCGCCCGATGCGGTCCGGCCGGTCCACCAGCACCTGGCGGTCGAAGCGCCCGGCGCGCAGCAGCGCCGGGTCGAGGATCTCCGGGCGATTGGTGGCGGCGAGCAGCACCAGGCCGGTGCTCGGGTCGAAGCCGTCCATCTCCGAGAGCAACTGGTTCAGCGTCTGTTCTTTTTCGTCGTGGCCGCCGGCGAGGGGATAGGCGCCGCGCGCGCGGCCGAGGGCGTCGAGCTCGTCGATGAAGATGATCGCCGGGGCCTTGCCGCGCGCCTGCTGGAACAGGTCGCGCACCCGCGCCGCGCCCACGCCGACGAACATCTCGACGAACTCCGCGCCGCTGATCGAGAAGAACGCCACGCCGGCCTCGCCCGCGACCGCGCGCGCCAGCAGCGTCTTGCCGGTGCCGGGCGGACCGACAAGCAATACGCCCTTGGGAATGCGCGCGCCGAGCTTGCCGTAGGCCTTCGGGTTCTTGAGGAACTCGACGATCTCCTTGAGCTCGTCCTTCGCCTCGTCGACGCCGGCGACGTCCGCGAAGCTCACGCCGGTCTGCTTCTCCATGTACACCTTGGCCTTGCTCTTGCCGACCTCGAGAAAGCCGCCGGCCCCGCCGCCCATGCGTTTCATGAGCAGCCCCCAGATGGCGACAAAAATGACCGCCGGCACGATCCAGGAGAGCAGCGTCGACAGCCACTTGCTCTCGATCACGCCGGCGTAGCGCACCTTGGCCGCGCCGAGCTCCTTGACGAGATCGGGGTCGTCGATGCGCACCGTCACGAAGCGGTGCTCCTTGCCTTCGCCGGCGCGCTTGAGCTCCTCAAGCTTCTCCTTCGGCAGCAGGCCCTCGAGTCCCTCGGGCTTGAGCGTGCCCGTGATGGTGCGCTCGCCGAGCGCGACGTTATCGAGCTTGCCGGCCTTGAGCAGCGCCTTGAACTCGTTGTACGCAAGGTTCTCGGGATGCGGGGCGAACAGGAAGTTCTGCATCGCCAGGATCAGCAGGAACGCGATCAGGAAATACCAGACGGAAAACTGTTCTTTCTTTTCCATGGATCGCTCCGTTCGTGTCAAAGTCCCTGGTAGCGTACGCCGGTGTTGAGGTTCAGATCCGGCCGCAGCGGCGTGGATGCCCGTACCGCCAGGCGCCTGCGTATCTCGCTCCCGGGGTCGTTGAGGTCCCCGAACAGGATCGCCGCGTTGCCCTGTTTCATGTGTCATGTCCTCCAATCAATGTTCGTCGATATGACTTCACTCACCACCATTCCCAAGAACTGCACGCGATTGACGTCGCGCGCTAGCGATAGAGATCCCGCCGTGTCAGGGGGACTGGATTCGAGCCCTTGGTCCGCCGCGCGGCGAGGATCTGATAGACGCCGGTGCCGCCCTCCTCGAATAACTGGGCGCAGGCCGCCATGTAAAAGTGCCAAATCCGGTAGGTCGGCGCGGAGACGTGCTGCAACGCCTCTTGCCGACGGTTTTCCAGGCGCTGCACCCAATGCCGCAGGGTCATGGCGTAATGGGGCCGCAACGCCTCCACGTCCAGTATCTCGAAGGCGCAGCGCTCCATGGCGCGCTGCGCGTTGCTCACCGTATCCAATTCGCCGTCGGGGAAGACGTAGCGGTTGATGAATGCCGTCGAGAGACTCTTTTTGTTCCACCCTTCTGTCTCCTGGGTGATACCGTGGTTCAGGAACAGCCCGCCCGATTTCAGCAGGCGTTGGACCGTGCCGAAGTAGACCGGGAAATTCTTGATGCCGACGTGCTCGAACATGCCGACGCTGACGATCTTGTCGTAGACGCCTGCGCCCTCCACGTCGCGGTAATCCTTGAGTTCCACGCTGACCCGGCTCTGCAATCCTTCCGCGGCGATCTGGCGCCGGCAGTGTTCGTACTGGTTGCGGCTCAGGGTAACGCCATGCGCCTGCACGCCGTAATGTCTCGCCGCCCAGCGGATCAGCGCGCCCCAGCCGCAGCCGATGTCGAGCAGGCGTTCGCCGGGCTTGAGCCGCAGCTTGCGGCAGATGTGGTCGAGCTTGTTGCGCTGCGCTTGGTCCAGGCTATCGGCGGCGTCCTCGAAATAGGCGCAGGAATAGACCATCTGCTCATCCAGCCACAACCGATAGAAGTCGTCGGAAACGTCGTAGTGGAAGGCAACGGCCTGGCGGTCGCGCGCCTTTGAATGCGCACCCGTAAGGCGGGCGAACAGGGATGTGCGCCAGCCGGGCGCGGTGGCGCCTGCGTCGGCATCGGACGAATCCCCGAGAGTGAGCGCCCGGAACAGGAAGCCGGCCTTCTCGGTAACGGACAGGCGCAGCGACCGCAGATGGTCCTTAAGTCGCAGCGCGGCGTAGAAATCCCCTTCGATGCCTATCTTCCCACGGAAGTAGGCCTCGGCGAGCCGCAGCAGATCACGATACAGAATCAGCTCACGGAACGGACGGGGGTCTCGAAAAACGAGTGTGAACTCGGGCGCGCCGCGTCCGAAGGCCAGGGTGCGACCGTCCCACAAACGCACCGCCATGCTGCCGGAATAATCCCGGAACACGCGCTCCACGACGCGCTCCGCTCGCCTTGCGCTGGCGTTGTCAGCTAAGGATAAGTCCATGTGGTCTCCTTATTGTTACCAGCAGTTCGTGCATGATTCACCCGAATCGAATTCCGTCTCGTCTCACTGCCTCCTCTCAACGCGGCACGGCGCAGCGGCACCAGATGCACGCGCAGTCAACATGATTGCAGCTCGTGTCCCGGCGCCGGCTATGATAATGCCACCGGGCCCAGGGCATGAGCAGGCGCTTGGTGAACGAGGGCCGGTACAGCCGGCGCAGAAATTCGCGCGCATCGCGCTCCGCCTGCTGGCGCAGTGCCCAACGGTAGCCGCTATTGCCCAGCGCGCCATAGATCGCGCGATTAACCACCGAGGCGCGCAGCCAGGGGCCGAGCTCCTTGCGCCAGCGCGCCTCGTAGTCGCCGCCGTCCACGAGGCTGCGCGCCGCGAGCACGCCGGAGCGGAGCGCGAGTCGCATGCCGAAGCCCCACAGCGTGTCCTGGAAGCCCGCCTGCTCGCCCGCCACCGGATGGCGCCCGGACAAGACCGAGGCGGGGATGCGGAAGTTGCCGACCCCGCCGTGCGGGCGCGCGTTGCGCATCTCCAGTCCCGCGAAGCGGCGGAACGCCTCGACGGTACGCGCCACGTAAACGCTTTCCTGCTTGAACCCGGAATACATGCAGCTCTTCACCGTGCCGCGCCCGTTCATGATCAGCAGATAGGCGTAGCCCCGGGGCGCGAGGGTCTCGTCGCAGATCGCCCAGAAACCGTCGTCTCTGTCGGTATCGAAGTGATATCCGACGGCGATGGCGTCGGCGGCTTTCGGCCCAGCGGCCAGGATGCCCGGGCCCTCCAGTTGCTCGAGGCGGCTGCCGAAGCGCACCTCCACGCCGAGCGCGAGCGCCTGCTCGAGCAGCACGCTGTCCAGGCTCCCGCGACCGGGACCGCGCTCCACCATATAAAAGAGCGGCGCACGGCTGCGCACCGGATAAGCCTGTCCCCAGGCATCGAAGACGGTGCCTTCGCGGCAGGCGTGCTGCGCGAACGCGGTCGTCAGCCCCATCTCGCGCAGCTCATCGAGCACGTCGCGCTCCGTCGTCCAGTTCTCCAGCCCCTGCAGGTCGCCCTGGAAGCGGTAGCCGACCTCGCGGCTCGTTTCGTGCACGACCACGCGCCGCCCTGGCGCGCGCCAGCGTGATGGCCGCCGCCAGACCCGCCGGCCCGGCGCCGGCGATCTCGATGACCTCGGCGCGTGCGATGACGCTCATCGTGGCTCAGTCTCCCGGCCGTGTACGCTAGCTGTGGCCGTGGCGGTGCGAACCGCCGTGACTGCCGTGCGGCGGCACGCTCGCGTACTTCTGCGGATCGGCGGTAAATGTCTTGTGACAAGTCTCGGAGCAGAAGTGATACATCTGCCCGGCGTACTCCACTTTCGCCGCCGCCTGTTTCTCTTCGATTTGCATCTTGCACACCGGATCGGTTGCCATGTTTCACCTCCTGTTCAAGTTCAAGAAAAACCCTTGTTCGGGTCGCCGTCGAAGACGAGTGCACCGCCCGCGGCCGGGTGTCAGCCCCAACGCCGCTTGAGAAAGTTGTAAATCGGCACGAACACGATTCCCGCGTACACGCCGTAAAGAAAACTCTCGACGAGCCCGAGCAGAAAGCCCCACCAGGTCAGCCACTTGAACGCCGGCAGGAGCTGTTCGAGCGCCGCCTTCATGTGCAGGCTTTCGGGCACGATCAGCCCGTAGAGCACGCACGCCACGAACGTGAAGGCGCTCCACAATCCCAGCGCCCAGGAAATGATCTTGATGTTCAGCATGACGCCCTCCTTTTCAGTGTTGATGGCCTGACGGCGGTGGTTCGGTCCGCTTTTCGTCCTTGTCCGAAGGCCGCTGCCCGCCATGTCCGCCCCCGCAACCTCCGCCGTGACCGCCATGTCCGCCGTGGCCGAACAGATGCAACCCGAAGAACACGACGAAGACCACCACCCAGAACCAGTTCTGCTGCAACCATTCCATGACTCACCTCCTCGTTCACGTTGGCTTCGACGCTCACGCCGTTACTCGCGCGGTTTGGCATCGCGCTCGAGCGTGCGCTTGCGCTCCTCGTATTCCTTCTCGCCGATCTCGCCCGCGGCGTAGCGCCGCTGCAATATCTCAAGCGGCGTCTCGCGTCGCCGGCCGCGCGGCACCGGCTCGATCAGCGCGAAGAACGCCACGATCAGCGCGATCCAGAACAGCCACCAGAAGAGATGCATGCCCCAGAAACTCCAGCCGTCGTAATGCATGGTTCACCTCCGTTTTGGAAACCATGTTTGATAAAGCGAGATCAGGATCTGCGCCACGAGCGCCAACCCCAACACCGCGCCCGCCGCCACGACCGTGTAGGCGTAGAACGGGTCCCACTTGGTCAGGAACCAGGCGAGGATGTCGGTGGCCACGCTGGCGAACGGCAGGACGACGAGCGCGGCCTTCAGCCACTCGGGCAACTGCGCCAGCCGGAAGATCAGTCCCACCGCCAGCAGCACCAGGCCGATGCCGAACAGATGGATGTGCGACAGCCGCACCAGCGACAGCAGCGACGCCCCGGTATCCACCTCGGCCACGGCGCGCACGCCCGCGTACGTGGACAGGTCCACGACCTTGAGGCCGGAAGCCGGGCGGTGGCATTGCAGGCAGGTCTTGGCGAGGATCGGCTGGATGCGCGCCGCGTAGTCCCGCTCCGGCGCGCCCGACCGGAGCCACGCCACCACGTGATGCCGGTCCTCGGCCTGGATGTATCCGGCCATGGGGCCGCGGATCGCGGCCTCGATGCGCGTGCCGCTGCGGTTGCCGTAGTAGTTGTACACCAGGTCGTCGACCGACAACCCGGGCCGGCCGTCATGCCCCTGGTGGCTCAGATAGATGTAGCTGAGCGCCATCAGGTAACCGATCCCCACGAGCAGCAGAAAGGCCGTGTAGAGCAGCCGCTCGGCGAGCGGGCGATCCGCGAGCGACCGGCTTGCCTCGGGGCCCGGGATCATCGGATGTACGCCTCGGTCGCGTAGCGCCGCATCATGCGGTGGCTGTTGAAATACGAGGCATTCTTGCTGATCGCTCCTTTCATCACCCGGATCCAGCCGCCGGGTTCCCGCTCATAGCCGTAGTAAAGCGGCAACACCACCTGCTCGAGCTTGTCGTAGAGCGCGCGCGCGTCGCCGTCGTCCGCGCCCGCCGCGTTGCCGATCGCCCAGCCGGTCACGCCCTCGATGCAGCCCTCGACCCACCAGCCATCGAGCACCGAGAGCGAGGGCACGCCGTTGAACGCCGCCTTCATGCCGCTGGTGCCGGAGGCCTCGAACGGACGCAGCGGCGTGTTGAGCCAGATGTCGACGCCGGCCACAAGCAGTCGGGCGATATCCATGTCGTGGTCAGGCAGATAGACAACCGGCACGACACCTTCGAGCGCGCGCGCCCGGGCGTGCAGCTGCTCGATGAGGCGCTTGCCGCCTTCGTCGCGCGGGTGCGCCTTGCCGGCGAGCACGATCTGGAACGAGCGCTGCTGGGCGATCGCCTTCAGGCGCTCGATATCGGAGAACAGCAGGTCGGGGCGCTTGTACGCGGTCATGCGCCGCGCGAACCCGAGAATCGGGACCTTCGGATGCAAGGCGACGCCGGTCAGCGCGCGCACCTTTTCGATGAGCGCCTGCTTCGCCTGGACATGCGCCTCCCAAACGGCGGCGTCGGGGATGCAGCAGTCGGCGCGCACGAGTTGCTCGGGCTCGTGGCACCAGCTCGGGAGATAACGGTCGTAGAGCTGGCGGAAACTTTCGGCGGTCCAGGTGAACGGATGCACGCCGTTGGTGACCGCGTGCACCCGGTAGCCGGGGAACATTTTCTTGGAGACCTCGGCGTGGCGCTTGGCGACGCCGTTCACGTACTCGCTCAGGTTCAGCGCCAGCCGCGTCATGTTGAGACTGTCCTCGCCCGCGAGATGTTTGAGCGTCGCGAGATCGACGAACGCCTCGTCGAACGAGAGGCGGCTGCGCTGCGCCTCGGCGGGGTTCGCCAGCCGCTGCGCGATGTCGACATTGATGACGTTGCCGAGAACGCGCTGCACCGTATCGTAGGCGAAACGGTCGTGGCCGGCCTCGACCGGCGTGTGGGTGGTGAAGCTGCACAGCTCGCGCACCCGCGGGAGGTCGTAGGGCGACTCGCCCGGGCGCAGGTCCTCGGGCGGATAGAGGTAGCGGCGCAGCAGCTCGAGACCGAGCAGCGCGGAATGGCCTTCGTTCATGTGGTAGTGGCGGATCGTGAAACCGAGCGCCTGCAACAGGCGCATGCCGCCGACGCCGAGCACGATCTCCTGCTTGAGCCGGTAGGTTTCGTCGCCGCCGTAGAGATGGTGCGTGATCTCGCGATCCTCGCGCCGGTTCTCCTCCAGGTCGGTATCGAGCAGCAACACCGGCTGGAGGCCACCCATGTGGCCTTCGAGCACATACAGCCACGCGCCGATCCACACCGCCCGGCCCTCGATCGGCACGGCGATCTTGGCATCGAGCGGCTGCGCGAAACGCTCCGGTTCCCAGGACGCCGGGTGTTCCACCTGCCGGCCCTGGGCGTCGATCTCCTGGCGGAAGTAACCCTGACGGCTGACGAGGCTCACCGCCACCATCGGCAGCTCCAGGTCGGCGGCCGAACGCACCGTGTCGCCGGCCAGCACGCCGAGACCGCCGGCATAGGTCGGAATCTCGTTACGCAGTGCGATCTCCATCGAGAAGTAGGCGATGCGTTCGATGTGAAGAAATTCGTCCAGCATGGCTCGCTCCTTGTCCTGCGCTAACGCGCCCGTCGGCGCCGCTCGATGTCGGCGAGCAGCTTGTCGTAGGGTTCGATGAACTTCTGCACGCCCTGACGCTCGAGCTCGTCGCCCATCGCTTCGGGTTCGATGCCGAACGCCGCAAGCCTCGCGGACAACGCGCGGGCCGCATCGAGATCGTCTTCGACGCGCACCGCCGGGTCGCCGTGGTCGCGGTACGCCGCCAGCGTCTCGGGCGGCAGGGTGTTGACGGTGCCGGGACCGATCAATGCCTCGACGTATTTCACATCGCCATACGTCGGGTCCTTGGTGGAGGTCGAGGCCCACAGCAGTCGCTGCGGTCGCGCGCCCTGCGCGGCGAGCGCCCGCCAGCGCGGGGAGGCGATCAGTTCCTTGTAGTCCTGGAACGCCAGGCGCGCGCTGGCGATGGCCGCCTGACCGCGCAGTCGGCGCGCCGCCGTGCTTCCGAGCGCGTCCAGGCGCTTGTCCACCAGCGTGTCGATGCGGCTCAGGAAAAAGCTCGCCACCGATGCCACTCCTTCGAGCGGTGCACCGGCGCGGGCGCGCTCCTCGAGACCGGCGAGGTAGGCCTCGGCGACCTCGCGATAGCGCGCGACGCTGAACAGCAGCGTGACGTTGACGTTCACGCCCATGGCGATCAGGCGCCGGATCGCCGGCAGCCCGGCGCGGGTCGCCGGAACCTTGATCAGGATGTTCGCCCGGGCGAGCACTCCCCACAGCCGTTGCGCCTCGTCCACGGTGCGCCGGGTGTCATGCGCGATGTGCGGCACGACCTCGATGCTGACGAAGCCGTCGCCACCCCGGCTTCGTTCGTGCACCGGGCGCAACAGCTCGGCCGCGCGCCCCACGTCCTCGAGCACGAGCTCCTCGCAGATCGCCTGCGCTTCGAGCCCGCGGTGCACCGCGTCGGCGATGGCCGCGTCGTAGTCGCGGTGCTCGACGATGGCCTTCTCGAAAATCGCCGGGTTGGACGTGACCCCGCTGATCCCGTCCTCCCGGATCAGACGCGCGAGCTCGCCGCTCTCGATCATCCCGCGGCGGATGTAGTCGAGCCACGCGCTCTGGCCGAACGCCACGAGGCGGCGCAGCGGGTTGCCGGGCGCCGCGTTCACGCGGGCCTCCCCGGCGCCGCGGGCCACTGCCACTCGAGTATCTCCGGCATGTCCTGGCCGTGGCGCTCGATGTACTGGCGGTGCTCGATGAGCTTGTCGCGCACATGCTGTTTCAAGTGAGCGGCCTTGTAACCGAGCTTGGGTACACGGTCGATCACGTCGGCCACGAGATGAAAGCGGTCGAGGTCGTTGCGCACCGCCATGTCGAACGGCGTCGTGGTCGTGCCTTCTTCCTTGTAGCCGCGCACATGCAGGTTCTTGTGATTGGCGCGGCGATACGTAAGCCGGTGAATGAGCCACGGGTAACCGTGGTAGGCGAAGATGATCGGCTTGTCGGTGGTGAACAGCCCGTCGAACTCGCGGTCCGCGAGCCCGTGCGGGTGTTCTTCCCGCGGCTGGAGCGTCATCAGGTCCACGACGTTCACCATCCGTATCCGCAGATCTGGCAGATGCTCGCGCAACAGCGCGATCGCCGCGAGCACCTCGATCGTCGGCACGTCGCCGGCTGCCGCCATGACCACGTCCGGCTCGCCTTCGGCGTCGCTGCTGGCCCATTCGAAGATGCCGATGCCGGCCGCGCAGTGCTTGATGGCGGCGTCCATGTCGAGCCACTGCGGCTCCACGTTCTTCCCGGCGACGATGACGTTGACAAGGTGACGCGAGCGCAGGCAGGCGTCGGTGACGCACAGCAGCGTGTTGGCGTCGGGCGGCAGATACACGCGGATGATGCGGGCCTTCTTGTTCACCACGTGGTCGATGAAGCCCGGGTCCTGGTGCGAGAAGCCGTTGTGGTCCTGGCGCCAGACGTGCGAGGTGAGCAGATAATTGAGCGAGGCGATCGGCCGGCGCCACGGGATCTCCTTGCTCACCTTCAGCCACTTGGCGTGCTGGTTGAACATCGAGTCCACGATATGGATGAACGCCTCGTAGCACGAGAACAGTCCGTGCCGTCCGGTGAGCAGATAGCCCTCGAGCCAGCCCTGGCAGGTGTGTTCGGAAAGTATTTCCATCACGCGTCCGTCGGGCGCGAGATGATCGTCCCCGGGCAGACGCTCCGCCTGCCATGCGCGGTCGGTGACCTCGAACAACGCGCCCAGGCGGTTGGAGGCGGTTTCGTCCGGACCGACGACGCGGAAGTTGCGCGTCTCGCGGTTGAGCTTCATCACGTCGCGCAGAAACGTGCCCATCACGCGCGTGGCTTCGGCAACCGTGCCGCCCGGTTGCGGAACCTCCACGGCGTAGTCGCGGAAATCGGGCAGCCGCAGCTCCCGGAGCAGCAGGCCGCCGTTGGCGTGCGGATTCGCGCCCATGCGCCGCGTTCCCCCGGGCGCGAGCGCCGCGAGCTCGGGCTGGAGCGCACCGCGCGCGTCGAACAGCTCCTCGGGCCGGTAGCTCTTCATCCACTGTTCGAGCAGCTTCAAATGTTCCGGTTTCGTCAACTCGCCGAACGGCACCTGGTGCGAACGCCAGCTGCCCTCGGTCTGCCGGCCGTCCACCTCCTTCGGTCCGGTCCAGCCCTTGGGCGTCTTGAAAATAATCATCGGCCAGCGCACCCGCACCGAAGCATCGTTCGCGCGCGCTCGCTGTTGGATTGCTTTGATCTCGGCGATCACCGCATCGAGCGTCGCCGCCATCAACCGGTGCATGGCCTCGGGATCGTCGCCCTCGACGAAATACGGCTTGTAACCGTAGCCGATGAACAGGCTTTCAAGCTCGGTGCGCGGGATGCGCGCGAGCACCGTGGGATTGGCGATCTTGTAGCCGTTCAGGTGCAGGATCGGCAGCACCGCGCCGTCGGTGACGGGGTTCAGGAACTTGTTCGAGTGCCAGGCGGCGGCCAGCGGCCCGGTTTCGGCTTCGCCGTCGCCCACCACGCAGGCGACAATCAGGTCCGGATTGTCGAAGGCCGCGCCGTAGGCGTGCGCGAGCGCGTAACCGAGCTCGCCGCCCTCGTGAATCGAGCCCGGCGTCTCGGCGGTGACGTGGCTGCCTATCCCGCCGGGGAACGAAAATTGCCGGAACAGCCGTTTCATGCCCTCGGCGTCCTGCGGCACGTTCGGATAGAGCTCGCTGTAACTGCCCTCGAGCCAGGTGTTGGCGACCAGCGCCGGCCCGCCGTGACCGGGGCCGGCGACGTAGAGCACATTGAGTCCATACTTACTAATAATGCGGTTCAGGTGCACGTAGAGGAAATTGAGTCCGGGCGTCGTGCCCCAGTGGCCGAGCAGCCGCGGCTTCACATGCGCCAGCGCGAGCGGCTCCCGGAGCAGCGGGTTGTCGAGCAGATAGATCTGGCCGACCGAGAGATAATTCGCCGCGCGCCACCAGGCGTCCAGGCGGCGAAGTTCCCCGGCATCCAGCGGGCCTTGCTCAAGCTTCGATTTCAGTGCTGCCTCGTTCATGATTACCTCCTTGACCCGGGGCGCTTCGTACCGCCGCCACCGTCAGGGCCTCTTCGGCCAGAATCGCGGCTTCGTCCACCGGGATAACCCAGATCTCCGTCCGGCTCTCCGGCCGGCTGACGCGCGCCTCGATTCCCACGGCGGCGCGATTCGCCCCCGCATCGAGCGCGATGCCGGCCCACTCCATGTTGGCGAGAATCTTCTCGCGCACGAACGGCGCGTTCTCGCCCACGCCGCCGCCGAAGAGAAACGCGTCGGCGCCGCCGAGCAGCGCGAGATAGGCGCCGAGATATTTGCGCGCGCGGTGGCAGTACATTTCCACCGCCAGCCGCGCCTCGGCGTCGTCACGCGCGAGCAAGCGGCGCATGTCGCTCTCGCCGGCCACGCCTTGCAGGCCGCAGTCGTGGTAGAGCAACCGCTCGGTCACCTCCGGACTGAACCCCTCGCGCCGCTGCAGATAGGTGATCGCGCCCGGATCGATATCGCCGCCGCGGGTGGCCATCATCAGGCCCTCCAGCGGCGAAAAACCCATCGAGGTGTCACGCGGCGCGCCGCGTTCGATCGCGGTCATGGAGCAGCCGGCGCCGAGTTGCAGCGAGATCGCGCGTCCGCCCTCGGGCACCTCCGGCCGCAGCGCCCGCCAGCGCCGCCACAGCGCGCGATGCGCGATGCCGTGAAAACCGTAGCGGCGCAGCCCATGCTTGTGCACGAACTCGCTCGGGAGCGCGTAGGCGCGCGCGGCCGCCGGCAGATCGGCGTAGAACGCCGTATCGAACACCGCTACCTGCTCCGTCCGCATGCCGAACACTTCGCGGCAGGCGCGTATTCCCGCGAGCGCCGGCGGATTGTGCAGCGGCGCCAGCGAGACGAGGCGCTCGATCTCGGCTTCTGTCTCTCTGTCCAACAGGCAGGATGCAACAAGGCGCACTCCACCGTGAACGATCCGGTGCGCGACCACCGCCACCTCCTCTATGCCGTGATCCTCGAGAAAAGTACGCAGGATTTTCGCGAAATTATTCCGCGCGTCGGGAAAATGACCGATTGCCAGCAGCGATAACGCCTCGCCCGCCGCGGCAAACACCGCCAGGCGCAGCGAGGAACTGCCGGCGTTGACCGTGAGCACGTTCACGGCGCGCGCCTGCCGCCCGCAAGCGCCGGCGGCACGCTATCCGGCATGCGCACGATGAATCCGTCGTGACTGTGCGCCTGCTTGTTCGTCTCGCGGATCATGGCGCCGTGATCGCTATTCCAACCGCACTGTTTCGAGATAATCCGGCACAGCAGTGCGCCATCCGAGGCTTTCCTCGATGCGGTGGCGCAGCGCGTCGGCCGCCTTGGGCTCGCCGTGCGTGACGAAGGTCTGGCGCGGCGGCGATTCGAAGTGTTTGAGCCAACCGAGGATCTCGGCGTAGTCCGCGTGTGCCGAGAAATTGTCGATACTCGCCACTTCCGCCCGCACGGGAACATACTCGCCGTGGATCTTGATGCTGTCGGCGCCGTTCAGCATGGCCGCGCCGCGCGAACCGCCGGCCTGGAAACCCACGAACAGGATCGTGTTGCGCGCCTCCGGCGCAAACGCCTTGAGGTGATGCACCACGCGCCCACCGGTGGCCATGCCGCTCGCCGAAATGACGATCATCGGGCCCTGGCGCGTGTTGAGCGCCTTGGATTCCTCGACGCTGTTGACGACCTTCGCGGCGGCGCACATGGCGTCGCATTGCTCGGGCGTGAGGCGATGCTCGCCGCGATGATTGTGGTAGAGGCGCGTGGCATCCACCGCCATGGGGCTGTTGAGAAACACCGGAATGTCGGGAATTGCATTCGATTCCTTGAGCAGATGGATGAGGTACATCAGCGTCTGCGCGCGCCCCACGGCGAACGCCGGCACGATCACCGCGCCGCCGCGCTTCGCCGTGCGGTTGATTATCTCGGCGAGCCGCTGCTGCGGATCGGCAGAATCGTGGCGGCGGTCGCCGTAGGTGGACTCGACGACCAGATAATCCGCGCGGCTGACAACCGTCGGCGCCACCATAATAAGATCGTTCGGCCGGCCCAAGTCGCCGGTGAACAACAGTGTCTGGCCAGCGTGACGCAGCCGCACGAAGGACGAGCCCAATATATGCCCGGCGGGCAGCAGATGCAGCGCGAGACCGCCGCCGAGATCGGTATCGCGCGCGAAATCGACCGGCGCAAAGAGCGAGAGCGAATGCTCCGCGTCTTCGCGTGTGTACAGCGGCAACGCCGGCGCATGCTTGGAGAACTTGTGACGGTTGGCGTACTCCGCCTCTTCCTCCTGCAGGTGCCCGCTGTCCGGCAGCAGGATGGCGCACAAGTCGCGTGTCGCCTGAGTGCAATACACCTTGCCGGCATAACCGTTCCTGATCAGCAGCGGCAGGTAGCCGCTGTGATCGAGATGCGCGTGAGTCAGAATCACCGCGTCGATCTCGCGCGGGTTGACGGGCAGCGGCGCCCGGTTGCGCAGCCGCAGTTGCTTGTAGCCCTGGAACAGGCCGCAGTCCACGAGTATCTTCCGGCCGCCGGCGCTCACCAGGTACTTGGAGCCGGTGACCGTGCCGGTGGCGCCGAGGAAGCTGATGTCCATTACGCGCCCCCGCCCGCAGCGCGCCCGGCGCCGAGACTCCACAAGACATCCTGGCGCCGCAGCAGAAACAGCGTCACGAACCCCGCGAGCACGGGAACGGCGGCGAGGTACATGTGATTCTCACCGAAAGGCGAGAGCAGCTCGCGGTACGTCACGAGCGTGGAGACCGCGTGCAGGGCCAGCCCCAGGCCGTAGCTCAGCGTTTTCCAAATGCCGGCCAGGATCGCCAGGCTGAGCGCAATTTCCAGCAACCCGGCGCTGTAGACGAGCGTCGCGGAAACGGTCCCAAAGCCGTAGAAGTCCACGAAGATCGCGGCCGCGACGTGCGGCGCAACGAGCTTGTCGATGCCGAAGAGCAACAGGAAGCTGCCGAGGCCCAGGCGCAGGATGAGCAGCCCGATCTCGGATTCGCGTGTCATGGTCGAACCTCCTCGCGCTCACGAGCGCACCCATTCGAAGCAGCCCGGAATCGCCGGGCTCGTCCGGCTCAGCTGCGACCGAGTTGCCGGTCGATATCCGCCTCGGCCTCGCACCAGTCCTCCAGTTCATGGCCCGGAGCGAAACCGCGGCGCTCGGCGCGGAAATACGCTTCGCTGGCAATCATACGCTCGCGTTCCTCGGCGCTGACCGGAGCGCGGCGCACGCCGCTGCTACCGGCGTGGCGCATGGCCTTGGTGGCGGAACCCGGCGCCGTACGTCCCGATGCCGGGGTCTTCCCTGTGCTGAGTGTGCTGCGTTCATTCATGGTCGATTCCTCCGTCAAGAAAAAACAAGTTGGTTTTGTCTTCGCGCGCGGCTCACGACCGCGCCCAGGTGAACACCGTCTGGATGTCGTGGCCCGCGCCCGGCACGCGGATGCGCAATGCGATGCGATACGGACCCGGACCGGGCATGTTGAAGTAATTGCCGTAGGTAGCGGCGCCGGCGACGATCATCGGCTCGAGTTTTTTTTCTGCCTTAAAGCTGCCCGGGCCCGTGATCGTTGCCGTGACCTCGGCGCGGGTAATCCGCTTGCCGGTCTTGTCCTCGAACAGCGCGACCATAATATGGTTCTCGCCGACCGGCACGCCCCCGTGCATCTGGCCTTCGGGGTGTTCTGGCGGATGGCCGCGCACCAGTTCCGCCGGCAAGATGCCGAAGTAGATCGCCACACCGTCTGCGACTTGCTGGTAGCCGGCGGCCCTCGCGGTCGTGGCGGCCAGCAACAGGAATGCCGCGATCAAACCAACAAACCTGGATATGCCTTTCGTCTTCATTTTGCACCTCCGTCAGTGCGGACATCGACAACGGTGTCTGCCCCTATATTAAGGACGTTTCTCCTTCATGACGGGCGATTTCATCATTTCGTTCATCTGCTGGCGCATCTCCTGCATCTGCTTCTGCATGCCCTCATCCATCATCATGCCCTGGGCCGCCATGCGGGACATTTTGTCCATCATGCCCGCCATCTGGCGCATACGCTCTGCCATGCGCTTGCGGTCGGCCGCCGTCAGCTTGCTGTAGTTCATGAAGTTGGACATCCCGGTCATTTGATCGGCCATATCGTGCATCGTGCCGGACATCTCGCGCGCGCCCGGCCCGCCCATGCCCTGCTGCCCGCCCATGCCCTGCTGCCCGCCCATCTTGCCGCCGCCATTCTGTTTTGCGCCGGCGTCCATCCCTTTGCCGCCATCCATCATGCCGCCTTTCTGTTCACCCATCGTGCCGCCGCCACCCATGCTCCCACCCATCTGGGCATGAGCGGGCAGCGTCAGCGCAAGCCCCAGCACCAGCAGACCGGCTCCCAAGCTGTTACACGTTGACTGTTTCATGGTTTTGCTCCTTGTGTTGTGGGGATCGCTCCCCGGTTGTCATGACGTCCCGCGATGGGACGCTCTTGTTCGGATCAACCGGCTCCGAAATCGTTGCCGCCGCGCCGGTATGCCCGCTCACGGCAGCGCGCGCGTCATGCCGAAGCGCGGAATGAACGCCGGCGTGCGCGCCGCGTAACGCCGATACTCCGCGCCGAACTCCGCTTCCACCTCGCGCTCTTCGCGCCGGGCAAGATGCACGTACATGAACACCAGCACCGGAAACATGGCGAGCGTCAGGATCGTCGGCCACTGCACCAGAAAGCCCAGCATGATGAGCACGAAGCCGACGTACTGCGGATGGCGGATGTAGGCATACGGGCCGTTCGTCGCCAGCGTGTGATTCTTCTGCGCCGCGTACAGCACGCGCCAGGCGTTCGACAGCAGGATGAACCCGCCGCCGATGAACCCGAAACTCAGCAGATGAAACGGCCCGAAATGCGGGTTGGCCTTCCAGCCGAACAGCATCTCGAGCAGATGCCCGGCGTCGTGGGAGAACCAGTTGACGCTCGGGTAGCGGCTCTGCAGCCAGCCCGACAACAGATAGATGGTGAGCGGGTAGCCGTACATCTCGGTGAACAGCGCCACCAGGAACGCCGAGATGGCGCCGAAGGAGCGCCAGTCGCGCTGGGTCTGCGGCTTGGCGAAGCTGTAGAGAAAGATGATGAACACCGCCGAGTTGATGACCACGAGCGACCACAGGCCATAGGCGGGCGCGGAGGTGACGGGATTCATGGCTTGTCTCCTTTTTCCGCGCCATGGTCGTGCCCGCCGTGGCCGAAAAAGTGCAGCAGCGGACAGAGGAGCAACAGCGCAAACGGCAGGATGCCCAGGGCGTGAGCCCGGTGCTCGGTGAACAGGAAAAAACCGGCGATCGCGAGAAACCCGAGGAAGACCCACTTGGTCCTGTCGGGCCTCCGGTGATGAGCGGTCGGCGGTGTATTCATGTCCGTCTCCATAGAAACAAACGCCGGCTCAGAACAGGAGCCAGCCGTACAGAAAGGTCGCGTTGTTATCGGATGCGTTCCGGCCGAAGCCGTTGTAGTCGGTGCCCGCGCCGTTGAACTTGGTGTAGGCCGTGTAGCGCGCCCCGAGCTTGAGGTTCTGCACGTTCGTCAGCGGCAGCCAGTCGAGCTCCACGGTCCAGCCCTTGGTGTCCGGGCGGCCGCTCGCATTGGTCATGGCGCTTTCGGTCATGGCCATGCCGCTATAGGCGAGCATGTCGCTGTCGCCCGTGGTGGAGAAGTAACCGATGCCGCCGCCCAGCCGGCGCTGGTACCAGTAGTGAAAATTCATCTTGAAGACGTCGACCGTGTCGGAAGGATTGGAAGCGAGCATCATCGGGAAGCTGGCGTTCCAGTCGCGCTTTTCGCGGATCCAGCTGGCCTGGGTCGAGAAGACGTGGGCATCCGCGATGTACTGGTATTGCGCATCCAGGGCCAGGTCCCGGAAGCGGTCGGTGGCGCTGCTCAGGTCGTTGGCGTCGGGGAAGATGTCCGCCGTCATGCCGTGGATTCCGGCGGCGAAGTTGTGCGCTCCCGCCTCGCGGTTGTACATGATGTGCCAATAGGGGGCATAGTTGTCGACCACGGTGGTTGTGGGAACCCCGGCGCTCAGCGGGCGCAACAAGCCCGACTTGTTCGTGCGGTAGAGGCTGAACTCGGCGTAGAGCGCGTTGTTCCAGTACCCGTAAAACCCCAGCCCCTTGACCTGCTGCGCCAGGAACATGTCGAGCAGGGTATTGACCGGCGGCATGACGCCGGCATCCGCGAGATGCGGAAAGGCCCACATCTGCACGGTGTTCCACACGTCCTGGGTCGTGGGGGTGTTGTTCAGCGTCAGGCCCCACAGCAGCTCGCGGTCGCCGATCATGGTGCTGTCGGCGTAGCGGATGTCGGCCATTTCGACCGCCCACTGGCGCTCGATGCCGTCGTAGTTGTACTGCACGAACGCCCCGGACTTGTCGGTGATCTTGCCGCCGTAATACACCGCCGCCGTCTGCGCGATGGTCTGATTGATACGCGGGAAGTCCTCCGCCGGATCGGACGCCTTCGTGTCCCCCAGCGAGGTGCGCGAGACGATCAGCGAAGCCGACAGCGGCAGGGAATAGGGAAACTCTTTGTCGGCCAGCCCGTTCCCCAGCGTGTAGCCCCGCAGCTTGAACTGCCGCCCGAAGGGCGTGAGCTCCGGAAACACGGTGTGACACGAGGCGCAGGTCTGGCCGCTCTGGCGGCTGAAGCTCGGCACCGCCTGGGCGGGCGAACTCGACGCGGCCCATAGCGCGCCGGCCGTTATCACGACGGACACGACACCGAAACACCCCCGCCGCCAATTTTTCATGACACACGTCCCCCTTCGAGTTGGGCGTCCTCACGAGTACAACCCTGTCCGCCGGACGCAGTGGCGAACGGTTTCACGATTTGTCCCCATCGCCAGCGGCGCGGCCGTCGCCGCCATGCCCGCCGTGGCCGAAGAAATGCAGCAGCGGGCAGAGCGCCAGGAGCAGAAATGGCAGCGCGCCGAGCAGATGCGCGCGGTGCTCGCTCAACAGAAAGAACGCGGCGATCGCCAGGAACCCGAGCAGCGCGAGTCCCGTGCGCGAGCGCCAGAAGGGTTCGGGCCGATGCGGATGCTCGTGATTCACGGTCCCCTCCTCGTGGATTGATCCGACGCGCTGTCGCCGCGCCTCAGCGGCCGCAGCGCCCGGCGCGCCAACCACCAGGCATAAAGCATGGCAACCGCACATGCGACGGCGATAGCAATCCAAAACACGGTGAGCGGCGATAAGCCCCACCACCACAGGACAGACCCCGCCACTGCGGCCATCGCAATAAAACAGATTGCAGCGCGCCAGCGGATCGAGACGACGGGCTTCATGCGGCACCCAGACGCTGACGCTTGAGCAGCGCCGAATTAACGATCACCGACAGCGACGACAACGCCATCGCCGCGGCGGCGATGATCGGGTTCAGGAAACCCAGCGCCGCGACCGGGATGCCGATGCTGTTGTAGATGAACGCCCAGAACAGGTTCTGTTTGATCTTGCGCATGGTCGCGCGCGACAGACGTATCGCGAGCACCACATCGCGCACGTCGTTCTTGATGAGGATGATGCCGCCGGTCTCCTTGGCGACGTCGGAGCCGGAGCCGATGGCGATGCCGATGTCGGCCACGGCCAGCGCCGGCGCGTCGTTCACCCCGTCGCCCACCATGGCCACCGACTTGCCCTGCTTCTGCAGGTCCTGCACGACCCTGGCCTTGTCACCCGGCAACACCTCGGCGATTACCTTCTCGATGCCGAGCTCGCGGGCGATCGCCTGCGCGGTGCGCTGGTTGTCGCCGGTGAGCATGATGACCTCGACCTTCTCGCGGACGAGCGCGCCGACCGCCTCCTTGGCCTCGGGTTTCAGGGTGTCGGCCACCGCCACGATGCCGGCGAGCGCACCGTCGACACCGACCAGCATGGCGGTCTTGCCCTCGCCCTCCATGCGCGTCATCGCCGCCTCGGCGGCATCCGTCTTGATGCCCTCGCGCGCGAACAGGCGCCGGTTGCCGAGCAGCACCTTATGGCCGTCCACGTTGCCCTGGATGCCGTGACCGGGAATCGCCTCGAAACCCGCCACCTTGGGTAATGCGAGGTTACGGTGTTGCGCAGCGCGCACGATCGCCTCGCCAAGCGGATGCTCGGAACCCGCCTCGATCGCCGCGGCGAGTCGCAATACCTCGGTTTCGGCCGCGCCGCCAAAGGACACCATGTCGGTCACGTTCGGTTCGCCGCGCGTGAGCGTGCCGGTCTTGTCGAACACAATGGTGGTGAGTTTCTGCGCGCGCTCCAGCACCTCGCCGCCACGGATCAGAATCCCGGCCGTGGCACCCTTGCCCACACCCACCATGAGCGCCGCCGGCGTGGCCACGCCCAACGCGCACGGGCAGGAGATGATGAGCACGGCAATGAAGGCGAGCAACGCCTGCGGGAAATTGCCGGCGAGCCACCAGCCGAAGAACGCCACGAATGCAACCAATACGACCGCCGGGACGAACTTGGCGTTGACCTGATCGGCGATGCGCTGGATCTGCGCGGTGCTGGCCTGCGCCTCTTCCACCAGCTTGATGATCTGCGCCAGTGCCGTTTCGGCCCCGACGCGCGTAGCCTTGCAATGCAACAGCCCCGTGCGGTTCAGGGTTCCGCCGATCACTGGCGTGCCCGGTGCCTTGTCCACCGGCATGGACTCGCCGGTCAGCATGGATTCGTCCACCGACGAGCGGCCCTCGATGACCTCGCCGTCGGTCGGGATCTTCTGGCCCGGCCGGATGACGCAGATGTCACCGACCATGACAGTCTCGGCCGGTACCTCCATCTCCTGACCCTCGCGGATGACATTGGCCGTGGCCGGCTTCAAGTCCAGCAGCTTGCGCACCGCCGCCGACGAGCGTTTCTTGATCAGTTCCTCCATGTATTTTCCCAGCAGCACGAAGGCGATGATCACCGCCGAGACCTCGAAGTACACATCGCGCTCCTCGACCTTCACCGGCAGCACCTCGGGGAAGAACAGCACCGCGACGCTGTAAACATAGGCGACGGTGGTGCCGAGCGCGATCAGGAAGTCCATGTTGATCGAGCGTGTCTTGATCGCCGTCCACGAGCCCTTGTAGAAGCTCCAGCCGCCGATGAACTGCACCGGCGTGACCAGCAGGAACAGCCACATACCCCAGGTGAACCAGGGGAGCTGCGGGATCGGCGCCCAAGTGACGATCGTCGCGCCGGTGGCGAGGAACAGGAAGGCCCCGGCGCGCAGGATCGCGAGCGCCAGCACGCCGGTGAGCGCGATGGTCACGCGCGTCTTCATGGACTTGAGTTCCTGCTCCGGTGACTCGAAAGTGCGCTGGCAACCGGCGCTGCAGAAGTAATACGCGCGCCCGGCGCGCTCGGTCTTGAGCGCCTTGGCCTTCTCCACCACCATGCCGCAGATCGGGTCCTTGGCCATATCCTTGGCAGGCTTGGCCTGCGGCGCGGGCGCGGCATGGACATGCGCGTGGCCCGCGGCCTCTCCCGACATGCTGGACCCGAAGATCAACCCCTTATTCTGAGCGGCACTGGCGCGTCCCTGTGCGGCGTGGCTCTGGCCCACCGCCATTTTCATGGGGATGACCTTGGCCTCCATCTGCACGTACGCAGCGGGATCGGCCTTAAACTTGCCGAGGCAGTCGGCGGAACAGAAATAGTAGACCGTTCCCTCATGCTCATGTTTTCCGGCGGCCGATTTTTCATCCACGGACATGCCACACACTGGATCAGTTGCCATCATCGCTCCTTTCGCTCGGGCGCTTGCCCATCGGGTTGCGTGCCTGTTAGCGCCTCATCAAATCCTCGCGCTTACGCAGATACTCTTCACGGCCGATCTCGTCGCGTGTATAGGCTTCATCCAGCGCAGCGAGCGGCGATTTCGCCGCTGCATCAGCGGCAGACATGTGGCCACCGCGATTGCCGCCATGCCCCATACCGCCGTGCCAGAAAAATCCGATCATCAACGCCACCATCACAACGAGCATGGCGACTCCGGCGTCTCCTCGTTGATAATGCTTCGTCATCTTTGCTCCTTCGCGGTTGTACTTCGAGAATTCAGGTATTAACCTCATGGCATGATCAGTGACCAATACGTGTGGCTCACGTGGGCATCCGCCTTTCTTGCGCCGTGGGCCGCGCTCTATCTCGCATTCCCCCGGCAACGCCAGACCATGCTCTGGTCCGGTCTGTTCACCGCGCCGTTCGGACTTACGGAGCCGCTGTTCGTGCCGGCGTACTGGAATCCGCCGAGCCTGTTCGATCTCGCACAGCGCACCGGGTTCGATATCGAAAGCCTGATCTTCACTTTCGGCATCGGCGGCATGGCCGCCGTGCTCTACACCACGCTTACCGGTGGTGGCTCGCGTCCCATGGCCGCGCACGAGAAACACCAGCCGTTGCATCGGCATCATTACAAGGCCCTTGCCTCGCCCTTTATCGCCTTTCCCATCCTTTACCTCTTTCCCTGGAATCCGATTTATCCCGGTATCGTCGCGATGTTCATCGGCGCGCTCGCCACGGCGCTCTGCCGCCCCGACCTCAAGACCAAGACCTGGGTCGGCGGACTGTTGTTTCTCGCCTACTACGTCATCTTTCTCCTCGGGCTCGAATGGTCCGCGCCCGGCTATATCGAGCGGGTGTGGAACCTCGCCGCACTCTCCGGCGTCATGCTTTTCGGCATGCCGCTCGAAGAGCTCGCCTGGGCCGTCGCCTTCGGCCTGTATTGGTCCGGCGTGTACGAGCATTTCACCTGGCGGCGGGTCGCCGTCGCGGTCGGCTGACACCGCGGCGTTTGCCGGATCGCTTCCGGTCCGGCCAGCGCCACGGCATCTGCCCGCGATGATCACTCCCGTTCTCCGGTCAGCTTCGGCATGGCAATCAGGTTGTAGCTGACCGCGAATACCAAGCCGCAGACGAATGCCACCGCGGCGATGCCCACCGTCCCGTAAAGAAACACGCCGACCGTGAACGGCTTGGCGCCGGTTTGCAGTCCGGCCAGGTTCAGGCCATGAAACCAGGCGTTGAAAAAATCGATCGTCGCGGTCGGCGCGATCGCGAACGCCGCGGCACAAAGCGCGTAGACCGCGACGAAGGTGATGGTAAGCGCCGCGCCCATGACCCATGGATTGAGCTTTTCCATAAAACCTCCTTTTCACTTTGTCAGCCGGATGTATTCATTGAATCCGTACACGGTCGTCCCCGGTTTCACAAAACACCATCGGCAATTCATTTTCCAGTCCGGCCTGAACGGCATCATTCGCCGTCCGACGCGCAATTAACCCGCGGACATCTTTCAAGAATCGACGCCACCTTACTTGCCTTGGCGGTACTCCTCCGGAGCGTGTTTCTTGAAAGGCTGCACCTCCGCATCCGGGCCAAGAACGCGCGCGGCTTGTGCCTGAAGCTGGATCGCCGTCAAACCGTTGTGCCGCCCTTTCTCGTTGTAGAGCACGTCGGTCACCACGCCCTTGTCGCTGAACACCAGCGTGTACGTACGCAAACCCATGCCGCTCCCTACCTGATACACCATGCCCTCATCGCCATTCGGCAGGGTAACGGTGCGGCTTTCCTTTCCATGATGCGAGAATGCCGCCTGTTTGGTGATCACCCCGAGCGGATATTTGGTCAGCGCCTCCTGCGGATCGGTCCTGGTGTCGAACGTCGGCGGCATCGGTGGATACTTCTGTTCCGCGGCGACGCCAGTGCCAACCCACAGGGACACCAGCATCAACGACAACATTAACAACGCGCGTTTCATGACAGCACCTCCATTTTGTCCAAATAAATACGCTTCAAGCGCCATGGTGCATGCAGATGAACGGGCAGCAGGGCCACGCCGTCAAAACCCGTCTCGGCAGCTTGACTCAGCGTTCTGCCACCGGCCACGTGAACACGCGCTCGGGCGCCCCGCCGATACCGCGAATCTTCAATGTGACGGTCGCGGGCGCGGGCCGGAGGGGTTTGAACCTCAGGACGCCCTTGCGATGATGGCCGCCGGGCGGATCGCCGTCCCAGCGCAGGGCTGCAGATGTCCGTCCCTGCGGATCGAGCAGCACCGTGAACTGCGCCGGATCGCCGGCAAGCGGGACGGTGTGCGTTTCGAACACCACCTCGAAATCCCAGGTCACGGCCTCGGGCGTGAGCCGGCCGGGCGTCACGCGGACCACGACGCCGCCCTGATTGCTCGTCTGCTGTTCGGCGGCTGCCACACCGAACGCGACCACGAGCGCGATCAGCGCCACGACGCTCTTGATCTCGCGAAGGCCGATCATGTGTGCGGTACCATTTGCGCCATGTGCCGTGTCGCCGCCGCGAGCTTGCGCCCGACGTAGACGACGCCCGCGAGGCTGAACGCGAGTCCGACCCAGAACAGTTCGGTCTGGTACTGCGCCACCAGCGCGACCGCTCCCGTGGCGCCCAGCACCGGCAGCACGTTCGCGACATAGTGGGCGCAGCACGAAATCATCGCCGCGGTCGAGGTTCCGCCCGAGACGGCGACAATCTTTCCCGAACTGCTGTCATGGCGGGTAACCTGCCGCAGCCGGGTGTAAAGCCCGACCTGCACACCGAACCCCACGGCGAGAGCGAGCACGAAATACCAGAACTGCGCGAATTGCGTGCGCAGGAACTCCCCGCCGGAAACCAGCATCAGCACGACCGCGTACACGCCGAGCAACAGCGCGCATGCCGCGGCACCGAAGAGCGCCGGCCGTATCCATTCCTTGTCTGTCATAACGACTCCTTCTTCGGCGGGCTTTACCCGCGCCCGCCCGGTTTGCTGAACAAGTACTTGGCGAGCGCGGCAACCGCGAGGATCAGCACGATCCAGAACAGGATGCCCATCCAGCCGAAGCCCATGCCCCAACTCATATAGCCATCGTGATACATACGTCACCTCCAATGAATAAAAATCGCGCGCGCAAGCGCGCCCGGCTCGCCTCCCTCTCCCCCGCGATAGCGGGAGGTGAGGCGGGGTATCCACGGACACACTTAACGTGTGTCCGTGCCGCCGAACGGGTGCGCGAGCAGTCCGCGCACCCCGGCGGGAACACAATGAGGGTGAGGGGCGCTGGTTCGGTTCCATCAGCGGTATCAGCGATTCATCATGCCGGGACCCATGCCCATGCCGCCGCGCGGCATATTGCCGGGGCCGCGACCGCCGGGGCCCATCATGCCGCGTCCGCCCATGCCGCCGTGGAACCACTGTTTGAGCTGCTCCTTCTGCTCCTTGGTGAGCACGGCCTGCACGCGGTTGTGCGCCTCGACGCCGGTTTCGAACGCCTGCTGCTGCAACTTGACGATGTTGCCGTAGACGGCGCCGGCCTTTTTCGCATCGACGGTTTCACCCGCGTACAGGTCGCGGAGTCTGGATTGTTCGTCCATGATCTTGCCGTAGGTGTCCCAGTTCTTGCGGCGCACGTCGTCGTAGATCTTCTCGATCTTGCCGCGCTGCTCGTCGGTGAGATCCAGCATCCACACCGGACCCATGCCGCCGCCGGGGCCCATTCCCATGCCGCCCATCATGCCTCCGCCCATCATGCCCATGCCGGGTCCGCCCATGCCCATCATGCCCATTCCCATGCCGCCGCCGGGACCACCGCCCATCATCATGTCCATCATCCCGCCGCCCATCATGCCCATGCCGCCCGGGCCCATGCCATAACCGCCGTAACCCATCTGGCCCGGTTGCATGTACGTCGACATGTCTCTGTCGCCCATCATCGAGCCGTTCGGTTCGGCGGCGATAACGACGCCTGTCGCCGCGAGCGTGGCGACAACCAGCACACGCGGTATCCACTGTTTGATAAGTTTCCGGTTCATGATCGACCTCCTTGGATGTGAGTTAAAAAAACGACTGTGGGGCGGCCGGCGATGGCCGCCAGCTTCGCCCGATTCGGGTGCGCTGAATCAACACGAGCATCGCGCCGGGCACGATCAGCCATTGCAACAACGGCGTGAGCCCGATCCCGAGAATGCGCGGCATGGCGGCGGCATACGCCCAGGATCCGATGCGGTAGACGTTGTACCACTCGCTGAACACCGTATAACCAAGCCCGAGGGTGACGAGCATGATTCCGCCCGTCCAGGGACGCTGCCGCGGCCAGTCCGCCCGCCGCCACGCCAACGCCACGGCCAGATAAGCCAGCGTGGCGATCATCGCGTCGCCCAGGGTGCAATGCGTCACGTAAAGCGCCAGGCGCCAGGCGCCTGCTTCTTCCCATACCGTGTAGAACGGCAACTGCCCGATTTCCCACACGAGATGGAGCCCCAAAGCCAGAACCGCCCAGCGCCAGATCAGGGATGCGGATGTCTTCCACGCCGTCCATGGCGGCGTGGCGCCATTTCGTCCCGATAATCTGCCGGCAGTCGTCATGAAATTTCTTCCTCTCTCTGGCGTGAACCACGCATAACGGCGCAATTACAACATCACACACGGACCGAGACGTAGGGGAAGCAACTTCGGAAGAAAACGGGGAACTGCCAGAATCCTCATCTCCCCCGCACGCAGCTTGCCCTCGCCGCGATCGGGAAAGAACTCAGATCAGCAGATGTTGAACACGCAGATAAAGGGGTAAGGAATTGGGCGGAGAAGGATGATACGCATGCCGGCCGCGCCGGGAGACAACCGCTGCCGGAATATCAAACACAACGGTACGTACTACGTATCCGACCTTCAGCTCGAAATTCGGAAGCAGAATATCAGGAGAGCTGTTGAGCGCCGCGTCGGCGGTATCGAGCCAGGTGCGACAGGGATCTTCGTTACCGGAAGGCATGTTGCCATGGTCATGATCGCCGGCCTCCGCGCTGACGACGGGCGGACGTTCGTCCGCCACGGACTCGCAACAGGGCCAGAATGCCAACACCAGCGACAGGAACATCCAGCCGGATACCGCCATCGCCACCGCTTTGCGGCGTCGGAGCGTAAACCACTTTCCGGACCGGGTTCCCGTCATATTATTCATCCCTACGCTTCAGTCTTCGCCGGAAGGCGAAAGACCGCATCTATCGTCAATATTTTCGATTCTTCAGGCGCAGTCATCATTGATAAATATCAAAAAAACGTTCTTGAAACCCATGGCTATCTGAATTTGTCTGTTCAATCAGATCGGAAATCTCGTCCTCCCGGAACAGACTCGGCAACACCAGCCCCGCACCGGCGTTGACAGACCTCCCGCGGCGTCCGCTCAATGCCGGGGGCCGTCTTGCGGCCGCGCCAGGCTCTGGATGAAATTCACCAGGTCCCAGAGATTTTTTTCACTCAACCGTCCGTTCCACGCCGGCATCGGCCCGCGGCCATTGGCGATTTTCCAGGCGAAATCTCCGTCCGGGTGCTGCCCGGCCATGGCCGTCAGATCGGCCGGTTTGGGGTCGAGCGCCGCGCCCGCCGGTCCGTCGCCGCGTCCGCCCGGTCCGTGGCAACTGGCGCAATTCGTTTTGAACAATTTACTGCCGCGCTCGAGCGATTCACGATCGGCCGCCACGGGATTGGGCCGCCTGGCGGCCTCCTCCGGCGCCATCCAGTGGGCGGCGGCTGCGTCGCCGTGATCCATCCCTTGCGTCGCCGCCGGTTCTTTTTTCGCGTCATGCCCGGCGTCGCCAAGCACGGCCGACGGCAGACCGATCAGCGACAGCAGCAGCATCGCCCGGCAAAAAAAGCCTGCACTCGTACGTGTCATTGCTTGGCTCCTTGAAACAAAAAAATTACCGGCCTCTTGGGTCGCATGGTCCCGCTCAAAACCAGAAACGCAGACCCGCGACGAGCTGCGTTTCCCCGGTTTTCTCTCCGGTCGCGCGCGCAAAGTCCGCCGTGGCCCCGAACTTGCCGGCGCGCTCGATGCCGATGTAGGGCGCGAACTCGCGCCGGATTTCGTAGCGCAAGCGCACGCCCGCGGCCAGATCGGACAGGCCGGAACCGCGTTCGCGCGCGGCGTCGCGCTTGCCGTAGACGTTCGCCTCGAGGCGCGGCTGCAGGATCAGTTTCTGCGTGAGCAGCAGCTCGTATTCCGCTTCCAGCCGCAGCGCGCTGCGTCCGCTCTCGCCGACATAGGCCGTGGCCTGCGCCTCGAACCAGTAGGGCGCCAGTCCCTGAATGCCGAAGGCGAGCCAGCGGCGATCCGGTCCCGCGCCGGAGTCGTAGCGCATGCCCAGTTGCGTGTCCCAGTAGGTGGCGACCGCATGCCCCCAGAGCAACTCGGTGCGCGCATCCTGAGGCTTGCCGCCGTCGCCTTCGCCCTCGGCCTTGAGCACCGCGCGGTCGTAAGTCCGGCCGTACCAGGCCTGCAGATCGTACTCCGTGGACGAGTTGTCGCGCGTGCGCGCCCTTTCGAGTCGATCCACGAGGAGCGAGCCGAGACGATGCTCGTCCATCATGCGTGGTCGCGGGATCGGCCCGAAATCGTAACCGCCGGAATAGGCGTGCGGATCGCGGGCGTCGGGCGGGGGCGAGCCGCCCTGCATGGAACCGTGGTCCATGGCCGGCATCGTTTCCACTTCGCCGGCCTGCGGCGCCGACTCCTGCGCCCAAACCGGCGACCCGCCGATGGCCATCGCCGCCAGGGCGATTGCGCACATTTGTCTGTTCGTCATGTTGTTTCTCCGTTATCCGATCGCGCCATGCCTGGCCTGAGCCAAGTCGAAGGGCTCACGCCACCACCACTTCGCGGAACATGCCCATGTCCATGTGGTACAGAAGATGACAATGCCAGGCCCAACGGCCCAGGGCATCCGCGGTGACGAGGAAAGTCACGCGCTGCGCCGGCTGCACGTTGATGGTGTGCTTGCGCGCCTGAAACTTCCCATCCGGGTTTTCCAGCTCCTGCCACATGCCGTGCATGTGCATCGGATGGGTCATCATCGTGTCGTTGACGAAGATCACGCGCAGCCGCTCGTTGCGGCGGAAATGCACCGGCGTGGACCGGCCGAACTCGACCCCGTCGAGCGACCAGGTGTAGCGCTCCATGTTGCCGGTGAGATGCAGCTCGATCTCGCGTTGCGCGCCGCGGCGATCGAGCGGTCCGCCGATCGTGCGCAGATCGGCGTAGGTCAATACGCGCCGTCCGTTGTCGCGCAGGCCGACGCCGGGGTCGTCCAGGTTGGTGCGCGGCGTGTCCACGCGCATGTCCGTGCTCGGACCGTACTCGGTGCGCGCATGATGTGCGCGCTTGCCGCCCATCATGTCCCCCATCATGTCGCCCATGGAGAGCGGCTCGGGTTTGTCCGGCGCCGGAACCGCGGCTGTCACGCCGGCGCGCGTCGCCAGCGTGCCGCGGGCGAAGCCGGTGCGATCCATGGACTGGGCGAAAATCGTGTAGGCATCGTCCTTCGGTGTGACGATCACGTCATAGGTCTCGGCCACGCCGATGCGTATCTCGTCCACGCTGATCGGCTCGACGTTCTGGCCGTCGGCCTGGACCACGGTCAGCTTGAGCCCCGGGATGCGCACGTCGAAAAACGTCATGGCCGAGCCGTTGATGAAACGCAGCCGCAGCTTCTCGCCGGAACGGAACAGCCCGGTCCAGTTGCCGGCCGGGGTGACGCCGTTCATGAGATAGGTGTAGGTGTGAGCGGAAACGTCGGCCAGATCGGTCGGGTTCATGCGCATCTGGTTCCACATCTTGCGCTTGTTGACGGCGGCCGAGAGTCCGTCGCGGGATGCGTCGCGAAGGAATTGAACCGCGGTGGGTTGGTTGAAATTGTAATAGCCGCTTTGCCTCTTGAGCTTGGCCATCACCGCCATCGGATTTTCGTCGGTCCAGTCGGACAACTGCACCACGTACTCGCGGTCGGCGCGGATCGAATCGCCGCTGCGCGGTTCGATGACGATCGCGCCGTACATGCCGGTCTGCTCCTGGAAACCGGAATGAGAGTGGTACCAGTAAGTGCCGGTCTGCTGAACCTTGAAGCGATAAACGAAGGTTTCACCCGGCGCGATACCCGGATAACTGATGCCCGGCACGCCGTCCATCTGATACGGCAGGAGAATGCCGTGCCAGTGGATGGAAGAATCCACGGGAAGCCGGTTAGTGACCCGCAGCGTCACCGTATCGCCCTCGCGCCAGCGCAGCGTCGGCCCCGGGATCGAGCCGTTGATGGTGGTGGCCAGGCGCGGCATGCCGGTGAAATTGACTGGCGTTTCCGCGATCGTGAGATCGAACTCGGTGCCGCTGAGCACCGCGGCCGTTCCGGTGGCGGTCGCGGATGCTTCCCGCGCCCAGGCCGTCCTGGACCATGGCGACCATCCCAGCAGGATCCCGCCCGCGGCCAGACCCTGGAGAAACCGCCGGCGCGGCAAATGGGGCATGGCCGGAAAATGACGACGTGCGGACATAACGTCCCTCCGAATGCATGAATTGAAATACAGGATGCGCCGCTCGCTGCGGCGCGACGCCTTACGGCGTCATCGAAAACGGGAAATCAGAGGGAAAGAAAACGCGGTGGCCGGTCGGGCGATGCGATCAGGAAAACCGGATGAAGCTGGTTCAGAACCGGCGTTTGCACCGGATGCGACGGGAAAAAATAAGCCACCTGGACGAGAGTCACCAGCCCGAAGCAATGCGCGCAGCAGTCGCGATCGTGGCCGGCGGAGGAATCATGCTGCGCGCACGTCGTCGAGTAGCGCGCCGCCGGGGCGGACCCGTCCGCCTGCTGATCGTTGCCGTGCGAAACTTGAACGGCGTGCGCCGCGCCGCTCTTGGCGACGAAGGCAAGGGCCGGCATCGCTGGCGCCAGAACCAACACCAGCGAAAGCAGCAGCGACAGGCCGCGGGCGAGGCGTTTCATGCGGAACATGGGAGGCACTTTAGCAGATTGCCGTTTCACGGCAAACCCGCCCGCGGACGACCCGGAGCGCCCGCGAAAGTTCCGCGGCGTGGGCATCTTGCAACCGCGCGCATTTCCCTTCGGGACCCGTGTCATAATAAGACAGTCCTGTCCGCTCAACCGGCGCCGTCCGCAAATCTCCTGCCACGTTTCATGCTGCGATTGACCGAAGTGAGGCTCGGCCTCGATCACGGCGAGGCCGAACTCAAGGCCGCGATCCGGCGCGCTCTCGGAATCTCCGAAGCGGAACTGCTCGGTTACCGCGTGCACCGGCGCGGCTACGACGCGCGCAAGTCGGGCGAAATCCTGTTCGTCTACACCCTCGACGTCGAAGTCAGGGACGAAGCCGCGCTGCTGGCGCGCTTCAAGCACAGCCAGCACATCAAGCAAGCGCCGGACGAAACTTATCATTATCCGGTTCAGGCGCCGGCGAATCTCCCGACGCGTCCCGTCGTCATCGGCGCCGGTCCCTGCGGTCTGTTCGCCGGGCTGTCGCTGGCGCGCATGGGCTTCCGGCCGCTGATCCTGGAACGCGGCAAGGCCGTGCGCGAACGCAGCCAGGACGTGTGGGGCTTCTGGCGCCGGCGCCGCTTCGATCCCGAGTCCAACGTGCAGTTCGGCGAGGGCGGCGCCGGCACGTTTTCCGACGGCAAGCTGCACACCGGCATCAAGGACCGCGGCCATCATATAAAGAAAATTCTCCAGGACTTCGTGGACGCCGGCGCGCCGGAAGAAATCCTCTACATCAGCAAACCGCACATCGGCACGCTGCGGCTCGTCAAGGTGGTGGAAAACCTGCGGAAGAAAATCATCGAGCTCGGCGGCGAGATCCGCTTCGAGAGCCGCGTCACGGATATCGTGATCGAAGACGGCTGCGTACGCGGTGTAGTCCTTGCCGGGCAAACTCCGAAAGAACAACCTGACGAAAACGTCCCTTCCCCCTTCACGGGGGGCGAGGCGGAAATTGGAAAAGGTCCAGTGGACCTTTTCCCGCCGAGCGGGTGCGCGAGCTTTCCGAGCACCCCGGGCAGGAAACAGGATGGGGGTGAGCGGCATCAAAAACCTTCGCCCTCACACCCCCACCCTAACCCTCCCCCATCAAGGGGGAGGGAATCGGATCAGAGTTTTACCGACGGCGAATTCATCGCCGCCGATCATATCATCCTCGCCGTCGGCCACAGCGCGCGCGACGCGTTCGAAATGCTGCACCGCCGCGGCGTGCGCTTCGAGCCCAAACCGTTCTCCATCGGTTTTCGCATCGAGCATCCGCAGTCGCTGATCGACCGCTGCCGGCTGGGTCGTCACGCCGGGAATCCGGCGCTGGGCGCGGCCGACTACAAGCTCGTGCATCACTGCCAGAATGGACGTGACGTTTACAGTTTCTGCATGTGTCCGGGCGGACAAGTCGTCGCCGCGACCTCGGAGGAAGGTCGCGTGGTCACCAACGGCATGAGCCATTACTCGCGCAACGAGCGCAACGCCAACGCCGGCATCGTCGTCGGCATCACGCCCGCGGACTTCGGGAGCGATCATCCGCTCGCGGGTATTGCGTTGCAGCGCCAACTCGAAGAAAAGGCGTTTGAACTCGGCGGCGGCAATTACAACGCCCCGGCGCAGCTCGTCGGCGACTTCCTCGCCGGCCGGCCTTCGACCGGACCGGGGTCGGTCATCCCTTCTTATACTCCCGGCGTGACCTGGACCGACCTGAGCCAGGCGCTGCCGGACTACGCCGTCGCCGCCATCCGCGAGGCGATCCCGGCGTTCGAGAAACAGCTCAAGGGCTTCGCCATGCACGACGCTGTGCTCACCGCGGTGGAGACGCGCACTTCCGCGCCGATCCGCATCGCGCGCGATGAAAATTTCGAAAGTGTGAACACGAAGGGCCTGTATCCCGCCGGCGAAGGCGCGGGTTTTGCCGGAGGAATTATTTCGGCGGCTGTCGATGGCATGAAAGCCGCCGAGGCCGTGGCGAGAAAGATTATATAAATGTAGGGCGCGTATCACGCGCCATTCTTCGCCTTGTGATAGTCATATGATTGGCGCGTGATACGCGCCCTACGCCGGCTGGCTTTACAGGCAGGGCATGCCTTACCCATCCTAGACATGTACATACGCGTCATATAGTATGTACATATCCTGTATGGAGCAGTCGTAATGAGCCAGATTTCCCTCACCACCCTGCGTCAACAACTGTTCAAGGTCGTTGACCGCATCATCAAGACCGGCGTCCCGGTCGAGATCAGCCGGCGCGGACACAAGCTGCGCATCGTGCCGGTGGCCAAAGCGAGCAAGCTCGCGCGTCTCACGCCGCACAAGGCCACCGTCGGCAACCCCGAAGACCTGGTGGAACTCAAGGCGGGAAAATGGCGAAAGGGAAGGAATCTCTAGTCTATCTGGACACGCACGTCGTCGTCTGGCTTTACGACGCGCTCACCGATCGCCTGAGTCACGCCGCGGCTGAGGCCATCGAGGATAACGATCTGGTCGTCTCGTGGATGGTCGAACTCGAACTGCAATTCCTGCACGAGACCGGCCGCCTCCGCGTCAAACCGGCCGAAATCATCCGGCACCTCTCGACCCGAATCGGTCTGCGGTTGTCCGATGTCGGTCTTGAGCGGATTGTCCGCGCGGCGGCCGGGATGGACTGGACGCGCGACGTCTTCGACCGCCTGATTGCCGCGGAATCGGCGGCGATGGATATTCCGCTGATCACCAAAGACAGAACGATACGCGCCCACCACAAGCTGTCTGTCTGGTAAGTCTGCCGCGCAGCATCTCCACCACCGTGGACGGGATGAAAGTCGCCGAAGTGCTGGCGCGAAAAATCATTCAATGTAGGTTGGGCTGAGCGATAGTGAAGCCCAACGTCGAGCGCGCCATTGCTTGTTGGGGTTCATTACATTCACCCCAACCTACAAGAACCAATCCCGTTCAGTTCAACACGTCGAACCGTTCGGTCGCGGCGTCGTAACGCAACAGCGCTCCCTGCTCGAGATCGAAATACCAGCCGTGCAACGTCAGTTTTCCCGCGCCGGCGCGCCGCTGCACGAACGGAAAACTCAGGAGATTGCGCAGCGACACCCGGACCGCCGCCTGTTCGCAGGCGCGTGCCTGCGACTCGCGCGACGCGGACGGCATTTGCGCCTGCACCCGTTCCCGCGCCTCGCGCGCGATGGTCATCCACGGCTGGATGAACTGGCCGGCGCCGTCCTCGAAGCGGATGTCGCCGAGCAGGGCGCGGATGCCGCCGCACTGGGCGTGCCCGAGAACGATGACGTGCTCGACCTGCAGGCAGGTCACGGCGAATTCCAGCGCGGCGCTGGTGCCGTGGTAGTGGCCGCTGGTTTCGTGCGGCGGGACGAGATTGGCGACGTTGCGCACCACGAACAGATCGCCGGGATCGCAATCCAGGACGATCGCGGGATCGACGCGCGAATCGCAGCAGGCGACGACCATCACCTTCGGCGCCTGGCCCTTCCGGATGAGCTTGTCGAAAAGCGCGCGCTCGTTGCCGAAGTAACGTTCGCGGAAACGCTGAAATCCCGCGACCAGGTCGGCGATGTCGCGCATGCGGTCGGCGTCAGCGTCCCGCGCCGGTCAGGCGCGTGAGCGCCTCGCGGTATTTCTCCGCCGTCCGGGCAATGACCTCCGCCGGCAATTTGGGCGCCGGCGCTTTCTTGTTCCAGCCGCTCGCCTCCAGCCAGTCGCGCACGTACTGCTTGTCGAAGCTCGGCGGGTTGGCGCCGGACCGGTACTGATCGGCCGGCCAGAAGCGCGAGGAATCGGGCGTCAGCACTTCGTCGATCAATGTCAGCCCGCCCTTTTCGTCGAGGCCGAACTCGAACTTGGTGTCGGCGATGATGATGCCGCGCGTGAGGGCGTACTGCGCGCATTCCTTATATACGGCGATCGTGGCGTTCTTCACCTTCTCGGCGATGTCCTTGCCCAGGATTTCCACGGCCTGCTCGAAGCTGATGTTCTCGTCATGCTGACCGACGGCAGCCTTGGTCGAGGGCGTGAAGATCGGCTCGGGCAGCTTGTCGGCCTCCTTCAGGCCCGCGGGCAGCTTGATGCCGCAAACGGTGCCGCTCTGCTTGTATTCCTTCCAGCCGCTGCCGACGAGATAGCCGCGCACGATCGCCTCGACCGGCAACGCCTTGAGTTTCCGGACCACGATCGCGCGCCCTTCCACCTGCTGGCGCTCGGCCGGGTCCTTCAGCACCTGCTCCAGCGGAACGTCGGTCAACTGGTTGGCGATGAGCCGGCGCGTGCGGCCGAACCAGAAATTCGACATCGCCGTGAGCACCGCGCCCTTGCCGGGGATGGGATCGGGCAGCACCACGTCGAAGGCTGAGAGCCGGTCGGTGGTGACGATGAGCATGTGGCTCTCGTCGATGTCGTAGATGTCGCGCACCTTGCCGCGGTGGCGCAGGCGCAGGCTCTTGATGTCCGATTGAAACAGCGTTTCAGGCATGGATTCGCTCCGAAGCGTGACACAAAACGACGGCGATTTTATCCGATCCGGACAACAGGCACGATAGCGGACGGAATTATTTGTACCGCATCTTGAAAACGAGAATGGTCAGCGACAGGCCCAGCGTCACGGCGTTGGCGGCGATGACAGGAATGGAGCCGATCTCGATGCCGTAGAACAGCCACAGCAGCACGCCGACGCTGAAAATCGCGAACATGCCCAGGGAGATGTCGGTCGCGTGTTTTGTTTTCCAGATTTTGATGACCTGGGGAATAAAGGCCACCGTCGTAAGTGCGCCGGCGAGAAGACCCACGGTATTCGCGGATTCCATATTCACGATCGCTGCTCCGGGATTTTTCACGGCGGATTATATCCGCATCCGGGAGTGGCGGCCGGCATGGACCGGCTCCGGCCGATGTCGTCGCCGGGGAACAGGAAAAGACGCGCCGCTATTCTCCGCCGCCCAGTGCCCGGTAGAGCGCGACTTGCGCGCCCAGGAGTTGCCGGCGCGTGCTCACCAGCGCCTGCTCCGCGCCGAAGGCGTCGCGACTGGCATCCAGCACTTCCAGATAACTCGCGATGCCCGCGCGCTCGCGGGCCTTGACCCGTTTCAGGCGCGCCTGCTGGATGCGCTGGTTGGTTTCCTGGGCGGCCAGTTGTTCGCCGTAGTTGGTCCGCGCGGCCAGGGCGTCGGCCACTTCGCGGAAAGCCTGTTGCACGGTTTTTTCGTAGTCGGCCACGGCCTGGACCTTGCGCGCTTCGGCCACGTCCACGTTGGCGCGGGTGCGGCCGGCGTCGAACAGCGGCAGCTTCAGCACGGGATTGAACAGCCAGGCTTTGCTGCCGGCATCGAACAGGCCGGAGAGTTCGCGGCTGGCCGTGCCGAGATTGGCGGTGAGCGCGATGCGCGGAAAAAACGCGGCGCGGGCCGCGCCGACGCTGGCGTTCGCGGCGATGAGCCGCTGCTCGGCGGCGCGCACGTCGGGACGCCGCAGCAGCACTTCCGAAGGCAATCCCGGCGCCAGCCCGGCCATCGGCGGCTGGCCGGCGACGTTGGTCGGCGCCGGGATGCCGGCGCCCATGCCGGTGAGCAGACGCAGCGCGTTTTCCGTTTCATCCCGCTGGCGCTTCAGCTCGGTCCATTGAATGCGCACGGATTCCGTGAGGCCCTCGGCGGCGAGCACATCGAGCTCGGTCGCCAGTCCGACCTCGCGCCGCCGACGGATGAGCGCGAGACTCTCCTCGCGGGATTGCAAAGTCTCGGCGGCCAGGCGCTCGCGCTCGGAAAGTTCCGTGAGCAGGAACCAGGTAGTGGCGACGTCGCTGACGAGACCGATGCGAAAACTTTTCGCCGCCTCGTCGGTCGCCAGGTACTGGGCCCGGGCCGCTTCGCTCAACGCCGCCACCCGGCCCCAGAAATCCAGTTCGAACGCCGTCACGCCCAGGCCCGCGTCGTAACGGCGCGCGACCAGCGGCTGGCCCGTGCCCGTGACATCTCCTGGCGTGCGCGAGCGGTTGGCCGAGGCCTGCGCCTCGACCGTGGGCAGGCGATCGGCGCGGGCGATGCCCGCCAGGGCGCGCGCCTCGTCGACGCGCGCGAGGGCGATCCTGAGATCGCGGTTGTGGTTGAGCGCCGCCTCGATGAGATCGTGAAGCGCCGGGTCCGAAAAATACTCGCGCCAGGAAACCGGCGGGCTGGCGGTAGCCTCGCCGACGCCCGGAAAACTTTCGGGGACCGGCGCCGCCGGGCGCTGGTAGGCCGGAATCATGGAACAGCCGCCCAGCAAGGCCATGACGATGACTCCGAGCGCGAGCCGGTTTTTTCCCGTCGGGACAGTGGAAGAAAATTTTTCTTCAGTCATGTTTCGTTTCCTTCCGGTGCTTGGCGGGGAAGAACTTGCGCACCGCCACGAAGAACACCGGCACCAGGAAAATGGCGAGCGCCGTCGCCGCGATCATGCCGCCGACCACGCCCGTGCCCACGGCGCGACGGCTGGACGCGCCCGCGCCGGTGGAGATGGCGAGCGGCAGCACGCCCAGGATGAAGGCGAAGCTGGTCATGAGGATGGGCCGCAACCGCAACCGGCAGGCCTCGAGCGTGGCGTCCACGAGCTCCATGCCCTCGTTGTGCAGCTTGCGCGCGAACTCGATGATGAGGATCGCGTTCTTCGCGGACAAGCCGATGATGGCGATGAGCCCGACCTTGAAGAACACGTCGTTGGGCAGCCCGCGCAGGTGCACCGCCAGCACCGCGCCGAGCACGCCGAGCGGCACCACCAGGATCACGGCGAACGGAATCGACCAGCTTTCATATAGCGCCGCGAGCGCCAGGAACACCACCAGCAGCGACAGCGCGAACAGCACCGGCGCCTGCGCGCCGGCGAGCCGTTCTTCGAAAGAAGTGCCGGACCATTCGAAACCGTAGCCGGGCGGAAGTTTGGCGGCGATCTGCTCCATGGCCTGCATCGCCTCGCCGGTCGAGCGGCCCGGCGCGGGGCCGCCGGCGATCTTCACCGACGGATTGCCGTTGTAACGGTCCAGCTTGGGCAGGCCCACGATCCACTTCGGCTTCGCGATCTCGCCGAGCAGCACCACCTGGTTCAGCCGGTTCCGCACCGGAAGTTGCAGCAGATCCTCGGGCGTCTTGCGCAGGTCCGCGTCCGCCTGCATCTGCACCCGCAGGATGCGCCCGGCGTGCACGAAATCGTTCACGTACGCCACGCCGATGGCGGAAGTCAGCGTATCGTTGAGATCGGCCATGTCGATTTGCAGCGCCTGCGCCTTCTCGCGATCGATTTCCAGCGAGACCTGCGGCCCGGGCTCCTGGCCTTCCGGGCGCACGCCGGCGAGCCGCTTGTCCTGCGACGCCATGCCCAGCACCGTATTGCGCACGTCCATCAGCGCGTCGCGGCCCTGGCCGGTGCGATCCAGCAGCCGGAAATCGAAGCCGCCGACCGCGCCCAGCTCGGGGATCGGCGGAGGATTCACCGCGAAGATGAACGCCTGCTTGATGCGCATGAACGCTCCCATCGCCCGGCCGGTCATGCCCTGGGCCGAGTGCTCCGGTCCGGCGCGCACGTCCCAGTCCTTGAGTCGCGTGAACACGAGCGCCGCGTTCTGCCCGCGTCCGAAGAAGGAAAAACCCACCACGCCGATGACCTTCTCCACTTCCGGCTGCTGCTGGTAAAACTGTTCCACCTGGGACAGCACCTGCACCGTGCGTTCCTGCGTGGCGCCGCTCGGCAGCTGCACCAGCGTGATGAAGTAACCCTGGTCCTCGTCCGGCAGGAAACTGCCGGGCAGCAGGGTAAAGAGCCAGCCGGTGGCGGCGATGATGGCGAGATAGATCACTATCCAGCGGGCGGTCCGGGCGAGGATGCGCGCCGTGAGCCCGCGATAACCGGAAACGACCCTGGCGAAGAAAATGTTGAAGCGGCGCTTTTCGTCCTTTTCCGCCTCGCCCGGCTTGAGCAGGGTCGCGCACATGGCCGGCGTCAGCGACAGCGCCATCAGCACCGAGAACGCCATGGTGAGAATGAGCGTGGCCGCGAACTGGCGGTAGATGGCGCCGACCGAGCCGCCGAAGAACAGCATCGGCATGAACACCGCCGACAGCACCACGGAAATGCCGAGGATCGCGCCGAGGATCTGGTCCATCGCCTTGCGCGTCGCGGCCAGCGGCGGCAAACGCTCCTCGCGCATGATGCGCTCCACGTTTTCCACCACCACGATGGCGTCGTCCACCAGCACGCCGATGGCGAGCACCATGGCGAACAAGGTCAGCACGTTGATGGAAAAGCCGAAGGCGTAGAGCCCGGCCATGGCGCCGGCCAGCGACACCGGCACCACCACCGCGGGAATCAGCGTGGTGCGCCAGTGACCGAGGAAGATGAACATCACGATGAACACCAGCACCATCGCCTCGCCCAGGGTCTTCACCACTTCGACGATGGAAATCTCCACGAACCGGGAGGTGTCGTAGGGCACCGCCCAGTCGACGCCCTGGGGAAAGAAACGCGCGAGTTCCGTCATGCGCGCCTTGACCGACTTCGCCACGTCCAGCGCATTGGCGCCGGGCGCGACGCGAATCGCGATCGCGGCGATGGGCTGGCCGTTCATGCGCGCGTAGCGGTCGTAACTGTCGCCGCCGAGTTCCACGCGCGCCACGTCCTTCACCTTCACCGTGGCGCCGCTGGGAAGCTCGCGTATCACCACGTCGCCGAACTCCTCGGGCGTGGAAAGCCGCCCGCGGGTGACGATGACCGCGTTCACCTGGGCGCCGGCGGCGCCCGGCGCCTGGTTGAGCTCGCCGGTGGCGAGCTGCACGCTCTGCGCCTGCAAGGCGCGCTTCACGTCGGCGGGGGTGATGCCGTAGGCGGTGAGCTGCTCGGGTTTCAGCCAGATGCGCATCGAGTATTCGCTGCCGAACAGTATCGCCTCGCCCACGCCCGGCACGCGGCGCACCGGATCGAGCACGGTGGCGGCGGCGAAGCTGCCCAGGTCGACGAAGTTGCGCGTGCCGTCCTTGGAAGAAATGGCGACGAACATCAGGTAGTTTCGCTGCGGCTTGGTGACCGGCACGCCGAGCCGCCGCACGTCCTCCGGCAGCCGCGCCTCGACGCGCTTGTACCGGTTCTGCGCCTCGACCGAGGAGATGTCGATGTTGGTGCCCGGCTCGAAGGTGAGCGTCAGCGTGCCCGCGCCCAGTTCGGAAGACGCCTCCATGTAGAGGAGATGCTCGATGCCGTTCATCTCCTGCTCGATCAGCTTGATGACCGTGTCTTCGATCACCTGCGCGGAGGCGCCGGGGTAGGTCACGTTGAACGCGATCTGGGGCGGGGCCACCTGCGGATACTGGGCCACGGGCAGATTCTTGAGCGCGATGACGCCCACGAGCAGGATCAGGATGGCGATGACCCACGCGAAGATGGGCCGGTCGATGAAGAAACGCGGCATGTCAGCTGCCCGTCTGCGGCGTAACCGGCTTCACCACCATGCCCGGCCGGACCTTCTGCACGCCGCTCACGATGACGGTTTCACCGCTCTTGAGGCCGTCTTCGACGATGAAGTCCGTGCCCGCCATGGCGCCGACTTTCACCGGGCGCGGCATGACCTTGTTCTCCGGCCCCACCAGCAGCACGAATAGGCCATCGGGTCCGGAAAGCACCGCCCGCTGCGGCACGGCGATCACGCCCTCCGCCACCGCCTGCGGCAACCGCACGCGCACGAACGTGCCGGGAAGCAACAGGCGATCGGGATTGGGAAATTCCGCCTTGAGCGTGACCGAGCCGGTGGTGGGGTCCACGCTCATGTCGCTGAAAATGAGCCGGCCCTTCTGCGGATAGGTCTGGCCGCTCTCCATGATAAGTTCGACCGCGGGACTCTCCGCCGCTTTCAACCGGCCCGCGGCGAGCGCGCTCCTGAAACGCAGCACGTCGGCGTTGGGCTGCGTGAACAGCACGTCCACCGGTTCCAGCTGCTCGATGACGGCCAGCAACGTCGCCTCTCCCCGGCCCACGAGCGCGCCTTCGGTCACGAGCGTGCGGCCGATGCGGCCGGCGATCGGCGCAGGCACGGTGGTGTTTTCCAGATCCAGTCGCGCGCGCGCGAGCTCGGCCTCGGCCTGCTTGAGCGCGGCGCGGGCCTGATCCACTTCCTGTTTGCTCACCGCCTTGAGCGACAGCAGCGATTGCACGCGCTGGTGGTTGAGCTTCTTTACTTCCATGTCGGCTTCCGCTGCCTGCGCGGCGGTGCGATAGGTGCGGTCATCCAGATGAAACAGCGCCTGGCCGGCGCGCACGTCGCTGCCTTCCTCGAACAGACGTTTTTCCACGATGCCTTCGACGCGCGCCCGCACCTGCGCGGTGCGCACGGCGATCACTCTTCCGGGCAACTCGCGGGTGAGGGTCGCGGCGGCGTGGCCTGCCTGAATGACTTCCACTTCCGGCGGCGGCATGCCGCCCGGCGCGGCGCCGGCGGCGGCGCCGTTCTTGCCGTCCGGACCGCAGGCGGCGAGCAGCGACAGAAAAAGAAACAGGGCGAGGCGTTTCATGGTTTGTCCTTTTCGGGAGCGAAGGCGCGCAGGAAACAATCCACCACCTGCGCCGACTTCGCGGGCTTGAGCAAATCGGTTTGCAGATTCATCAGGCCGCGCAGGCGATCGAAGTCCGTCAGCATGGCCGCGAACATCTCGGCGGCGAAATCGGGATCGGCTTTTTTCAAATTCCCTTCCTGCATCGCGCGCGCGAGATACTGGGCGAGGCGCTTGCGGGTCGTCTGCGGCCCCTGGCGAAAGAACTGTTTCGCCAGCGCCGGGAAGCGCGGCGCCTCCGCCGTCAGCGTGCGAAAGATGGCGATCCCGTCGGGGCTCAGCACCTTTGCCCGGTAGGCTTCGCTGAAAGCCAGCAGCGTCGTGCGCACGTCGCCGTCGCCCTCCAGCGTCACCAGCACCGACTGGATGGCGTGGCGCACCACTTCGGCAAACAGCGCCTCCTTGCTGGGGAAGTGGTTGTACACCGTCTGCCGCGCCACTTGGGCGCGGGCGGCGATGCGGTCGATGCTCACGCGGTAGCCCTCTTCGCGGAAGGCTTCGCAAGCGGCATCCAGCAGGCGCTGCCGGGCGTCCTGGGGTGTTTCAACGACGGCGGACATGGGCGGAAACGGGCAAGATGGAAAGTAGACTGGTTAGTCTAGTTGGCCGGCGCGACACACACAAGGCCGGAACAGAGTATCCATGCGGCGGCTGGGGGTGTATCGCCTTGCGAAAACGGGCGGGCGGACTTGGATGGGGCGCGGCGGAAATTTCAAAGCCGGGTGCGTTTTATTTGGTGCTTGCCCGGAATCCTCTTGCGCCGCACGGCCGTTGATCCAGACTGGCATCATTCGTCGATATCATGGTAAACCCTGTCGCACAGGAGGATCGATCCATGGTGCGTACTGCCAAAAAATCACCCGCCCGGAAACAGGGAACCACCGCCCGTTCCAAACCGGCCAAACGAGCATCGCGCCGGATAGTAGTGCTCGTGGCCACGCGCAAGGGCGCGTGGCTGTTTCACGGCGACAAGCAACGCAAAAGCTGGCGCGCCGACGGCCCGCATTTTCTCGGACACATCGTCAATCACCTCGTGCTCGACCCGCGCGACGGGCGCACGCTGCTGGCGGCGGCGAAGACCGGCCATCTCGGCCCGACCGTGTTCCGCTCCACGGATTTCGGCCGCAACTGGAAGGAGGCCGCCAAACCGCCGGCCTTCGCCAAGGTGCCTGAAGGTCAGAAGGGCCGCGCGGTCGATCATACGTTCTGGCTCACGCCGTGCCACGCCAACGAACCGAACGCGTGGTACGCCGGAACGTCGCCGCAGGGACTGTTCCGCTCCGACGACGGCGGCGATACCTGGGAACCGTTCTCCATCGTCAACGACGATCCGCAATTTCGCGCATGGATGGGCAGCGTGCAGGACGGCACGCCGGACGGACCGAAACTGCACTCGATCATCGTCGACCCGCGCGACCCGAAGCATCTCTATTTCGCCATGTCGGGCGGCGGCGTGCACGAAACGTTCGACCGCGGCCGCAGTTTCACGCCGCTCGTGAAAGGGCTGGAAGTCGTGGAAGGTTTCGACCCGGCCAACATCGCCTTCCACGACCCGCATTGCGTGCAGATGTGCCCGAGCAACCCGGACCGCTTGTATCAACAGAACCACTGCGGCATCTATCGGATCGATCGGCCGTCGAAGGAATGGACGCGCATCGGCAAACAAATGCCGAAGCAGGTCGGCGACATCGGCTTTCCGATGGTGCTGCATCCGCGCGACGCCGACACCGCGTGGGTGTTTCCCATGGACGGCACGACCGTGTGGCCGCGCACGAGCCCGGACGGCAAACCCGCCGCGTACGTGACCCGCAACGGCGGCAAGACCTGGCAACGTCTCGACTCGGGGTTGCCCAAAACCCAGGCGTGGTGGACGGTGAAACGCCAGGCCATGACCGCGGACGCGCAGAATCCCGTGGGGCTGTATCTGGGCACGACCAGCGGAGCGTTGTGGATGAGCCGCGACGAAGGCAAACGCTGGACCTGCATCGCGCAACATCTTCCCGAAATTTACGCGGTGGAGGCCGCGGAGGTCGGCTGAACCGTGAAAGTGCTGATCCCCACGCCGCTGCTTTCTTATACTAATGCGCGCGAGGTCGAAGCCAGCGGCGCCACGCTCATGGAACTGCTCGCCGACCTCGACCGTCAATACCCCGGCCTGCGCTTCCGCGTCATCGACGAGCAGGACAAGCTGCGCCCGCACATGCGCTTCTTCGTCAACAACGAACAGGTGTTCGACACAACACTCGCGCTGCGCCCGACCGATTCGGTGATCCTGGTGCAGGCGTTGAGCGGCGGGTGACGGCATACCCGCTACACCTGTGCTCTTACAGCAACCTAAACAATAATGTTCAGGCTCGATTTAAACGAACGCCGCCGGCGAGATATTGAAACGCTTTGCGAGTCGTTTGATCTGTCGAGTATTCAGCTCGCGCTTGCCTGTTAATACTTCGGAAACTACGCCCTGACTGCCGATCTCTGGAAGGTCCGATTGTCGCAAGTCATGCTCTCGCATCAGAAACTTCAGCGCGGCCGCGGGCTTGGCGGCGGGGATCGGTACATGCTCGGCCTCATACTTCTCGATGAAGACACTAATTGCATCAGCCAATTCTGCCATTGGATGCCTTTCGTCTTCTCCGATTTCATCGAGGATCGCATCCAGCATTTCAACAGCCCGCGTATACTCCTTCTTCGTGCGCAATGTACCCAGCGGCACCAAGGTGCGCAGGCGGCGATAATCGCGAATAACCTGATCAAATCGATGGGCCGGCATAATCACTCCTTCCACTTGTCGCTGTCATACTCAACGTGCGTCAGCACGTGCCGGATATAAACCTTCTTGCGGTTGTAATGAATGGCCGCAATCAACCTGAACTTGTTGCCGCCGATGTCGAAGACCGTGAATTTGCCGACCTTGTCCACCGATCCGAATACCCTCTTGAGCTCAGCAAACGACCCAAAGTCGGTCCTGGACATGATTACGTACCACACATCCAGCGGTTCCGCCGCTTCCCTGTGCCTGGCCGCGAACTCGCGCAACCGCTTTCTTGTTATTACATGCACTATTTCAGTATATATCTCATTATGAGATACTGCAAGATGCAAGTCCTGATTGCCCGTTAGCGTCGAAGAGGAGCAACCATGGGTCTCAACATCGCACGTTTCTTCAGCCTGCTGTTCGTGGCGCTGGTGCTGACGATCATGGTCCGCCACCAGCCAAAAGTATTTGGCCTGACGCTGGCCGCCTTCCTGTGCCTGCTGGCGGCGCATGGGCTGTTCTGGATTTTCACGTTTCCCGCCAATCAGGCGACCAGCAACTGGACGACGTTGCCGGAAAACTGGACGGCGCTCCGCGCGCAGTGGGAGTACTCGCATGCCGCCGGCGCGGTGTTGAACCTCGTCGCCTTCATCATGCTGGTCCTTTCCATGCTGCCAAGTGGCAAATAGTTCTCTCGGTCATCTCCCGACATTCGGTCCGTCAAAGCCGGGGCTTTAGCGGATATCCCAAGGATTGATTGCGCCTGTTCACGGAACAGGCGTGCCGGGGGCAGGTCAAAGCGTTTGCCGACGCATCACAAATACTTACAAAAAATATCGGGGCTTGCGAGCAAGGATGACTCAACACCAATGATGAAACGCAATGATCGCAATTCTTTCTTCAAGGAGGAACCATCATGCGAAACGTTAAGCCCATACCGGATTCGATGCACACGGTGACGCCGATGCTGGTTTGTGCCGGCGCCGCCGAGGCCATCGAGTTCTACAAGCAAGCGTTCGATGCCGTGGAGGAGCTGCGCGTGCCGGAATCGCACGGCAAGCTCATGTTCGCGTCACTGCGCATCGGCGATTCGCACGTCATGCTGACGGACGAATTCCCGGAATTAGGCTCATTGGGACCGAAATCGCTCAAGACCTCGCCGGTGACGATCCACCTCTACGTCGAGGATGCGGACGCCACCGTCAAACGCGCCGTCGCCGCGGGCGCGAAGATGACCATGCAGGTCGACGAAATGTTCTGGGGCGACCGTTACGGCCGGATCGAAGATCCCTTCGGTCATTATTGGTCGATCGCCACGCATGTCCGCGATGTCAGCCCGAAAGAAATACGCGACGCCATGAATCACACCAGCGAGTTAGCCGAGTTCGCGAGAAATAACTGACCTCTTAGAGCGCCTAACAAAATGAAAACCCCTCGTTTCTGAGGGCGCCGTTCATGAAATTGGTGAAATTGGGGTCAGATCACAGAATTGGCTAATATTAGCTGACTCTGTGATCCGGCCCTGATCTTCATGGACTCCCTCATCGCCTCGGCCGCGCGCTCGCTGGCGGCCGGTGATCCGCTCGGTGCGCTCAAGCGCGTCGCGTTGCGCGACGACCCGCCGGCGCTCGCGCTGCGCGGCATCGCGATGGCCCAGCTCGGCGACTACGAACGCTCGCGCAAGCTCCTGCGGCGCGCCGCGCGCGGCTTCGGCGCCCGCGAGCGACTCGCCCGGGCCCGCTGC
>DAIDLH010000078.1 GCA_027449605.1 Candidatus Muproteobacteria bacterium | reverse complement strand
ACCTGCCGTGGGTCAGCCACCCACAAGTAATACGCGGCCGCAGGCCGCTCGGTCAAGTAACGCAACAGAGGACTCATGGGTTTCAAATGCGGTATCGTCGGCCTGCCGAACGTGGGCAAGTCCACGCTTTTCAATGCGCTCACCAAGGCGGGAATCGCCGCGGAAAATTATCCGTTCTGCACCATCGATCCGAACGTCGGCATCGTCGAGGTGCCGGACCCGCGTCTGCAGAAGCTCGCGGAGATCGCCACGCCGGAGAAAGTGCTCCCGACGACGATCGAATTCGTGGACATCGCCGGTCTGGTCGCCGGCGCCTCGAAGGGCGAGGGACTGGGAAATAAATTCCTCGCCCATATCCGCGAGGTGGACGCGATCGCCCACGTGGTGCGCTGCTTCGAGGACGAGAACATCGTGCACGTCTCGGGCCGCATCCAGCCGCTCGCGGACATCGAGATCATCAATACCGAGCTGGCGCTGGCCGATCTCGATACCGTCGAGAAGGGCATGCAACGCGCCGACAAGGGCGCGAAGAGCGGCAACAAGGACGAGATCAAGCTGCGCGAACTGCTGGCGCGGGTGCGCACCGTCCTCGATTCCGGCAAACCGGCGCGCAGCCTCGGCCTGAGCGAGGAGGAGCACCGGCTGCTGAAGCCGCTGTGCCTGCTGACCGACAAGCCGCTCATGTACATCGCCAACGTGAACGAAACGGGCTTCAGCAACAATCCCCATCTCGATCAGCTGCAACAGCTCGCGCGCGCGGAAAATTCCCTGGTCGTGCCGATCTGCGCCCGCATCGAGGCGGAGCTGGCCGACATGGATGCCGAGGAGAAACAGGTATTTCTTGCCGATATGGGCCTGGAAGAACCGGGCCTGAACCGGGTCATTCGCGCCGGTTACCAGTTGCTCGGCTTGCAGACTTTTTTCACCGTCGGCCCCAAGGAAGTGCGCGCCTGGACCGTGCGCCGCGGGTCGCACGCGCCCCAGGCCGCGGGCGTGATCCACACCGATTTCGAGCGTGGGTTCATCCGCGCCGAAACCATTTCCTACGAGGATTTCATCAGCTGTCACGGGGAGCACGGCGCGCGCGAGGCCGGCAAACTGCGGCTCGAGGGCAAGGATTACGTGCTGCAGGACGGCGATGTCATGCACTTTCGCTTTAATGTTTAAAAGGCAGTGACAAGTCGCAAGTTACAAGTGGCAAGGAAATCTTTATAATTTTGCTCCCTTGCTACTTGCTACTTGTAGCTTGCTACTGTCGTTCAAGGCTAGGTAGCTCAGACGGTTAGAGCGCGGCACTCATAATGCTGAGGTCGGGAGTTCGATTCTCCCCCTAGCCACCATATTTCCAACCTCCAGCCGCTGGTTGTTCGTGCCATTTCCGACGGTCCCAATAACACCCCGGGTCACAAGGAATTCACCGGCTATCCACCGGGTTTCGCCATGTGTCGGTCCCGGCTTGTGGCCTGGCGATTCCTGGCCAAGACTCAGTCCCAAGGGACGATCTGTGGGCAGAAAGGAATGATGGGCGATTCGCCCCTCCCGCAGACTTAATCCTGAGGAGGAGAAGTGTCATGCTGAAACTGAGTTTCTGGGTTGGTACCCCGTCGATAATCACTTACCTGGCGTCGACGAATTCGCAACTCCTGGAAAATATCTTCTATATCTTCGCTTTGTCGATCGCGGCGCTGGTGGTGGCGATCCTGTCGCAAATCAGCGAGAAGTCCAGGCCCTGAGGATTACCGGCAGTCCTCCGAACGCGGGTGGTGCAAATCACCCGCGTTTTTTGTTCGCCTCATCCATGAGGCGCACCCCTTCGGGGCCAGCGTCGCTACGCTCCGCTGTCCACAAAATCGTCTGGAACGATTTTGGACATCCCATAGGGATGGCCCGAAGGGCCCGCGCCAGGGATGGCGCGGGCAAAATCGCTCCTGGCGATTTTGTATTGCCGGCTGGTAATTTTTCAGCCGGAACGGTAGATTAAGCGCCGCTCCCCCGTTCTTCCCGGTACATGTCCCGCAAGCTGCATATCAAAACCTTCGGCTGCCAGATGAACGAGTACGATTCCGCGCGCATGGCGGACGCGCTCGCCGCCAGCCACGGGCTGGAGACCACCGACGACCCGGCGCAGGCCGACGTGCTGTTGCTGAACACCTGCTCGATCCGCGAGAAGGCGCAGGAGAAGGTGTTCTCGCAGCTGGGCATGTGGCGCGAGCTGAAGGCCGCGCGGCCGGACCTGGTGATCGGCGTCGGCGGCTGCGTCGCCAGTCAGGAAGGCGCGGCCATCGTGCGGCGCGCGCCGTACGTGGACATGGTTTTCGGCCCGCAGACGCTGCACCGCCTGCCGCAGATGCTCGACGGCGTGCTGACCCGCCGTCGGCCGGCGGTGGATATTTCGTTCCCCGAGATGGAGAAATTCGACCGCCTGCCCGAGCCGCGCGTGGACGGCGTGCGTGCGTTTGTCTCGATCATGGAAGGGTGCAGCAAGTATTGCAGCTTCTGCGTCGTGCCCTACACGCGCGGCGAGGAATTCAGCCGGCCGTTCGATGACGTGCTGGCCGAAGTCGTGCATCTGGCCGAGCGCGGCGTGCGCGAGGTTATTCTGCTCGGCCAGAACGTCAACGCCTATCGCGGTGTCATGCATACCGGGGAGTTCGCCGACCTCGCGCTGCTCATCCGCTATCTGGCCGAGATCGACGGCATCGGACGCGTCCGTTTCACCACCTCGCATCCGCAGGTGTTCAACGAGCGTTTGATCGGGGCTTATGCCGACGTCCCGAAGCTCGCCGGTCATCTGCATCTGCCGGTGCAGAGCGGCAGCGACCGCATCCTCGCGCTCATGAAACGCGGTCACACCGTGCTCGAATACAAATCGAAGATCCGCCGGCTGCGCGAGGCGCGGCCGGACATCAGCGTGACGACCGACATCATCGTCGGTTTCCCGGGCGAGACCGAAACCGATTTCGCCGCGACCATGAATCTGATGGAAGATGTCGGTTTCGACGCGTCGTTCAGTTTCCTCTACAGCGCGCGCCCCGGCACACCGGCGGCGGAACTTGCCGACGACACGCCGCAAGCGGTGAAGGAGGCGCGGCTCGCGCGCCTGCAAAGCCGCAACATCGAAATGGCCGCCGCCATCAGCCGGCGCATGGTCGGGACGACGCAGCGTATTCTGGTCGAGGGCCCGGCGCGCAAGTCGCCGAGCCAGTTCTGCGGACGCACCGAAAATAATCGCGTCGTCAACTTTGACGCCGGCGATTCCGGGCTGATCGGCAGGTTCGTGGACGTGGAAATCACCGAGGCGCTGACCAATTCCCTGCGCGGACGGCTGTCCGGCGAGCCGTGCGCACGCCGCGCTTGATTTGCGCCCGGTTGTCCTTATTAATATGATGACAATGTCTCCAGCCGGAGCGCGTCGCGCGATTGAAACCTAAACCCAAGCACATCGAATTCAGCCTCACTCCCGCGGACAACCGCCGGCTTGCCAGCCTGTGCGGCAGTCACGACGAACACCTCAAGCAGATCGAGGAATATCTCGGCGTCGAGATCGCCAACCGCGGCCACGTCTTTCGCGTCATCGGCGCGCCGGAGGAAAGCAGCGCCGCCGCGCAACTGCTGAAGGACCTGTATGACGCCACCGAGGGCGATGAGACGCTGACGCTCGCCGGCGTGCACGTCGCGCTGCAGAAGTTCGCGCTGCGCGGACCCGAGGAAGAGGACGACCGCGAGACCACGTTGCGCACGCCGAAGCGCATCGTCCGCGGACGCGGGACGCGCCAGCGCCAGTACGTCCGGAACATCCTGACCCACGACATCAATTTCGGCATCGGCCCGGCCGGCACCGGCAAGACCTATCTGGCCGTGGCCTGCGCCGTCGAGGCGCTCGAAACCAACCGCGTGCAGCGCATTCTGCTGGTGCGGCCGGTGGTGGAAGCCGGCGAGCGTCTGGGATTCCTGCCCGGCGATCTCGAACAGAAGATCGATCCGTATCTGCGCCCGTTGTACGACGCGCTGCACGAGATGCTCGGCTTCGAGAAAGTGGCGCGGCTGCTGGAGAAAAACATCATCGAGCTGGCGCCGCTGGCGTACATGCGCGGCCGCACGCTCAACGAATCCTTCATCATTCTGGACGAAGCGCAGAACACGACCGCGGAGCAAATGAAGATGTTTCTCACGCGCATCGGTTTCGGCACCACCGCGGTGATCACCGGCGACATCACCCAGATCGACCTGCGCCGCACCCAGCTTTCCGGTCTCAAGCAGGCGATGGAGATACTGCGCCAGGTCGAGGGCATCACCTTCACCCATTTCACTCCGCAGGATGTCGTGCGTCACGCGCTGGTGCAGAAGATCGTCGAGGCGTACGACCTGCATGACAGCGTCGTGGAATCGCGGCACAAGAAAACCGGCGAATGAGGCTGCAATTGAGCGTGCAGTACGGCGTGGCGCGCGCCGGTTTGCCCGCGGAACCCAGCCTGCGTCGCTGGGCGCGCGCCGCGCTCGGGGGTTTGCGGCGGCGTCGCGTGGCGCTGGGGCTGCGCATCGTCGGCATGGCTGAATCGGCGTCGCTCAATTCACGTTTCCGCCGCCGGCGTCATCCGACCAACGTGCTGTCGTTTCCCTTCGAGGCGCCGCCCGGCACGCGCAGCGACACGCTCGGCGATCTGGTGATTTGCGCGCCGGTGGTGCGGCGCGAGGCGCGCGCGCAGCGTAAGCCCGCGGACGCCCATTGGGCGCACATGGTGATTCACGGTATACTGCACCTGCGCGGTTTCGATCACCGGAAGCGGCGGGACGCCCGGGTGATGGAAAGGATGGAAATCCGCCTGCTCAAGGAACTGGGTTACGCCAATCCCTACATTCAATGAACGATAAAAACGACGACAAGCCGGCCACCGAAGACACGGCGACCGCGCCGCGCTCGCTGCTGGACCGCCTGAGCCACGCGCTCCTCGGCGAACCGGCCACGCGCGACGACCTGCTCGAAGTCCTGCGTGAATCCGCCAAGCGAAACCTGCTCGACCGCGACTCGCTCGACATGATCGAAGGCGTGCTCCAGGTTTCCGAGATGAAGGTGCGCGACATCATGGTGCCGCGTTCGCAGATGGACGTGGTGGACAGGAACCAGAAGCCCGAGGAATACCTGCCGCTTTTGATCGAGTCCGGGCACTCGCGTTTTCCCATGGTCGACGGAGACAAGGACCGGATCATCGGCATCCTGCTCGCCAAGGACCTGCTGCGTTACCTGTTCCTCGAGAAGAAAAAACGCGCGCAATTCAACGTGCATGACATGCTGCGCCCGGCGGTGTTCGTGCCGGAGAGCAAGCGCCTGAACGTGCTGTTGCGCGAGTTTCGCACCAGCCGCAACCACATGGCGATCGTCGTCGACGAGTACGGCGGCGTCGCGGGACTGGTGACCATCGAGGACGTGCTCGAGCAGATCGTCGGCGAGATCGCGGACGAATACGACATCGACGACGATCTCATGGTCATGCCGCGCGACGGCGGTGAATACGTGGTCAAGGCGCTGGTCACGCTCGCCGATTTCAACGCGCGCCTCGGTAGCGCGCTCGCGCACGAGGAAATCGAGACCGTCGGCGGCCTGGTCATGAACCGTCTCGGGCATGTTCCGCGCCGCGGCGAGAAAATCGACATCGAGGGTTTGCGTTTCGAAGTGTTGCGCGCCGACAGCCGCCGCGTTTATCTCCTGAAAGTGACCCCGGTTGAACAAGCGGGCCGGCAAAAAGCCAGGAAGTAATTTGCTCCGCCAGCCGGCGGCGGCCGACGCAGCGGCGCTGGCCGCCGGCCTGCTGCTGCCGCTGGCGTTCTCCCCCTTCGACCTGTTCCCGCTCGCGGTGGTTTCTCCCGCCTTGTTGTTCGTGCTGTGGACAGACGCCGCTCCCGGCCGCGCGGCGTGGCGCGGTTTCCTGTACGGGTTCGGAATGTTCGGACTCGGCGTGTCGTGGGTGTACGTCAGCATGCATCTGTACGGCAACATGCCCGCGCCGCTCGCCGCGCTGGCGGTGCTGCTGTTCGTCGCCGGACTGTCGCTGTATCCGGCCCTGTTCGGCTGGGTGCAGGCGCGATTTTTTGCGACGCGCGAAATCCATCATGCGCTGGTGTTGCTTCCGTCGCTGTGGGCGCTGTTCGAATGGACACGCGGCTGGTTTCTCACCGGTTTCCCCTGGCTCAACCTGGGCTACAGCCAGGCCGGCGCTCCGCTCGGCGGCTACGCGCCGTGGCTGGGCGTGTATGGCGTGAGTTTCACGTGCGCGCTGAGCGCCGGATTGCTCGCCTGGGGAGCGCGCGAGCCGAAAAAATTTCTGCGACTCGGCTTGCCGCTGCTGGTCGTCGTCTGGCTCCTGGGCTGGCTTGCCGGAAGAGTCGAATGGGTCCGGCCCGCCGGCGATCCGCTGCAGGTCACGCTCATTCAGGGCAATGTGCCGCTCGAAGCCAAATGGCGTCCGGAAAACCGCGCCGCCATCATGAACCGCTACATGGCGCTCAGCGCCGGGGCGCCCCGGTCGGATCTGATCGTCTGGCCGGAATCGGCGTTGCCGCTTTCTCTGGATGAAATCGATTCCGCATACCTCGACGGTCTGCGGCGCATCGGTCAGAGTGCGCGCGTGGATATTCTGTTCGGCGTGGTGGAGCGCGACAAGGACCGGCGGCATTACTACAACAGCGTGGCCAGCATCAGCCCGCAGCCGGGCATCTACCGCAAGCGGCACCTGGTGCCCTTCGGCGAATATCCGCCGCTCGAGCCGGTGTTTTCCTGGCTGATGCGAAACCTGCGGATTCCCATGTCGGATTTCAGCGCCGGCCTCCCGGATCAACCGCTGTTGTTCGCCGCCGGCCAGAAGATCGGCGTGTCGGTCTGTTACGAGGACGCCTTCGGCGAGGAGGTCATCCGCGCCTTGCCGGACGCGACGCTGCTGGTGAACGTGAGCGAAGACGCGTGGTTCGGCGATTCGCTGGCGCCGCATCAGCGCATTCAGATGGCGCGCGTGCGCGCCATCGAGGCCGGCCGGCCGCTGCTGCGCGCCGCCAACACCGGACCGTCGGTCGCGATCGACCATCACGGTCGCGTGACGGCGCGCGCGCCGCAGTTTCAGGTTTACGCGCTGACGACATCGGTGCAGCCCATGCAGGGAGCCACCCCGTACGTCCGGTCCGGTAATTACCCCATCGTTTTATTGTTGAGCGTTCTAGTCGCTGTCGAAGCATGGATAGGCACGCGCCGAGCGAGAAAGTCGGCCGGAAATCGCTGATTCCCGCGCCGAAGTCGTTACGCCCCCGGCGCTATTCAATTCTTGCCTGCCTCCCCGGCTGACCTATTATTTAAGGTGAATCTCGAGCCCAGGCGCAAACATCGATCCGGGGATAGGTATGGCAATCACTGAGCAGGAACTGCACCCGGCCGGCCCGGGTGCGTGGAAAACCGTCGGCGGCCCGCTGCTGACGATCACCGCCATCGCGCTCATTGAAATTCTGGTTCTGACGGGATTCAGGATTCCCAACCCGCCCGCGGTTCTGCTTCTCGTCGTGGCGTTCGCCGCCTTCCACGGCGGCATGCGCTCCGGTCTGGTGAGCGCCGTGATCGCGTGGGCGTTCTTCGCCTACCACTTTTCGATTCCCGGCCGGCCTTTCGAGTATGCGGGAGAAAATTTTGCCCGGGTCATGATGTGGGCGATCACGACGCCGGCCATGGCGGTCATGATCGGTTTCCTGCGGCGGCGCAGCGAGCGCATTCACGATCTGGCATCGAGGAACCTGACGCTGGAAAACCAGATCGCCCAGCGCAAACGCGCCGAAGAAGAAGTACGCTTGCTTCAAACCATGATGATGGCGGTCGCGGAGGCGGAGGATTTGTATTCCGCGCTGGAAATGGTGTTGCGCAAGGTGTGCGAGTCCACCGGCTGGCTGGTGGGGCAGGCATGGATGCCGGGCGAGACCGGTCGTCTCGAATGCGTGCCGGCCTGGCACGCGGGCGCCGCAGGTCTGGAGTCTTTCAGGAAGACGAGTCTCGACATGACATTCGCGCCCGGTGTCGAACTTCCCGGCCGGGCATGGACGCTGAAGAAGCCGGTCTGGGTGCGGGACATCTCGCGAGAGGGAAATTTCCCGCGCGCCGGCGTCATCCTGCAGTCCGGCCTGAAGGCGGGATTGGCCGTTCCGGCGATGGCGGAAAACGAGGTGATCGCGGTGCTGGAGTTTTTCGTGCGTGAACCGCGCGATGAAGACGAGCATTTTGTCGGCATCGTTTCCAGCATCGGGACGCAGCTGGGTTCGATGATCCGGCGCAAGCGCGCGGAAGAAGCGCTGCGTCGAAGCGAAAATCAGTTGCGCGCGATCATCGACACCGAACCGGAATGCGTCAAGATTGTCGACGCGGATGGCACGTTGCTGCAAATGAATGCCGCGGGCCTGGCGATGATCGAGGCCGGCCGGCCCGAGCAGGTCATCGGCAAGTCGATATTCAACCTGTTGCTTCCGGAATATCGGGAGCCTTTCCGGACCCATGTCGAAAACGTCCTGCGCGGCAAGAAGGCCGAGATGGAGTTCGAGATCGTCGGACTCAAGGGCGCCCATCGGTGGCTGGAAATGCATTCCGTCGCCATGCCCAGCGATCGCGGCGGTCCGCCGGTGATGCTGAGCATCACGCGCGACGTCACCGAGCACAGGCAGACCGAAAAGCGCCTGAAGCAACTCGCCCACTTCGACAGCCTGACGGACCTTCCCAACAGCGTGCAGTTCATCGAGCGCCTGGAGCAGGCGATAGCCGACGCCGATCGTCACGAGCGGCTGGTGGGCGTCGTGTTTCTCGATCTAGACCGTTTCAAGTACATCAATGACAGCCTCGGACACGAAAAAGGCGACAAACTTCTCCGCGAGGTCGCCATCCGGCTGGGAGGGGTGGTTCGTCGCGGCGACACCGTGGCGCGCCTGAGCGGCGACGAGTTCGCGCTGGTGCTGGCCGACATGCGGCACGTCGACGACGCCATCCACGTCGCGCAGAAGATTCTGGATGTCTTTCGTCAGTCGTTTCGCGTCGACGGCCACGAACTCTTCGTCACGGCCAGCATGGGCATCACCCTGTATCCGTTCGACGACCGCGGCGCCCAGGAACTGCTGCGCAACGCCGACGTGGCCATGTACCGCGCCAAGGAATACGGCAAGAACAATTACCAGTTTTACGTCGCGGAAATGACCGCCAAGGCCACCGAGCGGCTGGCGCTGGAAAACGACCTGCGTTCCGCCCTGGCCCGGGGGGAACTCTCCCTGCATTACCAGCCGATCGCGGATTGCCGGTCGGGACGCATTGTCGGCATGGAGGCTTTGTTGCGCTGGAAGCATCCGGCGCGCGGGATGATTTCACCGGCGCTGTTCATTCCGCTCGCGGAGGAAACCGGCTTCATTATTCCCATCGGCGAGTGGGTGCTGCGCACCGCCTGTGAGCAATGCCGGCAATGGCAGAAACAGGGGTTCCCCTCGCTGTACGTGGCGGTGAATCTGTCCTCGCGGCAGTTTCATCAGAAGGATCTGCCGGCGTCCGTATACCGGATACTGCACGACACCGGTCTCAGTCCCGGCTCGCTGGGGCTGGAAATCACCGAAGGGCTGGTCATGCAACAGGCCGAGGCTTCCGTCAGCACGTTGCGCGAGCTGAAGGCCATGGATATCCGGATTTCGATCGACGATTTCGGCACCGGCTATTCCAGTCTCAGCTACCTCAAGCGGTTCCCAATCAACATCCTGAAGATTGATCAATCGTTCGTGCGCGACATCCCCGGCGACGCGGACGACGCGGCCATCGCCGGCACCATCATTACCATGGCGCACAGCCTCGGGCTCAGGGTGGTGGCCGAAGGGGTGGAAACCGTGGAACAACTCAACTTCATGCGCCAGCACGGCTGCGACGCCATGCAGGGATATTATCTGAGCAAGCCGCTTCCGGCGGACCAGTTCGAGGAATTTATCAAAAACGGAACCAGCCTAGCGATAAACTGAAACCCGTCGGAATCGCCCGTCCGGTAACTGTTGCCCTGCCCGAGCCGGACAATTCATCGAGCCTCCCGCTGCGCGCGTCGTCGCGGAAATGATATGATGCGTCACCCGCCGCCCATGGGCCGGATAATCTCCCCAAGGAACGAGACATGAAAAAATTCTTTATTGTTTCGCTGTTGATTTTTGTGTTTGCCGGCGCGGCAAATGCCGCGGAAAAACCGGCCATCGGATACGTCAACCTGCATCGGGTGTTGCTGGAAAGCAAGGTCGGCAAACGCAACAAGGTCGAGCTCGACAAGCTGATCAAGGAAAAGGAGAGCCAGATCGCCGGCGAGGAGGCGAAGCTCCAGGCGATGCAGCAGGCGTTCCAGAAGGAGCAACTGCTGTTGACCGACGCGCAGAAGCAGGAAAAGCAGAAGGCGTTCCAGGAAAAAGCCGAGGCTTACCAGAAAATGGTCGGCGTGGCCAAGCAGGACGTCAACAAGAAAGACAGCGAATTCGCCAATAAGTCGCTCGCGGAAATCAAAACCGTGGTCGCCGCTCTCGCGAAGGAACTGAAACTCAGCATCGTGTTCGACGTCAACGAGCTGAGCGTGCTCTATGCCGAGGACGGGATGGATCTGACGCAGAAGGTGATCGAGCGCTACGACGCGAAGTCCAAGTAATTTTCCTTGAATTATGTAGGGCGGGTTAGGCGCCAACAATAATATCGCCGTATCGCCAACTCCACCTCTCCCGCGCGAGTGGGAGAGGGCAAGGGGTGAGGGCGCGCCGTAACCCGCCGGATGATCTGTTGTGTCGGCTTCGCCGACGATGAAAAGCTAATGGCGGGTAGCTCCGCCCCTGCACTTGGTCTTGTGTCGCCTCCGGCGACGCATACTGGTGGGTGG
>DAIDLH010000077.1 GCA_027449605.1 Candidatus Muproteobacteria bacterium | reverse complement strand
CCGCCCGCTGCCGCCGCGGCCGGGGCCGCGGTGCGATCCGGATGGCGCGGGGCGTCGAGGAACACCGACCCGGCGAGCGCGGCGAGCGTCAGGAGGGTGACGATCCCGAGGCCCGCGGCGAGGCGGCGGAACAGGCGGGGGGTGGACGTTGAGGTGATTTTTTTATGCGCTGAGTTCATCTTTATCCTCGCAATCGAAGTTCATTTATCTTTCGAGCCGTTCAGCCGCCGCAGGGATTGGGCGGCAATGCACCGCCGCCGGAGCTGCCGCTGCTGGTGCTGGCGCTGCTGGGCTGCTTGTACGCCTTGTCCGCCTGGATGATGGCCTCGGTGTTTGGCGCATAGGGATTGATGATCTGGCGCTGCGCCACCAGGGTGTAGCTCGACGCCGGCTTGAAGTAGGACTTCACGTCGGTGCGCCAGGGCGAGTCCTGCGGCAGGATGTAGTTGCCCGTGGAATCCTGCAGGAAAGAGAGCGAGTTCCACTCGATCATCGCGCCGTCATAGAAGCGCGTCGGCTTGCCGAGAATCACCGCGCTCGCCATGCCGGTGATCATGGCGCGGAAGGTGGTTTCGCAGTACACATAAATCATGTCGCCCGGTTGATAGGCGTTGCCCGCCCCCACCAGGTTATACGTCGAATCCACCATCCCGTGCCCGGTGGCATCCACCTCGCCGTTGAGGTAGCTCGCGAGCGTCACCTTGGGCTTGAAGCTGTAGCCCTGGGTGGCATCGAGCAGGTTGTTGAAATTGAGGTCCAGCGCGCCGAAGGGATGGCCCTGACGGGAGCCGCTGTTCTGAAACGACGACATGTAGTTGTAGCCCACGGCAGGCGTGCAATAGGTCGTGCCGCAGGCGGGAAATCCAGAATCGCCGCTTTCGAGCATATCGCCCGCGCTGTACTGGCCGATGCTGCGCGCATCCCAGAGGAATATCCCGTCGGTCTTCACGTTGATGTCCGTCGAAGGCAGGATCGACAACATGTCCTGCACGGTCGCCTGCAGCGCGGTGTTGTCCACCGGCAGATCCTTCACCGAGACAAGACCGTTGTTGGGCGGACTGCTGGCCGTCGCTTGGAAATCGCCGGCTACCATGGCACCGCCGTCGAACTGCCACTTGTTGCCGCCGTTGAGCACGGCCAGATGATGCGCGTCCACGCCCCAGTAACGCAAGGCGAACCAGCAGCGGCCCTCGTTCATGACGTTCCCGGTGCTGGCCGAACCCTGCGCGCACACGATCATGTCGACGCGTGGATCGATGCCGTATTTCTTGAGCTGGGCATCGATGCTCGGCCCGTCGAGCACCATGCTCCACGTGTTGATGACGCCGTTGGAGCGGGTCATCACCCACTCGGCGCCGGCCGCCAGAAAGGTGAATACGCTGAGGTTGTTCGGCTTGAAATACTCGTAGCCGGCCTCGCCGCCCGACACCTGCAGGATCACCAGCTTGCCGGTGATGCCCGCGGGCCGCTGATTGACCCAGTCGTCCTTCCAGCGCTTGAGCGTCGCGCCGGTGATCAAACCGTAGGCGTTGTTGTTGTAGTCGGCGTCCGATTCAACGGTCATCGACGCGGGCGTACTGACCGCAAGTGCGCTGGTCGTGGTAGTGCCGCCGGGATTGGTCCCGCTCCCGCAACCCGCCGCCAGCGTCGTGAGCAGCAGAATGATCGACGCCGCCGACCGGCGCAGGCGCGGGCTGACGGCTCGGCCGTTGTCTCGCAACTCTGTCATTTCACCCTCCTCGTGGTGGTGCTCGATTATTGTGCAGGCGAACGTGAATTCCCTGCCGGACTCTTTTTCCCCCAATGCACGTTACATGCCACAATCATTTTTCATGACAAAACAAAAACTTGTTCCGTTCGATCGATGTATCATCCGATTGCATAACGCCTTCGAAGCGGACGCTTCTTTCATTTTGCAAACGACTGCGTCGATTGCCGGTACGCGAAACGATTTCACGTTGAGATTTTGATCCGGAGTTTTTTTCATGTTCTGGTTTTTTATTCTGATTCTGATTTTTTTCTGATTCTAATTTTTGTTATTTCACAAACTTTCCGGAGCGGCGTTTCCGTTGACGGCGTCGACTTCATGAGCCTCCGCCGTTCTTGCCGCGGGCTTCCCGATCACCCTGCTCCATACCCATCCGGGAACGAAAGAGGCGGTTTCTTCCTTTGATGGTTCATCATGGCTCCCCCACACACACTATTTGGTATTGGTTGTTCGGTTAGCCCCATTACTTCGTCTTCTGGTACGGTTTCATCAGGGCCGCGGTGTCCTCCGACTTGTGGCAGGCGGCGC
>DAIDLH010000076.1 GCA_027449605.1 Candidatus Muproteobacteria bacterium | reverse complement strand
CCTCGCCGCCGAACTTGGCGGCCAGCACCTTGGTGAGCGCCGCGGTGAGCGTGGTCTTGCCGTGGTCGACGTGGCCGATGGTGCCGACGTTGAGGTGCGGTTTGGTGCGGGAGAATTTTTCCTTGGACACGGGATGCCTCTTTGTTATCTCACTGTCAGTTGAACGTTAATTTCTAAATCGCTCGTCAATAAAATTCTGGAGCCCATAATCGGAATCGAACCGATGACCTCTTCCTTACCAAGGAAGTGCTCTGCCGACTGAGCTATATGGGCGAATAAAACAGCCCAGCCTGAACTGGAGCGGGTAGTGGGAATCGAACCCACATCATCAGCTTGGAAGGCTGAGGTTCTACCATTGAACTACACCCGCCTTGGATGTACTTTTTTTGCGATGAACCCGCGCCTCGCCCCGCTGACAACACAACACCGCACCGTCCGGCTCGCCTCTGGTGGAGGGGGGTGGATTCGAACCACCGAAGGCAGAGCCGTCAGATTTACAGTCTGATCCCTTTGGCCGCTCGGGAACCCCTCCGGAAAAAACGAAGCCGCAAATTTTGCGGGAGTAAGCCTCGCTTGTCAACCGATATCCTTGATTTTTTACACAAACTCCGCGACACAATCGACCGGTATCAACCTTTATTTCTGGTTCCGGCGTATCAGGTTCAGCGCCGACCCGGCCATGAACCAGGCGATCTGGTCCCGAGTCAGGCTGTGCCGGGCCGAAAACGTCTCGTGACCGCCGTCGGCGTGGGTAATCCGGACCTCCAGCGCTTGTCCGGGGCTTAATTTATCGAGGCCCGCAAAACTCAACCGGTCATCCCGGCGGACCCGGTCGTAGTCGGCCGGATCAGCAAAAGTCAGCGGCAAAACCCCCTGTTTCTTGAGGTTGGTCTCGTGAATGCGGGCAAAACTGCGCGTCAGCACCACGCGGCAGCCGAGGAAACGCGGGCTCATGGCGGCGTGCTCGCGCGAGCTGCCCTCGCCGTAATTCTGGTCGCCGACCGCGACCCAGCCGAGCCCTTTCGCCTTGTATGCGCGGGCGATTTTCTGGAGTTCCTCGCCGGTCTGGCCGGTCAGGACATTGAAGCCGGTTCCGGGCTTGTCGGCGAAAACGTTATCCGCCCCGGAAAACATGTTGTCGCTGATACGGTCCAGATGGCCGCGGAACCTGAGCCACGGGCCCGCCGGTGAAATATGGTCGGTGGTGCACTTGCCGCGCGCCTTGAGCAGCACCGGCAGGTCCCGGTAACCGGCCTGCTTGTCCACCGGTTCGAACGGCTCGAGCAGCGCCAGGCGCTCGCTTTTCGGGTTGACCATCACTTTCGCCGTGGCGACGTTTTCCACCGGCGCGACATAACCGTCGCGGCCGTGATCGAAACCCTTGGCCGGCAATTCCGCGGCGCTCGGCGCATCGAACATCAGCGCGCCGCCGTTCAATTTCACGCCGTCGTGAATCGGGTCGGCATCCAGCCGCCCGCCCAGCGCATAGGCCACCACCACCTCGGGGCTGGCGATGAACGCATGCGTGCTCGGATTGCCGTCGTTGCGTTTCGGAAAATTCCGGTTGTACGACGTCAGGATCGAATTCTTTTCGCCCTTGGCGATGTCGGTGCGCTCCCACTGGCCGATGCACGGCCCGCAGGCGTTGGCGAGCACCGTCGCGCCGATCGCCTCGAGATCGGCGAGCAGTCCGTCGCGCTCGATCGTGGCGCGCACCTGTTCCGAACCGGGCGTGACCATGAGCGGCACGCGCGCCTTGAGTCCCTTCGCTTTCGCCTGGCGCGCGATGTGCGCCGCACGGCCGATGTCTTCGTAGGAGGAATTGGTGCAGCTACCGATGAGCGCCGCGGTGAGCGGCGCCGGATAGTCGTGCGACTTCACATCGGCCGCCATGCGCGATACCGGCCGCGCCAGATCGGGCGTGTGCGGGCCGACGATATGCGGTTCGAGTTTCGACAGATCGATTTCCACGATCTGGTCGTAGTACTTGTCGGGATGCGCGAGCACTTCGGCGTCGGCGGTGAGATGTTCCGCCAGGCTGGACGCCAGACTCGCGATTTCGGCGCGGCCGGTGGCGCGCAGGTAATCGCTCATGCGCTTGTCGAACGGAAACACCGAAGTCGTGGCGCCGAGCTCGGCGCCCATGTTGGTGACGGTCGCCTTGGCGGTGCCGGAGAGCGAGCTCGCGCCGTCGCCGAAATATTCGATGATCCGGTTGGTGCCGCCGGCCACCGTGAGCATGCCCGCGAGCTTGAGAATCACGTCCTTGCCGCTGGTCCAGCCGGAGAGTTTTCCGGTCAGGCGCACGCCGATCAGTTTCGGCCACAGCAGTTCCCACGACATGCCGACCATCACGTCCACGGCATCCGCCCCGCCGACGCCGATCGCTAGCATGCCGAGGCCGCCGGCGTTGGGCGTGTGCGAATCGGTGCCGATGATGAGTCCGCCGGGGAAGGCGTAGTTTTCGAGGATCACCTGATGGATGATCCCCGAGCCCGGTTTCCAGAAACCCATGCCGTACTTGGCCGAGGCCGAGGCGAGAAAATCGTAGACCTCCTTGTTGTTGCTCTCGGCGACTTCAAGGTCCTTGATCGCGCCGACCTTGGCGCGGATCAGGTGATCGCAATGCACCGTGGTCGGCACCGCGGCCTCGCTGCGGCCGGCGGTCATGAATTGCAGGATCGCCATCTGCGCGGTCGCGTCCTGCATCGCCACGCGGTCGGGATTCAGCCCCACCGTCGTCACGCCGCGCTCGGGCAGCTCCGCGTCCAGGTCGGTCTTGTGCGCGTACAGGATCTTTTCCGCCAGCGTCAGCGGGCGGTTCACGCGCTTGCGCACGGCGGCCATGCGCGCCGGCAGCGACTGGTAATAATGACGCACGGTGACGACCGCGTCAGCAGGAGTTTTTTCCATGGTGGTTCTGGAGGCGACCTAAAAGGGCTTTCGGGAAAGCGTCTTATTTTAAATCAGAACCGGCCGCCGAGGCTATGTGCAGCAATCTGAATCACCCGATCCGATCAGGGATGTTTTACAGGCCGAATCTAGTCCTTGCCCTACGGCGCAAAACCGATGGGGCGCTTCTTCTTCGGCTCCGGCGGCGTCATGAGGTCGCGGATGGCGTCGAACACCACCCGGAACTGGGCGTCGTATTTTTCTCCAGCGCCGCCAGCTTGCGCGCGAGATCGGCAAATGAATGAAGCCCGCAGAGGGGTGAGCCGGTGACTACGTGAGCGTCCAGTGGACGCTCACGCCGGCGAACGCCCGGCCATGGATGGCCGGGCTGGGTTATCTGACATGCACCATCGCTTCGCCAAGGATGGCATGTATGGAGCCCGCAGAGGGACTTGAACCCCCGACCGCCTGATTACAAATCAGGTGCTCTACCAACTGAGCTATGCGGGCTGAATCGAAAACGCGGCACGCTAAGTATACCTGCGCGCAGGCAATCGTTCAGCTAGGGGAAACTGAAATGTAGGGTGCGCCCTGCGCACCAGCCGAAAAAATGGCGCGTGGGACGCGCCCTACATCGAATTATTCGGACCTTCCCTGGCCGCGTTACCGTGCGGTAGCGGTGGCGCCGAAGGCAAAGGCGGACTCGCGCCGGCCGGGCAAGCCGTTTCCTGTAGCTGGACGTCCTTCGCGCCCCAATCGCTCTGCTTCAGCTTCGTGGCATTCTCCGGCAACATCGGCGCGGCGATGTCCAACCAGTAGAGTGTGCGGCTCTGCGACAGCGGTTGCAGGCTCGCCTCTACGCCCTTGGCCGCAAGCTCGCGCACGCGCGCCGTGGCGTTGGCCTCGACCGAAAACAGGCCGAGCGAAATCGCGTTGTGCCAGCCCTCTTCCTGGATCAGCGCGTGATCCTTGAAACCGAGGCGCGTGAGTTCCTGGCGCTTGCGTTCCGCCGCCTCTTTGGACGCGAGCGGCGGCAGAAACACGCGGTATCCGGTGATCGTTCTGGTTTCCTCGCTGCGGCGGTTGAAACCGATCTTCATCTCGCCCAGTTTTGTTTCGGCTTTGGCGGCGAGCACCGGCTCGGCGAACGGCCCGAGACGAAAACAGGACGACGCGACACTCGCCACCAGTTCCGCGTTCGCGGGCGGCGGCGCCTTGCGCGGCGTCAGCTTCACGCCCGGCTCGGTGAGCAGGCGCATCTTCTCGGACGCGATCGGCGCGCGCGCCTCGCGGTTCTCCTCGAGCGGCGTTTCCTTGTACCAGCTCGCCCACATCCACAGGCCCAGGTTGACCAGCACCAGCGCGGCGAAAATCCATTTCAGTTTCATAAGCTATCCGCGATCCGCGCCAGGCCCTTGAGCACCAGGTCCGGCGCCGGCGTGTGCGCCGCGCGCAGCAGTCTGGCCAGTTCCGGCGCGTCACCGCCGGTCAACAGCACCTGCATTTTTTCACCGAGCGTGCGGCGATATTCCTCGATCAACCGCTCCACCGCGCCCGCCAGGCCGTGCAAGGTGCCGGCGGCCACGCCGTCGGCGGTGGAGCGCGCCAAGCAATCGGCGGCGTTGCCCGTGGCGGCGGAAATCCCGGCGGTCCCGCGCACGAGACTGTCGCGCAACAAATGCAACCCGGGGAACACCACGCCGCCGAGAAACTCGCCCTGCGCCGACAACGCATCCACCGTGACCGCGGTGCCGGCATCCACCACGCACGCGGCGCCGGACGTGAGCCCGCGCGCGCCGATCAGCGCCGCCCACCGGTCCGCGCCCAGTTGCTCCGGCTGTCGGTAAAGATTTTTCACGCCGAGCTGTTCGGTTTGCGTGCGGACGATCAGTGGCGCGAGCGACCAGCGCGCCTGCGCCCATTGTTCGAGCGCCTGCCGCCGGGCCGGATTCGCGACGCTGCACACGACCACCTTCCGCGGCGTTTCCAGATCGCGCCATACCCGGTCGAGCAGTGACGACATCGCGTCATCCAGCGCAACGGCTTCCGTGCGCCACAGGCCGGGCGCCTGCCGCGCCCACTTCAGGCGACTGTTGCCGAGATCGACGAGAAGATTCAATCGCGCCGCCTCCATAAGTTTCGTGCAGAGCCCAAACTCTCGTAGTCGGCGTCTGGCGGGAATTCGCCACGGTCGCATCCCCACCTGCGGTGGGGCCCCTGCTCCCTGCTCATCCCGCCACCCTCATTGAGATCTCGCCGGAATGAAACACCTGTTTCCCCTTGGCAAGGCGCACGATCAAGCCGCCGTGCTCGTCGACACCCTCGACGGTGCCGACGAACTCGCGCTCGCCCTGGATCAGGCGCACGCGCCGCTCATGATACAGATGCCGCGACGACCAGGCCTCGCGGAACGGGGCAAATCCCTTCGCGGCGAACTCCTGAAACATGCTCCGCAGCTGGCGCAGCACGAGCGCGGCGAGACGGTTACGGTCGACGGGCGCGCCGAGGATCTCGCGCAGGTCCACCCACGGCTGGTCGATGCGCTCGGCATCGTCGCGACCGATGTAACCGTTCACGCCCACGCCGAGGATCACCAGCGTCGGCCCGGACGCCTCGCCCTGCACGTCCGCGAGCAGCCCGGCCAGCTTGCGGCCGTTCCATAATATGTCGTTCGGCCATTTGAGTCCGGCGCCGCTGATGCCGTATTCCTCGATCGCCCGCAGCACCGCGAGACCGGCGGCGAGGCTCAGTCCCGAGACCAGCGCCGGCCCGCCGGGAAACCGCCAGCCCATCGAGAGCATGAGATTATGATACGGCGTGGCCACCCAACTGCGGCCGCGTCGTCCACGACCGCTCAATTGCATCTCGGCCAGGCAGGCGAGGCCGTCGACGGATTTCGCCTGCGCCGCGAGCTCGGCGAGACGGCGGTTGGTCGAATCCACTTCATCGAACAGGTGAAGTCGGTCGCGAAAATCCGCGGCCGCGGCGCCCAGTTGTTTGAGGATACGGGAACGGTCCAGCAGCGTGAGCGGTTCGTCGAGCTTGTAGCCGCGACCGGTCACGCGATGCACGTCGAGCCCGGACTGAGTGAGGCCGCGGATGTTTTTGCACACCGCGGCGCGCGTGATGCCGAGCTTTTTGCCGAGGTCGGTGCCGGAATGAAACGCGCCGTCGGACAGCATCCGGAGGATTTCGGCGCGGGTGGTCATGCGGAAATTGTACCCGATTCCCACCCGCCGCCGCCTGCCGCGATTACTTGACGTAGGTGACCGGAATGTTCGCGAGATGCAGCACCTTCGAGGCCACCGAACCCACGAGCAGGCTCGAAACCGGACTCAGCCCGCGCGCGCCCATGACGATCTGGTGGCAGCCGTGCTCGTGCGCGTAGTTCACGATGGTCTCCGCCGCCGCACCGACGCCGATGTGATAGTGATGCGCCACCGAGGATTTGTCGAGGCGCTTGCGCGTCGGCGCGATCAGCTTGACGCCTTCGTCGTGATAATAGGCGTTGAGCGCATCCTGGCCGACGAAGCGCTTGATGTCGCCGAACGTGACCGGCGGCTGCACGTTCAGGACGTGCACTTCCAGCGGCTCGCGGCTGTTGCGCGCGAATTCCAGCACATAATCCACGGCGCGGCCGGCGTTCTCCGAACCGTCCACGGCTAGCACGATCTTGAGCATCTTTCCTCCCGTTGGTTCACGCGGCGTCGGGTCACGGCTTGGGTTGCTGTTGTTCCACTGCGACCTCGACCACTTCGCGCCGCTTGCGGCGCGCGAAAAACCTGCCGGTCACCACCACCAGCACCGCCCCGGTCACGGCGGCCAGCGAATGCAGCAGCGGCAGGTTCGCCTCGACCCACGGCGCCGCGACCGGGTCGGACACCGCCATGTCGCCGGCCACGTAACCGAGCAGCGCGGCGCCGAGCGTGATCAGCACCGGGAATTTTCCCATCAGCCTCATGATGAGGGTGCTGCCGTAAATGATCAACGGCATGCTGATCAGCAGCCCCAGAATCAGCAGCACCAGGTCGCCCTTGGCGACGGCGGCGACGCCGAGCACGTTGTCGAGGCTCATCACCAGGTCGGCGATCACGATGGTCTTGATCGCGGCGAACATGCCCGCCTTGTCCCCGCTCTCGCCGTCCCCGTCGTCATCCGGTAACAACAACTTGACGGCGATCCAGAGCAATAGCACCCCGCCGACGAGCTTCAGGTACGGCCGGGCGAGCAGCAGGACGGCAAACACCGTGAGCACGGCGCGCAGCACGATAGCGCCGGCGGCGCCGAAAAAAATCGCCAGGCGCTGCTGCGCCGGCGGCAGCGTGCGGCACGCCAGCGCGATCACCACGGCGTTGTCGCCGCTCAGGACGATGTTGACGCCGATGATTTCCAGCAGCGCGATCCAGTTGCGTACGTCGAACAGCCACTCAATCATTCCAGCTCTCCCGCGCGATCGCCGCTGCGGATCGCGCTCCGCCTCGTCATGTTCCGCGCTTGCCGGACATTCTTTCCACCACTTTCACGATCGCGGCGGAATCGAGTTCGCCGTCGCCGCTGCCCATGAGCGCGTTCAGATGCTGCGCCACCAGCGCCGTGCCCGGCAGGCCGACGCCGAGCTGGTGCGCGTCTTCCATCACGATGCGCAGATCTTTCTGGTGCAGCTTCACCTTGAACCCGGGCTTGAAGTCGTTGTCGAGCATGCGCTGGCCGTGCACCTCGAGGATCTTGCTGCCGGCGAAACCCCCCAGCAGCGCCGCGCGCACCTTGGCCGCATCCACGCCGTTGCGGCGCGCGAAGGTCAGCGCCTCGCTCACCGCCTCGATTGTGAGCGCGGCCACGATCTGGTTGCAGGCCTTGGCCACCTGCCCGGCGCCGTGCTCGCCCACTCGCACGATGTTCTTGCCCAGCGCCTCGAACAGCGGCCTCACCCGCTGAAAGACCGCTTCCTTGCCGCCGACCATGATCGACAGCGTGGCGTTCACCGCGCCGGTCTCGCCGCCGGAGACCGGCGCGTCGAGCATCTCGACGCCGTGCTGCGCGAGCCGGTCGGCGAAGGCGCGCGTGGCCGCCGGCGAGATCGTGCTCATGTCCACCACCACCGAACCCGGACGCGCGCCGTGAATAATCCCCTGTTTGCCGAAGAGCACCTGCTCCACGTCCGGCGTGTCTGCAACCATGATGAAAATCATGTCGGCATTCGCCGCCACTTCCTGCGGCGAACGGCGCGCGATGGCACCGGCGTCAGTGAGCGGCGTCACGGATGCCGCGCGCCGGGCGTACACCGACAGCGCGTGGCCCGCGCGGCGCAGGTTGAGCGCCATCGGCCGACCCATGATGCCGAGGCCGATGAAGCCCAGTTTTATCGCCATCGTCGCGCCCTCATCCGGAAAAATGCGTGGCTCCAGTTAAAAAGGAAATCGCGCCGCTGTAAAGAGCCCGGCGCGCGAATTGCGTACAGCGAGAACTAAAGTTCCGGGGGACGGTCGTGGAAACCGATGACGGTTTCGCACCACAGCGCCACTTGCAGCAGGCGCGCGTCCTGCAGATATCCGCCGACCAGCTGCAATCCGAGCGGCAGGCCGTGGGCGCCGAGCCCCGAAGGCAGGGACAGCGCCGGCGCGCCGCACAGCGTCCAGATCGTGCAGAACGCCGGATCGCCGGTGTGTTCGAGCGTGGCGGGCGCCTCGCCGCGCGCGGGCGGCGTCAGCAAGGCATCGTAGCGCCGCAGGAAATCGTTGAGCTCGCCCTGCAAGCGCGTGCGGGTTTCAAGCGCCGCATAATAGGAAGTCTCGGAAATATTTTTGCCCTCGTCGATCAGGCGATTGAGCTCGGTGCTCAGGCTCTCCCGGTGCTGCGATTGCAGCGCGGCGAAAGACTTCGCGCCTTCGTAGTGCATGATCGTGCGATGGACGTCGTGCGCCTGCAGAAACGCGTCGGGCAGCACCGCCGCCTCCACCGCCGCGCCGGCCTTGCGCAGCGCGGTGACATTCCGGGCGAAATTTTCCTGTTGATCGGCGTCGGCGAGATGCCACACCGGCGAGCGCACCGCCGCCAGCCGCGGCGGCTGGAACAGCGGCCTCGGGTCGAGCTCCTTCGGCACCAGCGCGAAATCAGACACACTGTCCGGGTCGTCCGGCGCATGACCGATGAGGGCGCCGGCCACGACCGCGGCGTCGGCGACGCCGCGCGCGAACACGCCGACCTGATCCAGGGTCTGGCTGAACTTGAGTATGCCGGAACGCGAGATCAGCCCGGCGCTGGGTTTGTAACCGACCACGCCGCAGAACGCCGCCGGCCGGATCACCGAACCGTTGGTTTGCGTGCCGAGCGCCGCCGGCACGAACCGCGCCGCGACCGCGGCCGCGGACCCGCTCGAGGAGCCGCCCGGCGTGTGCGCCGGGTTCCACGGATTGCGCGTCTTGCCCGGCGCGAAATACGCCAGCTCCGCGGTCACGGTCTTGCCGAGCAGCACCGCGCCCGCCTCTTCCAGGCGGCGCGCGACGCGCGCGGAGACGGTCGGAAGGTAATCCTCGAAAACCTTGGAGCCCATGCGCGTCGGCACGTCGCGGATGTCGATGATGTCCTTGATCGCCACCGGCACGCCCAGCAGCGCGCCCTGCTTGCCCGCGCGCCGGTGGTGATCCGCCGAGCGCGCGGTTTCCAGCACCGCCTCGGACTTGAGCCAGGCCCAGGCCTGGATTTTCGGATCCAGCCGCGAGATGTGGGTCAGGCAGTCGCGCGTCAGCGCTTCGCTGGTGAACCGTTCTTCACGCAGTCCCTGCAGGGCGTCCTTCACGCCCAGATGATGCAGCGCTTCCGGCATTCAGGCGGGAGGATTCAACAGGTTGGGCGGCCGGCCCGTGGTCAGCGCCGCCACCAGGTTCTCCGCCGCCGTCATCGCCATCTTGCGGCGCGTCGCGGAGGTCGCGGAGGCGATGTGCGGCGTCAGCACGACATTTTTCAGTTGCAGGAATTCCGGGTTCAGCCGCGGTTCGTTTTCGAATACGTCCATACCGGCGGCGGCGAGGGCGCCGCGCTTCAGCGCCTCGATCAGCGCCGCGTCGTCCACCACCCCGCCACGGGCGGCGTTGACGAGAATCGCGTCGGGTTTCATCCTGGCCAGTTCCCTCGCACCGATAATATGGTGCGTCGCCGGCGAGTACGGCACATGCAGCGTGAGGACGTCGGCGCGCGCGAGCAGTTCATTCATGCTTACATACGCGGCGTGGCAGCTTTTCTCAACTTCCGCCGACAGACGGCGGGAATTGTGGTACAGCACGGTCATGTCGAAGCCGCGGGCGCGGCGCGCCACGGCCTGGCCGATGCGCCCCATGCCGAGGATGCCGAGCGTGGCGTGGTGCACGTCGGCGCCGAGAAACTGCTTCAGTTTCCAGCCGCTCCACTGCCCGGCGCGCAGCCAGGCCTCGGACTCGGTCACGCGCCGCGCCGTGGCCAGAATCAGCGCCCAGGTGAAATCCGCGGTCGAGGCGTCGAGCACGCCGGGCGTGTTGGTGGCCATGACGCCGCGCTCGCCGCAGGCCTTGAGGTCGAAGTTATTGAAGCCGACGGCGATGTTGCATACCGCCTTGAGTTTCGGACATTGCGCCAGCAGCGGCGCGTCGATGCGGTCGGTGAGCACGGTCAGCGCGCCGTCCTTGTCCGCGAGGCGCTCGGCCAGTTGCGCCGGCGTCAACGGCGCGTCGGACTGGTTCGATTCGACCTCGAAGTGCCGCGCGAGGTGATCGAGTGTTTCATCGAATACTTCGCGAGTCACCAGCACTCTCGGTTTCATGCCGCTCCGTCCGCCTGCTCAGCGCCGCTCAGTCATACAGCATGCTCGGCAGCCACAGGCCGATCTGCGGGAACATGTAGAGCAGGAACATCATGAGCACCTGGATCGCCATGAACGGCATCATGCCGGCGAAAATCTGGTTCAGCGTCACGTGCGGCGGCGACACGCCTTTCAGGTAAAACGCCGCCATCGCCACCGGCGGCGACAGGAACGCGGTTTGCAGGTTCAGCGCCACCAGCAGCCCGAAGAACAGCGGATCGACGTTGAAGTGGGTCAGCAGCGGCAGGAAGATCGGCATGAAGATCACGATGATTTCGGTCCACTCCAGCGGCCAGCCGAGCAGGAAGATGATCACCTGCGACAGCAGCATGAACTGCGTCGACGTCATGTTGAGCGACAGCACCCAGGTCTCGATGACCTCCTGGCCGCCGAGCAGCGCGAAGGTCGCCGAGAACATGTTCGAGCCGACGAACAGCCAGCACACCATGGCCGTGGTGCGCGCGGTGAGGAACACCGATTCCTTGAGCCGCCCGAACGTGAGCTGGCGGTAACCGGCCGCCAGCAGCAGACCGCCGAGCGAGCCGAGCGCCGCGGCCTCGGTCGGCGTGGCGAGCCCGAACACGATCGAACCCAGCACCGCCAGGATCAGCGCGGTCAGCGGCACGAACGAGGTAAGCAGGTTTTTGAAGACCTGCGTGCGCGTGACGCCTTCGTATTCCTTCTTCGGCAGCGGCGGGGCGAGGCTCGGGTTGATCTTGGCGCGCATCATCACATAGATGACGTACAGACCAGCGAGCATGAAACCCGGGATGAAGGCGCCCGCGTACAGCCGCACCACCGAGACGCTCGCGGTCGCGCCGTAGAGAATCAGCAGGATCGAAGGCGGGATCAGGATGCCGAGACAGCCGCCCGCGGTGATCGAGCCGGCGGCGAGCCGTACGTTATAACCCGCCTTCAGCATCGGCTTCATGGCCAGGAGCCCCATGAGCGTCACCACCGCGCCGATGATGCCGGTGGCGGTCGCGAACACCGCGCAGGTAATGACGGTGGCCACCGCGAGCGAACCCGGCACGCGCCGCATCGCGAGGCGCAGGCTATGGAACAGCCGGTCGACGATATTGGCGCGCTCGACGATGTAACCCATGAACACGAACAGCGGCACCGCGATCAGCACGTCGTTGGTCATGACGCCGTAGGTGCGCTGCACCATGAGGTCGAACACCGAGTTCTGCCACCAGGACTGATCGGGCGTGTAGTACGCCATGAACCCGAAAATCACGCCGAGGCCCATGAGCGTGAACGCCGTGGGAAACCCGAGCATGATGGCGATCACGATCAGCGCGAGCATGAGCAGGCCGAGATGTCCCTGCGTGATGTGCTCGGCCGAGAAAAATACCCCTAAGACCAGCGCCAGCACGACGCTCAGCGACAACAGACCGATGGTCATCGGGTTCCTGAAAGCCCCGGCGACGCTCATTTCTTCTTCTCCTGCTCTTTCTCGGCATCCAGCGCCTGCTTGCGCAGGTCGGCCGGCTCGCCCTCGGTGAAGCGCAGGCCCTCAACCGTCTTGCTTTCCGCGCCCACCATTTTCTTCAGCTCCTCCACGTCCACTTCCTCGACGTCGTGCGCGCGCTTCGGCCACGCGCCGGTCCTGAGGCACTGGATGGCGCGCACGATCTCGGCCAGCCCCTGCAACAGCACGAAAGCGCCGGCGATCGGGATCAGGGTTTTGAAGTGGTACAGCGGCGGTCCGCCGGACATGGTGCTGGAATGCTCGTTGAGCGACCAGGAAATCCTGGCGAAGTCGATGCCGGAGTAGGCGAGCGCCGCGATGCCGGGGATGAAGAACAGCAGGTAAAGCGCCAGGTCCAGGCCCGCCTGCAGCCGCGGCGGGAAAAAACCGTAGAGCACGTCGCCGCGCACGTGGCCGTTGCGCGACAGCGTGTACGCGCCCGCCATCATGAACAGCGAACCGTACAGGATATAGGAGCCGTCGTAGGCCCAGTCCGTGGGCGCGCGGAATATGTAGCGCGCGAACACATCGTAAGAAATGATCGCCGTGAGGACCACGATGAGCCAGGCGAACGCCTTGCCCGACCATTCGCTGATACGGTCAATGAGAAACAGGTAACGCTGCATGCACACCCCGCCCATAAAAAACATCCGGCGCGCGTCCACGCGCCGGATGTTTCAGACGACGCTCGGACGAATCAGGCCTTCTTTCCCTTGCCGAACCAATGATCGTAAGCCAATTTGGGATCGACGATCGTGTCCTCGGCCCACTTCACCGTCCGCATGGCCCACTTCTTCTGCGATTCGAGCACCTTGGCGAAGAATGCATTCTCCCCCGACTTCTTGGCGATCACGCGGTCCCAGGCGGCGAGTTGCGCCTTCAGCACGCTCTCCGGGGTCTTGAAGACCTTGACGCCGTACTTGGTTTGCAGCTCGATGTAGTCGCTCGAGTAGCGATCGATCGCTTTCCACGACATATCCGCGCTCGAGGCCTGCACCGAGTAGCGGATGATCGCCTTAAGCTCCGCCGGCAGCGCGTCGTACTTCTTCTTGTTGAACAGGATTTCGAACACTTCGAGCGGCTGGTGGTAGCTCTGGAGCATGAGGATCTTGGAAACATCCTGGAAGCCGAGCGCCTTGTCCGAGGAGGCGTTGTTGAACTCGGCCGCTTCGATCACGCCGCGATCGAGCGAGGGCACGATGTCGCTGCCCGGCAACGCGACCACCGCCGCGCCCATCTCCTTGAACACATCGACCGACAGCCCGACGGTACGGTACTTGAGGTTCTTGAAGTCTCCCGGACCCTTGACTTGCTTCTTGTACCAGCCGAGCGGCTGGGTCGGCATCGGCCCGTACAGGAATCCCTGCACGTCGAATTTCATGATCTGGTGCTGCAACTCGTCGTACAGGTCCTTGCCGCCGCCATACTCGACCCAGGCCAGCAGGTTGTTCGCGTCCATGCCGAACGAGGGACCGGTACCGAAAAGCGAATAGGCCGAATTCTTGCCGTACCAATAGGCCGCCACGCCGTGGCCGCCGTCGAGCGTTCCCTTGTTCACCGCGTCGATCAGGTCGAAGGCCTTGACCACCGCGCCCGAGGGCAGCACGTCGATCTTGAGACGACCGCCGGACATGTCGTTCACTTTCTTGGCGAAATCGAGCGCGTACTCATGGAAGATGTCCTTGGTCGGCCAGGTGCTCTGGAAACGCATCGAGATCGCCTCGGCGCGTGAAATCATGGGGAAACCGATCGCGGCCGCACCACCCACGGAAGCCGCCGTGGCCGCCAGGAATTTACGACGCGACATCGGCTGGCGGGAACTCTTCGAACCGGCGGATTTCGATTTACTTGTGGTTTTCTTGTTCATCGCTTCCTCCTTGTTGCAAGTTGTCTGTGAAAGAAAAGACATCAGGTATCCAAACACTGCTGTATTAGTCTACTCTCGATTATCGGCCGATATCCAGCAATGTTCCCGGGGTTATTTTGATGAAATCATCTTGATCCTGCGCGGTTGACATGGAGATCGAAACGGGAAAGGCCCCAATCCGGCGGGCCGGGCCGTGAATTCCGTTTCGCGGCGCGTCGCGGGCGCCGCGATTATTTTTTCACATCGTGCAACGCGATCCGGCTTGACCCTAGCCTGTCCCCCGTCTGCCGACGCGGCCGGATCGCGGGAAAATCATGTCACCGGAACTTTGCCTGGCGCGCCGGGTTCCTCGCGCACCAGACGCGGCGCCAGATAACCCGGCAGACGCGCGTTGAGTTCCGCCATCAGATGCGCCGCCTCGGACTCGTTCACCCCGAAGTGCGCTGCGCCACGGACCTTGTCGAGCAGGTGCAGGTAATAAGGCAATACTCCCGCCTGGAACAATTTTTCACTCAGTGCAATCAGGGCATCGGCCTCGTCATTGACGCCGCGCAACAACACCGACTGGTTGAGCAGCGCCACCCCCGCTCGCTTCAGGCGCGCGAGCGCATCGCCGACCGAGGCATCGATTTCATTGGCGTGGTTCGCGTGCACCACCATTACCGTCTTGAGCCGCGTGGCGCCGAGCCAGCCGAGCAGCTCGTCGGTGACGCGCTCCGGCAACACGATCGGCAGGCGCGTGTGCACACGCAAACGCCGCAGATGCGCGATGCCCTCCAGGCGCCGCGCCAGGTCGGCGAGACGCCGGTCGGAGAGGCTGAGCGGATCGCCGCCGCTCAGAATGATCTCGGTGATCGAGTCGTCGCGCAAAATGTAATCCAGCGCCCGGCTCCAGTGATCGGCGGCGGGGTTGGCGTCGGTGTAAGGAAAGTGGCGGCGGAAACAATAACGGCAATGCACGGCGCAGGCGCCGGTCACCGTCAGCAATATCCGTCCGCGATACTTGTGCAGCACGCCGGGAGCGGCCATGGCGGAAAGATCGCCGACCGGATCGTCCCCGAAACCGTCGACCACGAGACACTCCTCCGCCAGCGGCAACACCTGTCGCAACAGCGGGTCGTGCGGATCGCCGTGATGCATGCGCGCCGCGAAACCGCGCGGCACGCGCAAGGGGAACAGCCGCGCCGCCGCCTGCGCCGCCGGCAGCCATTCCGTCCCCAAGCCCACCGCGGCCAGCAATTCCGCGGGGTCGGTGATGGCGCCGGCCAGGGCCGATTGCCAGGCGGGGACCTGCCTAAATGCGGGACTTCCGGGTATCATAGCGCGCTCGATTTTACCCAGGTCGCGCGCAAGCGCGCTCGGCTCGCCTCCCTCTCCCCTTGCGGGAGAGGGAGTGAGGGTGAGGGGAAAGATGATGCGTGAACGTGATTCAAACGAAGTGTATTTAAATAGATAAGGTGTGTGATGGCAACTTACAGTACGAATGAATTCAAGGCCGGCCTCAAGGTGATGCTCGACGGCGATCCGGCCGCGATCGTCGAAAACGAGTTCGTGAAGCCCGGCAAGGGCCAGGCCTTCAACCGCGTGCGGATCCGCAATCTCAAGAACGGGCGCACCATCGAGCGCACGTTCAAATCCGGCGAAACCCTCGAGGCCGCGGACGTGGCGGACGTGGAAATGCAGTACCTCTACAGCGACGACCAGTTCTGGCACTTCATGAACCCGGAAAGCTACGAGCAGATGGCCGCCGACAAGAACGCCGTGGGCGACAACGCCAAGTGGCTCAAGGAACAGGACGTGTGCATCATCACACTGTGGAACGGCGTGCCGCTGGCGGTCGAGCCGCCGAATACCGTGACGCTCAAGATCGTCGAGACCGATCCGGGCCTCAAAGGCGACACCAGCGGCGGCGGCGGCAAACCGGCGACGCTGGAAACCGGCGCCGTGGTGCGCGTGCCGTTGTTCGTGCAGAACGGCGAGACCATCAAGGTCAATACCCGCACCGGCGAATACATCTCGCGCGCATGACTGCAGTAGCAAGTAACAAGTTACAAGTGGCAAGGGATAAAATACCTCTTCTTTCACTTGCTACTTGAGACTTGCAACTTGCCACTTTCCGATGACTGGCAACCTGCCGCCACGCTGGAAGTCCTGAAGCTCCGCGCCCGGTTGCTGGAAAGCATCCGGGCGTTTTTTTCCGGGCGCGGCGTGCTCGAGGTGGAAACCCCGATCCTGTCCACCGCCGCGATCACCGATCCGATGCTGGCGAGCCTGGCGACGCGCTACGCCGGCCCACTGTTCCCGCACGGACAGACTTTTTACCTGCACACGTCACCGGAATTTCCGATGAAACGCCTGCTCGCGGCGGGTTCCGGTTCGATTTACCAGATTTGCAAAGTATTTCGCGACGGCGAATGCGGACGGCTGCACAATCCGGAATTCACGATGCTCGAATGGTATCGCGTCGGCTTCGATCATCATCGGCTGATGGACGAAGTGGCCGAACTGGTGACAGCGCTTCTGGCGCCGACCCTGAAGCTCGATACCCCGGAACGGCTTTCCTACCGCGAGGCGTTCCGGCGGCATGCTGGCCTCGATCCGCACACGGCTTCGTCCGCGGATTTCGCCGCCATAGCCCGGGAACGGCGGATCGGCGTGCCGAAAGACCTGACGTCGCAAAACGATCTCGCCACCTGGCGCGACCTGCTGCTCACGCACGCGGTCGAGCCGGAGCTGGGACAGGGGCGACTTACCTTTATATACGATTACCCGGCGTCGCAGGCCTCGCTCGCGCGCATCCAGTCCGGCGAGCCGCCGCTGGCGGCACGCTTTGAGCTTTATTTGAACGGCATCGAGCTGGCGAACGGCTTCCACGAACTCGCCGACGCGGACGAACAGCGCGCCCGCTTCGAGCGGCAACTTCATGCTCGTGCGGCCGCCGGCCAGGCCGTCGTGCCGTTGGATGAACGTCTGCTCGCCGCGCTGTCGGAGGGCCTGCCGGATTGCGCCGGCGTCGCGCTTGGCTTCGATCGCCTGGTGATGCTCGCCGCCGGCGCACGCTCCATCGCCGAGGTCATGGCTTTCCCGGTGGATCGCGCATAAGTTGGGGTTCGCTCCGCTCACCCCAATTTATTTTTATATTTGTAGATAGAACGTCACCGGCCCGTCATTGGTGAGCGTCACCTGCATGTCGGCGCCGAACCGTCCGGTCTCAACCGGCCGGTGCTGCGAGCGCGCTCGCGCCGTCAAATATTCAAACAGACGTTTTCCGTCTTCCGGCGAGGCCGCGGGCGTAAAACTCGGGCGCATGCCTTTCTTAGTGTCCGCCGCGAGCGTGAATTGCGGAACCAGCAGTAATCCGCCGCCGATGTCCTTCACGCTCAGATTCATCTTGCCGTCCGCGTCCGGGAACACGCGATAACCGAGCAACCGTTCCAGCAGCCGGTCCGCCCTCGTCTCGTCATCGCCCTGTTCGACACCGACAAAAACCAGCACGCCCGGACCGATGGCGCCGACGGTCTGGCCGTCAACGTCGACCCGGGCGCTGCGCACGCGCTGCAGCAGTCCGATCATGACGCCCGCCTCACGGCGTATGAATGATTTTCATCCGGGGCAAGCGTAGTATATTTGCCGGATTCATCAAAGCCTTGAAGGAAATTGACGATGGCCTCGCTGCCCGAAAAAGACCAGCAAATCCTCGCGGCCCACGCCGGGTTGGTGCATGCGGTGGTGCGCACCTGCCACAACCGCGACCTGATGCCGCAGCTGGATCAGCTGCTGAAACTTTCCGAGGACAACGGCTGGACCCGGCTGGTGGCCGTGATCCGGCGCATCCTCGGCGGTCAGCGCGATACCGCCGTGCTGCTGGGTCTGGACGAGGAAGACCGCACCATCGCCGAGGCGATCCTGCGCGGGCTGCAAAACCCGGAGACGCTTCCCGATCTCAACGCCGCCGTCGATCCGAATCACGCCGCGCCGGGCCTCGCCTCCATGATCGCCGCCAGCCGCCAGGGCAACGTCGAGGCGCTGAAGGCGCTGGCGGACATGGCGATCCAGATGCGTCAGGCGGGCGGTGACATGGCGCGACTGGCGTCGGCGCTGTCACAGATGGAGCAGGGCGAAAACGACGTGGAAAAACTGGCGCGCGGGATGAGCCCGGCGGGACTGAAACTGGTGGAAATGATCGTCGAGGAACTGCGGAAGCGCGGCTGACTTTCCCTTCAGGCGGCCGCGCCGGCCAGCGGCAACGCGCGCGGCGCGTGCTGATTGTCAAACCGGGGCAGCGACATCGGCAGCACCACCTGCATGGCGATCGGCAGGTGATCCGAAAAGGCGCAACTCAGCGATTCGATCCGTTCGATCTCGAGCGAAGGCGACACCAGGATCTGATCCAGGTTGCGCGACGGACGCCAGCTCGGGAACGTCGGCAGATGATGCGCCGGCTCGCGCAACGCGGTGCGCTTCACCAGCCAGTCGATCTCGCGGCTGTCCGTGCCGCAATTCATGTCTCCCATCACGATCACGTGCCGGTAATCGCGGACGATTTCGGCGATGCATTCGACCTGGCGGAAACGCGCGCGTTGCCCGAGCGCCAGATGCGCGATCACGAGAATCAGCGCATCGTCGCCGTGGCCGTAACGCAGCGTGAGCGCGCCGCGACCCGGGATCATGCCGGGCAGTTTCACCTCGGTGACTTCCGCCGGACACAGGCGGCTCAGTACCCCGGTGCTGTGCCGCGCGAATTTTCCGAGGTTGCGATTGGTCTGATCGTACCAGTAGGGAAACCGTCCCTCAATCGCCAGGAATTCCGTCTGATTGATGAACCCGCTGCGCAGACTGCCGCCGTCGACTTCCTGCAGGCCGACGATATCGAAATCGCCGATCAGCGAGCCGATGCGGCTGAGATTGTCGAGGCGCTTGGTGCAGGGCAGGACATGTTTCCAGCTGTGCGTCAGATAGTGACGGTAACCGTTCGCGGCGATGCCGGCCTGGATGTTGTAGCTGAGCAGCTTCAACCGCTGTGCGGTGGGTTTACCTGTAGTCGATGCTTCCGTCTGGGTATGCAGACCTGCAGGGGGGGCACAACGTGCGGAAAAACTCATTGCTAAAACATTATCTCACAAACTTTGGTTCTCAGGCATCAATTCCGTGATTCCGTTACAACTTCTTCTCTAAGTAAACCCTAGCCGATATTGCGCGCCCCGCAAGCGCGTGCCGGACGGACGGTAATAAATAACCAGACGGATGCACAAAGAAAAACCCGCCAGCTTGCGCTGGCGGGTTTTGGATTAAAAAGCCTGGCAGTGTCCTACTTTCACGTGGAGGAACCCCACACTATCATCGGCGCTGAACAGTTTCACTTCCGAGTTCGGGATGGGATCGGGTGGTTCCTGTTCGCTATGGCCGCCAGGCAGACCTTTTACGCTGTCGCATTTTCATGCCACAGCCTATGTTCGGGCAGTGTCAGTATGTAATAAGCGCGGGTGGTGTTGCTTCGGCGTTGACCAGTCACCCGGCGTTTTGGGTGTTATATGGTCAAGCCACACGGGCAATTAGTACTCCTTAGCTCAACGCCTTACGGCGCTTACACATGGAGCCTATCAACGTGGTGGTCTACCACGGCCCTTCAGGGGAGTTAAACTCCCGGGGAGATCTCATCTTGAGGTGGGTTTCACGCTTAGATGCTTTCAGCGTTTATCCCGTCCGAACTTGGCTACCCGGCAATGCCATTGGCATGACAACCGGAACACCAGAGGTTCGTCCATCCCGGTCCTCTCGTACTAAGGACAGATCCTCTCAAATCTCCAACGCCCACCGCAGATAGGGACCGAACTGTCTCACGACGTTCTGAACCCAGCTCGCGTACCACTTTAAATGGCGAACAGCCATACCCTTGGGACCGGCTACAGCCCCAGGATGTGATGAGCCGACATCGAGGTGCCAAACACCGCCGTCGAT